>CAZFFW010000003.1:0-103851 GCA_964518125.1 uncultured Porifericola sp.
CCGTACGGGCCAGGGAGTTTAGGGCTGCCTTACTTGCACCGTAGACTGCAGTATTGGGCATGCCGGTAAAAGCATTTATTGAAGAAAGGAAAATGACAGATGCGCCTTCGTTTAGAAAAGGGAGAAACTTCTGGAGGGTAAAGAATGCCCCTTTGAAGTTGATGTCCATATTATAGTCAAACTGTTCTTCGGTGATGTGCTCAAAAGGAGCCATGGTGGCCACACCGGCATTGATAAAAAGAATATCTATTTTTCCGAACCTCTGGCTTACCTCATGTACCAGTGCTTCAGTATTGGTGACAATAGACTGGTCTGATACATAGCCATAGGCTTTTTCTCCCAGTTGCTTTACCGCGTCTTCCACAGCTTCTTTTTTTCTGCCGGTGATCAGAACTTTAGCCCCCTGCCTGATCAGCTCTTCTGCTGCGGCCAGGCCGATTCCACTGTTTCCTCCGGTAATAATTGCGACTTTGTCAGTAAGTAGACTCATAATTTTGTTGGTTATTTAATATTGGAACAATCGTTCCTAAATGGTTATGCTACTGGAACGCACGTTCCTGAATTAAGGTTTTCCCTTTTTCGCTAAAACATATTCTTTTATGTTGCGTATGCAACAATAATGGAATTTGAGCATACCATTCCCCGTAAAGTAGGGCTGCTTTGGCACCGCCTAAGTCAGCACCTGGGAAATCAGTTGAAAGAAGCAGGGGCAGATATTACGCCTGATCAGTTCAGGTTACTCACCCAGCTATGGAAGATGGATGGCTGTAACCAGTTGCACCTGTCCCGACTACTGGGCAGAGATCGTTCAGCGATCACGAGAATGGTTTCGGTACTTGAAAAAAAAGGGTTGCTAAAAAGATCAGCCGATGACAGTGATGCGAGAGTCAATCGGATTTACCTTACGCGTGAGGGTAAGTCTTTGCGTCATCTTGCCGAACAAAGCGCTGTAAAAACACTGGACCAGGCACTGGCAGGATTTAGCCGGGAGGAGGCTGAAGTCTTTAAAGCTATGCTGGAAAAAATGGCACAAAATCTTCGGTAAAAAAATTTTTCGCTTTTTTGTTGAGTATGCAACTAAATTATTTTAAAAATTAGGAAATAAGCAAAGCAGTGAGGAGCAGGCTTACGTACCAGACTCCTGTTTCCTTGTCCTCGGAATAGCGAAAATACAGGAAGTGGGGAGAGGATACCCGGCAGGTTTTCTGCCACTATCATACATTATCGTCAATACCTTATAACCAATAATTTTCCGAATTATGCAAACCAAGATCAACTTCAAAAATGCTATGATGGCCGCACTAAGCGCTGGTGTCCTTGCTGCGGTTTTAAACAACCTGTACTCGCTGGTATACAGTACGCTAAGCGGTTTTGCCATTCCGGATGTAATCAACGCAGGAAGCGTTTCCGCGGCCAGTCTATTTCCCATGTTACTGGGAGGGGTACTCTTCTTCTTCATGCAGCGTCGGTGGTCTAAAGGAGGCTATTATTTTATCTTGCTTGCTGCAGTACTTACCCTGCTCAGCATGGGTGGGCCCTTTGCCGGTACTTTGCCCGATGGTGGCCCGCTTCCTGCCGGCTTTGCCGGACTTACTGCTCCGATGCACCTGATTGCCGGAGGGGCTGCGATGCTGATCCCACGTTTTGCCAGGCGTTTCGCCGTCCCAAAAACGGTAGCGAAAGCTTAAGTATTTCAGTACTGTATTACATTGCGACCATTAACATTACATTTACTTCGCCAGTGTAAACAGCTATGGCTTAATTGATACATTTCCCGATATGCTAGAAGATATTCAACAGGCTGAACAAGCCCACAAAGGCTCATTCTTCATACTCAAAGGCGGACAAAAATTAGCCGAAATGACCTACAGCAGGGCGGGTGATTCGCTGGTTATCATTGACCATACAGAGGTGCATGATAGCCTGAGAGGAAGCGGAGCAGGGCAGATGCTGGTAGAAAAGGCGGTAGCCTGGGCCAGAATGACGAACACCAGGATAATGCCGCTTTGCCCCTTCGCACGCTCGGTTTTTGACAAAAATCCTAAACTGAGAGATGTGCTGATCTGACGGAAGCCTTATGTTTTGTCCGTTTTTTGGTAGAAAGTCGGCCGTACTGCTATCCAGCTCAGTATGCTGATCAGGACGATGATGATGATGGATACCCACAAAGTCTGGTCAGGATAGTCCGTCAGCCCGAAGCCCAGGGCAATTGGCCCCACTGCAGTAGACAGAACCATAAGGGTGGAGGCCATACTTTTGATTGCTCCGAGGTGTTTTACCCCATATATTTCTGCCCAGAGCGATGCACTGGTAAGCCCGCTAAGGCTGGAAGTGACGCCCGCCAGCACCATATAGCCCATGGCCAGCCAGGGGTGTGTGCCTGCTAAAAGTATTGCCAGCCCCCCAGCCAGTGGCAGAAGATAAAAAATAAATACTTTACGGGCCGAGAAGCTGTCAATCATCGCTCCGGCGACAAAGTTGGTAAGGATACGTGCAATACCAAAACCCACAAAACAAGTAGCCATCCACTCCATGGACCAGCCGTTTACTTCGGCCAGCAGGTTTTGGTGAATGAAAATTCCGGTAATGAAAAATGGCAGAAAGATCAGTCCTGGTAAGATCATATAAAACTTCCAGTCGCGCAGTACCTGCTTTCTTGATGCATCCTGATTCCCAAGAGAAGGCTGGTCGGTTAACTTCTTGTCTTCAGGAACCCGCTGGAAAGGACTGTCTCCTGCTACCAGGAATATACTTACCGGAATAAACAGAAGTAAAATTAAAGCGCTGAGGATCTGCCAGGCGGCTGGCCAGCCCAGCATTTTGATAAGCGCAATGATCACTACCGGCATAAAGGACTCAGCAATAGGTAGCCCGGTGCTGGAAAGGGAAAGCGATTTGCCCCTGGCCAGGTCAAAAAAACGTGCGATGGCTGTTGATCCGATCAGTACCATCATGCCCTGCCCGAAGAAGCGAAGACTGAGTAGCCCAACAAACAGCATAGGGACATTCACGGCAAAGGAGGTAAACAGGCAGGCCAGGCTCAGCCCGATACCCACCAGTATGCTGACTTTGCGCAGCTGCAACTGGTCTATCATTTTGCCGCCAAATGGCAGTAGAAAAGCACTGCTGACAGTGGCCAGACCGTACACGATGCTGAAAGAGTTGTTCGTAACCGGCAGGCTATCTACAAAATACGGCACAAAAATACTGATCAGGAAAGTCTGACCCATACTGGAGAAAAAATAGTGCATCATACCAAATCCAATATAGTTGGGGTAGGTACGCAGCAGCTTGATATAATTCATGGTATGTGCTCAGTTTGAAGCCACAAAGGTAAACCATCGCTCATGCAAGTAAAGGGGAGCGTTCAGATTTGGGAAAAACAAATCACCGGCCGCCTGACGATCAGAAGCTTAGTAAATGGTAATGATCTGATATTCACGCTGATTGAAGGAAAATTTTTCACCCTTTTGCCTGCCCCAGGCAGCTGTACCCAGCGGAGTCTGGGGAGATAGGGCAAAGTACTCATCTCCATCCAGCAGTAACCGGCCACTGCTGACGGAGAAATACAGACGAAGGCTATCAGTGATCACCAGGGCGCCTGCTTCTACTCTGTTGCAGGGCCTGGCAGGATTTATCTGCTGCAGCTTATCCTGTTCATTGAGAAGTTCTCTGAGTTGGCTACTCAGCTTTTCCGTTTCTAGTTGCATCATGGACCTGCCGGTCTCATGTTTGTCCCCGGCGCTGCTTTTGGTCTCCTCGTTGGCTGAATCCTGGGCCTCCTGCATGGCACTTTTTATAGACCCAAGTCGGTTGTCCAGGCTGAGTTTGCAGGCGTCGTATAGCCTTTGTTTTAGGATTAAATGAGCATGCATGCTGATAATTCGTTTAAGCAGAATTGCAAAGATGATCGGCTACAACACACTGGCCCATAGGCGTATAAACCGGGAAAGTGGGTTTGTTTTGAGCCTTAGTATGCGTTTAAGGAAGCTTTTGTTCCAATACTGACCAGAAATCAGCTTCCATTTTTTGGTTATCTATTGCTGTGTACACGTTGATCGTCCGCCCTCCGTTTTCAGGTGGAGCCGCCCTTTTTTCAAGTTGGGCCATATCCGGGTGCACCATAGCTTCTATGAGCGCCAAATCCCACATGATCCAGCTATCTCCTGCACTTACCTCTGCCCAGCGGCGGGCCAGGATCTCGGCGACAGGGTCCTTGATTTTTTCCAGCTTTTGCAGCGATGCCTGGTGGTCAAACTGTAAAGCCCGGGCAGTACTGGCTGGCATAACATACAACTCGAGCGCCTCATTGGCAAAAAGCCTGTCCATACTATTCAGGTCATTGCGAATATTGAATTCGTTTTTGTTCCAGATGCCTTTTTCCACATCATAAAAAGCACCCAGCAAATACACCCTCATTTTCTCCGCCAGTTCAGGTCGGGTTTCCAGGGCTGCGGCTACGTTGGTCACTGCACCCAGGCAGGCAACTGACAGCTTCTGTCCTGCAGGCATCTTTCCAGCCTGTTCTATGATAAAATCAATGGCCCTGGCCGATGGTATTGGGGCTCCATCATAGTATCCCCACGCGTAACCCAGCATGCGGTCTGCGCCCAGAGGATGCGGAATCTTTTCCATATCCAGTGCCTTTAACAGTGATTCATTCAGTTCCTGGCTAATCTCAACAGTATTGATATTTTCCGTAGGGTATATGTGCCAGAGGGAGTCAGTCAGCAGTTGTGCATTGTTGAAGTGCGCGGAAGAAACCCCGAGTACATCAAATTTGTCGGTGAATACCGCTCTTACAATAGCATACAGATCATCCATTTCGTTGCCGGTATCAGCGTCAATGATCAGGGGGACCGATTGCCCATGCATACAGAAGCTGATGAGTAGAAAATGGAAGCTGAGGCAGATTTTTCGGACTATAGGATTCATGGGTTAATTTTTACCGGTAGTAATAAATATTTGTCCCTTCAATAGAGGGGAAAAGTACGTAATGCCTGGTTAAAATTAGCGTTATTGCTCAAAAAAAGCCACAATTTCTACATCTTGCCGGCCTATGATACAGATACTTTACCTGCTTGATTTGACAGGTACTTTTGTTTTTGCCATCAGCGGGTTTATTGCAGCCGGTGAGCGCAGGATGGACCCTTTTGGTGCAGCAGTTATCGCTTTCGTCACAGCGGTAGGAGGCGGAACCATCCGTGACATACTCATAGGCAGTGTACCGGTGGGCTGGATGCTTAATCCTGCCTATATCTATGTGATCCTCAGCGCCATCGTCCTTACCTTTTTCATGAAGGAATATATCCTGCGCCTGAGCAGAACCATGTTTCTTTTTGACTCCATAGGAATCGGTTTATTCACTATTCTGGGCCTGCAAAAAACCCTTTCGCTGGGTTTGTCCCCTATGGTAGCCGTCATGATGGGTACAGTATCGGCGGTGTTTGGCGGAGTGCTCAGGGACGTTTTTTCTAACCGTATACCCCTCATTTTTAGAAATGAGATTTACGCTACCGCCTGTATTTCAGGAGGCATATTATTTTTACTATTACTTAGGTTGGGGGTAGAAGAACTACTGGCTACTTTTCTGGCCATGTTCTTTGTCATTTTACTCAGAATTTTATCGGTCAGGTACAAATGGTATTTGCCTACTTTATCCTGAGCAGTGTTTTTTACGATTTATTTCACCAATCAAAATTCACATTTTATCCATGTACCACATCAGGCTTACCTACTTGTCTTGCATTCTGTGTTTAACCATGTTGATCATGCTTGTCCCTGCTTTTGCCCAGGAGCAGGATTATGAAAATTCATGGAAAGCGACCGAGCAGTATTTCCGAGATCAGATGCAGCAGCATCAGATCGTGGGAGGGGCCTTACTTTTTTTGGAAAAGGGAAAGGTCAGGAGTCAGGCGTACCATGGCATGGCTGATATTGAGCGAAAGCTGCCCATGGACGAGCATGCGATCATGCATTGGGCCTCCATCACCAAAACACTCACTGCCATCGGCATCATGCAGTTACGCGACCGGGGTTTGCTCAGCCTGGACGATCCTCTTACCCGCTATCTGCCAGAACTCAGGCAGGTGCATAATCCTTACGGGAGTATGGATGCTATCAGCATACGGATGGTGATGAGTCATTCAGCTGGCTTTCAGGACCCTACCTGGCCCTGGGGAGGGCAGGAGGCCTGGCATCCCTTTGAACCAACTACCTGGAGTCAACTGACCGCTATGCTGCCTTATACAAAAATTCATTTTCCACCCGGATCTAAATACAGTTATTCCAATCCCGCCATTATTTTCCTCGGCAGGATCATTGAATTGTTAAGCGGGGATGACTATGAGGTTTATGTAGATAAAAATATCCTGAAACCGCTGCAGATGTACCACGCTTACTACGACATCACTCCTTATCACCTTATCGGTCAGCGCGCAAACAACTATACGCTCCGGAACGAGCTAGCTGAGGCCAACGGACTTGATTTTGATACAGGTATTACCGCTTCTAACGGCGGTCTGAATGCTCCGCTGAATGACATGGTACAATACCTGGCTTTCCTGTCAGGGTATCCGGAAAACGATCAGGTGCTTGGTCGCGCCAGCCTGCTAGAGATGTGGAAACTGCAATTGCCTATTTCAGAACAGGATGGTGGTAAGTCTGGCGTCGGGCTTTCGTTTTTTACAGAAGAAGTAGGCGGTATGCATTTTATAGGGCATACAGGTACTCAAAAGTCATTTTACTCTTTTTTTTACCTGCACCCGGAGTCAGGTACGGCCTGCGTGCATATTACCAATACAGATGGAGAGTTGGCTGACCCGGAGAGCGTAAGGGTCAATATGAGCCAGTACCTGTTCAACAATCACTTTCGCATGTATCGGGAGCAGCAGGGCAGAGAGTAATGGATTTGATTAGAAAAAAATAAAGAGAGGCTGCAAAAAAAATCCGCAGCCTCTTCAAAAGACATTGCTTAGCGAGCCATTTTCATGCGGGGGCTGAGGCTGGCTTTGGTTCCGAGTGCTTTCAGCATACGTACATGAGAGCCCAGTGCTTGCCTGAATGTAGGCTGAACATGGTAATCCAGTTTAAATTCTTTTGCCGTCTGTTGCACTATATCGGCGATCTTCCGGTAATGTACATGGCAGACATTAGGAAAAAGGTGGTGTTCAATCTGGTAATTAAGCCCTCCGATATACCAGTTTAGAATACGGTTCTTGGGCGCAAAATTGGCAGTAGTTTCCAACTGATGTATAGCCCAGGCGTTCTCAATATTACCCTCCTGATTTGGCATAGGCTGATGTGCTTCCTCTACGATATGGGCCATCTGGAAAATAGTACTCAGGATAAATCCTGAGGTCAGGTGCATGACCATAAATCCGATGAGCACCTGCCACCAGAGTAGGGGAGTGATCAAAACCGGAAGCACCAGTACGAAAAACAGATAGGTTATTTTTAACAGGACCATCTGCGTGTATTCACCGCCAAAGGAGGATTTTTGCTGCCCCAGCATACCCCTTTCTTTATAGTTCAGAATTTTGGAAAAGTCATTAGTCAACATTTTCAGCGTCATCAGCCCGTAGAGAAAAAACACATAAATATGCTGATAACGGTGGAAGGACTTTAAAGGAGTCTGGTCAGATAGCCGGATCACTACTTTGGTCCCAATGTCTTCATCCATTCCATGGATATTGGTGTAGGTATGGTGCAGGACGTTATGCTGAATTTTCCAGACAGATGCGTTGGAACCAAGCATATATATGGTATTGCCCATCCACTTATTGACGGTTGGGTTTTGCGAATACGAACCATGCAAAGCATCATGCATCACGCTCATACCCACTCCTGACTTGGCTATCCCCATCAAAACAACAAAGGGCAGCAGTAGCCAGGGGCTTACCGGAAGGGAAAGGATGATCACGTAACAGGCAAGGTAAATACCTAAAAGGACGATTGTTTTGGTAAACATTTCACGATTACCGTAGCGTGAAATATTATTATCCTGAAAATAATGATTGACTCTTTTTCTTAAAGTGGGGAAAAATTGGGAATTATCCGGGTTAACGAACTTAACACGTGCTTTCATAAATAATAATGAATGATTAAACAAAGGGAGGGAAAACTGAACTTACCGTCCTGAAGAGGATATAATAAGAATGTTCACCTGCTGACTGCAATTTAACTAAATATTGGCTATAAATGATTAAAATTTAGTCGATATTCTCCTAATATTATCTAATAAATACCTTAAAAGCCGCTTTGCCACCTAAAGTTAGGCATCCTTGAGCAGGAAGTTTGGAATTCTGAATTGCTATAGTATAAATACTCTTATAAATAAGTATATACACTTACAATTTTGATTTTAGTCTTGGGTCAACCTGCTATTTTCTGATTTTTTGTATTCTTTAAGTGTCATCTTGACGTTTTGGAAATAGGCATAAAAACCTCCAAAGTAGCTAACCTGGTCTATCGGTGAATTGCCTCCCAGTACCAGTTTTTTGTCACAAAAATAGCAGATACCGGTAATTTTAGGATATTTCGGCTAATTAGTATTAAAAAGCATATTAGAAAATGAGAAGTGATTTTGCTGATAAACAGTTTGTCAATCCGGTTGAAAAAATAAATAAAATTTATTGTGTTAATTTGGCAAAAGTCTGAGAAAAAGGCTTACATTTGTTTAGAGCCAGGGGTAATGGCCGTGTATTTATATTTGAACCCCAGATATTTTTTTCACGTCTCCTTATTTCCTGTCAAATAGTGCTTATTTATTAATTTCAGTATCATGAACATTTATGTAGCGAACCTCAACTATAAGGTTCAAGATGAAAATTTAAGAGAATTGTTTGAAGAGTACGGTGAAGTATCTTCTGCAAAAGTAATCAGTGACCGTGAAACTGGTCAGTCAAGAGGCTTTGGTTTCGTAGAAATGCCTGACGAAAACGATGCCCTTACTGCCATTGAAGAACTTGATGGGGCTGAAGTTCAGGGAAGAGCCATTAAAGTAAACAAAGCTCGCCCCAGAACCGAAGGTGGTGGCAATGGCGGTAATCGTAGATTTAGCAATCAACGTTACTAGTACATTATAGATATTTGGTTACTTAAGCAGACTCCCGGGTCTGCTTTTTTTTTGCTTCCATTCGCGTTATTTTTACACATGTGTATTCAAAGGGTCATCACTTGATATGCGTGTATCTATGAAAGAATTCTGGAACGAGCGATATGGGCAGCATGAATTTATCTATGGCCAAAAGCCCAATAGCTTTTTTGAGGAGCAAATAGCGCTGCTTCAACCGGGCAAAATTCTACTACCTGCCGAAGGCGAGGGACGCAATGCCGTCTATGCTGCCACGCAGGGCTGGGAGGTAACTGCTTTTGATTTCAGTGAAGCCGGCAAAAAGAAAGCCGAAAAACTGGCCTCTGAAACAGGTGTGACAATTGATTACCAAATTTCAGCAGCAGCGGATTTTGAAGCCGAAGCAGATACTTTTGATGTAGTTGCTTTTATTTACGCCCATTTCCCTTCGCAACTGCGCCAAGCAGTACACCAAAAAGCAGTAAAATGGCTTAAACCGGGTGGTAAAGTCATTCTGGAAGCTTTTCATGCTCGACAGTTACACCGTAATTCCGGAGGACCCAAAAAGCCTGAGATGCTGTATGATCTGCCAATGCTGCGCAATGATTTCTCCCCACTACAGGAAGTGCTGTTAGAAGAGAAAATTATTACCCTATCTGAAGGAGCATACCACAAGGGGGTAGCGGAGGTTGTTCGTTTTGTAGGAGAGAAAAAGGGTTGAATTACCCTATAGTCGTTTTTCCAGCCAACATTCGTAGTATATGCTGGTTCAGATAGAAAGCTTTGCTTAGCTGAGCTATTTTTTGAACCAAAGCATAATGTATGTCAACCGTAAAAGTTGAAGATCAACGGATACAGGCACTAAACGATCAACAATTCAATGAGCACGGCAGCTATGTGCTGTACTGGATGGAGCAATCCAAAAGAACTGAGTACAACCATGCACTGGCACTTGCTGCAGACAAGGCTAATGAACTACAACAGCCCTTACTGGTAGTTTATGCACTTACCAACACATATCCTGATTTCAACCTGCGGCATTTCACCTTTCTGATGGAGGGCCTGCAGGAAACGGAGCAGGAACTTAAAGAGCTGGGTATAAAGCTGGTTGTGCGAATCGGAAATCCGGTAGATGTAGTATTGAGTCTACGTGACAATGCCTCCCTGATCATCTGCGACCGCTACTACCTTAAACATCAGCGGAAGTGGCGAGAGCAGCTAGCCCAAAAGGCCGATTGCCCGCTCATACAGGTAGAAAGTGATATCATCGTGCCGGTGGAAATTGCTTCTGACAAAGCTGAATACGCCGCCCGAACTATTCGCCCAAAACTGCAGAAACAATTCAAGGATTATCTGAATCGGCCTACCCAAAGCAGGCCCAAAAAAAGCTCTCTTTCTCTAAAGGAAAAAGGAGAAAATCTGGATAATATACCCAAACTAGCCAGTGCTGTCGGAATGGATACATCAGTAGAGCCTGTCAGCCAGCATTTTCAAGGAGGTACCTCCCGGGCAAAAAAACGCTTCCGAAAATTCATACAGGATCTGCTGGACGATTATGATGAAAACCGCAATCAGCCTCAGACTAATAATGTGTCAAATATGAGCAAATACCTTCATTTTGGGCATATTTCACCAATTTGGCTGGTGCAGGAAATCACTGATAAAGCTGGCGGAAAAAATGTGGATTCATTTATAGAGGAATTACTGGTGCGTCGCGAACTGGCGATCAACTATGTATACTATACCCCAGACTATGAGACTTTCCAGGCATTGCCCGACTGGGCGCATGAAACGCTGGCTAAGCACAAAGATGATGAAAGAAAGTATGTGTACAGCCGACAAGAACTTGAAAATGCCAATACCCATGATCCTTACTGGAATGCGGCAATGAAAGAGATGAAGCACACTGGCTATATGCATAATTATATGCGGATGTACTGGGGTAAAAAAATTCTGGAGTGGTCGAACACGCCTCAGTATGCTTACAAAACGGCTATCACGCTAAACAATCGCTACTTTCTGGATGGACGTGACTGTAACTCTTATGCCAACATTTCCTGGGTTTTTGGTCAGCATGACCGTGGCTGGAAAGAGCGGCCCGTATACGGTAAAGTAAGGAGTATGATGAAGTCAGGGCTGGAGAGGAAATTTGACCCGGAAAAATATGTAGAGAAAGTAGAAAAGATGATAGGATAATGATCATTATAATTATATAGGGTTTATTTGGCTAACTCGGCAAAACTGCTGCTTTGACTGTTTTTTTAATATATGCGAAAAAGTACCATACCTCTTATAGTTTCTGTTGCACTGGCAGCAGGATTTGCTTACCTACTGTTTAGAACAGTGCTGAAGCAGAGTGAGCATCCTATTACGTTTGAGCTATTTGCCGCACTGATCGGTGTCTCCATCACCATATTGCTCACCAGTATCCTCCTGAAGCGGCAGACCGGTGCTGAGCTAAGAAAGGAAGAAAATGTCATGTTCCTGGAGCTGAAAATGAAAATCTATACCGAATTAATTGACCAACTGCAGGATATCATCTCCAAGAAGAAAATACTGGAGGAGGATATGATAGAGATTCGGCTGCTGAACCAGAAGCTGACATTTATCGGCAGTGAGGATGTGCTGATCGCATTTAACTCATTTTCAATGGTATTCGCCAGGCTGGCCCTGCAGGATAGTATTGACGATGATGATGTTGATAGCCTGCTGGAAGAACTCAGCGAACTGAGCGTTCATATCAGGAATGACCTGATGCAGACTTCACCCCGAAAAATGGATAGTGAAGAAAAAATCAGGGAGGCAGTAAAAAGGAGCAACCAGAACCTGGACATTGAATAAAAAAGCCGGAACTGTTAGCTCCGGCTGAATTTTCTGCTAGCTGACATCTTCCTTCAGCAGATTGGGGAAATTCTTTTTAAACTTCTTAATTTTGGGTACTGCTATATTTACGATATAACGATCGTTAGGATTGTGCTCATAGTAATTCTGGTGGTAATCCTCAGCAACATAGAATTCCTCCAGCGGGCTAAGCCTTGTTACAATTTCATCTTCATACTTTCCGCTCTGGGCCAGTTGCTCCATATAATCAAGGGTTAGTTGCTGCTGACGCTGATCATGAAAGAATACTTCGGAACGGTACTGCTTTCCTACATCAGGGCCCTGTCGGTTAAGCTGGGTAGGATCGTGTGTGCCAAAAAACACCTCCAGTAATTCCTGGTAAGTAACTTCATTAGGATCGTAGAATACCTGAACACTTTCTGCATAATCAGTCTGCCCGGCTGCTACCTGCTGGTAGGTAGGGTCCGGCTGGTTTCCGCCTGCATAGCCAGAGACCACACTTTTTACCCCTTTCACGCGCTCAAAAACGGCTTCCACACACCAGAAACATCCACCGGCAAAAGTAGCTGTATCCAGCTCCTGGGCTTCCGTCTCGCTGATAGCCGCAGGTTCTACGGTATACTGTGATTTTTGCAGTTGTCCATTGGCCTGCTGACTGCCACTACACGCATATATAAAAAGGCTGCTGATGATAAAAATAAAATACTTCATAGTTATGTCAAATGGATTATTTAATGTCTGATACTTTTAACTCGCTGGAATAGAAATGGTTACAAGTCATATGGGCATATGCGCCTCATCAGCTGACAATGCTGCTTTTCCCTGTGATATACCCCGGGTCAAAGGGGGCAAATGTTTTTGGCATCTACCATTATTTCATTAGAACCAGTTCCAGGTTTGGGGGTGGGCGTCAAAAATTATTCAGGGTACTTATGTAAGTTTTAGAAAAGATAATGCATTTTTTTACATGTACTGACATATAATATTTTTAGCAAACTGCCTATTATCTATTAAAAATATATTGATATATTTAAATTTTATTACTCCAGTTTTGCTTTGTAAAGTATTTGGCATCAGAATAAGCAAATTACCTTCCATGAACATCCCAAAAGGCTATGGCAATTTTGGGGACGGTATTATTTTTTAAAAACCACATTTTGCAGATGGTAGAAATCTGGTAAAATACTCATATTTTTATGCAAAATTATTATACCTTAGGGTATACATTACAATGTGGTAATTATATAAGGGATGAAACAGACTGCTCGTATTTTCCTTTTGTTGCTTTTGCTTTCGTCTTTTTACGCTCAGGCCCAGTACCATGCTGTTCCGCCTTCGCCCTTACCTTATACTGTAATTTTACCGGATGGTGGCAGCCTGCAGATCGTCGGCAAAGGCAATGATCATGTGCACTGGACCGAAACCACTGATGGCTATACTGTTCTGAAAAACACGGAAGGCTATTATGAGTATGCCGTTCAGAAAGGAAAAGAGATCGTGAGCAGTGGAATTCGTGCATATGGCCCGGAGGATAGGAGTCTGCCTCAGATGCGGCAGTTGCTGGGTATTGCCCGTCACCTGAATCCGATGAGTGAAGAAACAGAGGCCACTGCCCACACCCACGAACTGTCTCCCCTCAGCTCTCAGAGTACATTGGTGTCGGCTGTGCCTTCCAAAGGCAGTCTCAGGCTACTGGCGATATGTGTGGAATTTCCTGACCTTCCCCACACCCGCTCCGCCGATTATATGCGCAGAATGCTCAACGAAGGAGTGGATGGTAAGCCTTCTTTTCGGGACTATTACCTGCAGAATAGCTTTGGGCAACTGGAGCTCAATGTGGATGTTGCCGGATGGGTAACGGCCTCCAAAAACTTTGAGTACTATGGAGATAAAAACGGTAAATCACGCACGCGCGAGCTGGTACAGGAAGCCCTCAGCCTGGCAGATCCTGCCGTAGACTACAGCCGCTATGATAATGATGCAGACGGTGATGTAGATGGTGTGATCATTATTCATTCCGGACCAGGTGCCGAAGAAGGTGGCAGAACAGAATATATCTGGTCACACCGCTGGAGTATTCCTTTCGCTTTGCATGACAATACCTTTATTTTTGACTACGCTGTCCATCCCGAGACCAGGAGCGCTAGTTACGGAGGCGTGGTGGGTATCGGCATTTTTTGCCATGAGTTTGGTCACCTGCTGGGGCTGCCCGACCTCTATGATACCGATGCCAGTAATGGCAGCAGCCACGGCATAGGGGAGTGGGGGCTTATGGGCCTGGGCAACTGGCTTGGGTTGGAGGATTATCCGGCCGGACTCAGTGCCTGGAGTAAGGAAAGGCTTGGCTGGATAGAGCCGGAGAATATCAGCGGGCGCTACGGCAGGTTCAGCCTGCGCCCGGCCAATGAACATCCTGATATCTATAAAATTGAAACGGGTAGAAATGGTGAGTATTTCCTCCTGGAAAACCGCCAAAAGGAAGGTCACGATGCCTTTATCAGGGGTAATGGGCTGGCTATCTGGCATATTAATAGTAACCTGACATCGCTTTACCCCTCTCAAAACCGGGTAAATGGCGATGAAAACACGAAAGGGGTTGACTTAGAAGAGGCTGATCGCAAAGATGACCTGGATTTTCAGCGTAACCGGGGAGATAATGGCGACCTTTTTCCGGGTGCTGCCAACAGCTCTGCTTTTAATTTCAGTACACAGCCCTCTTCAGACAGTTACTTTACTGTGAATAACAGTCTGGAAACAGGCATCAGTGTGGAAAACATACAGCTTACGGAGGATGGTAACATCATTTTTACGCACAGCAGACTGCTGGAAAATAGTGGAGAAGATTGTGCTACAGCTTTTATCGCGCTGGAAGGAGAAAATACGGTGGAGTCCAGCCCCAGCTGGTTTGAATTTACCATGCCCCGGGAAGGTAGTCTGCATATTGATACTCGTGATGCGGGAGTAGCTACCTATGCTTCTCTCTACCTGTCCTGTGGAGATGCAGAACCCCTGCGGGAGGTAATGTCTTATAATGATGAACGTGGCTACCAGTCTCTGGCATTAAAAAACCTTCCTTCCGGACAGAAGGTCTTCATCC
This sequence comes from uncultured Porifericola sp., assembly GCA_964518125.1. GTDB lineage: Bacteria > Bacteroidota > Bacteroidia > Cytophagales > Cyclobacteriaceae > Catalinimonas. The sequence goes on from CAZFFW010000003.1 coordinate 15,012, forward strand.
AATGGCGACCTATTGCGGGAGAAGAAAACGGAGCCTTCTCATTCCAGCTAAGGATAGAAGGGGAAGTAGCTGAACAGGATTCGCTGGCCCTGCTGGCTATCTATCAGCAGATGGATGGCGCAAACTGGCAAAAAAAGCAAAACTGGCTACAGACGCCGGTCAGTGGATGGGAGGGAGTCAGCGTAGAAAATGGCAGAGTGATCGGTCTTGATTTTTCGTCAGCCGGACTGAAAGGAAATTTGCCGCAGGCATTTTACCAGTTATCGGCCTTGCAAAGCCTCCGGATAGAAAATAATCAACTGAGTGGTGTGATTGATGGCAGAATTAACGCCCTTCAACAACTGCAGCATATCACGCTCTCTGAAGCCGGCTTGAGTGTACAGTTTCTGACCAATCTTCCAGACCTGGTTTTATTAAAAAGGCTGGTCCTGAAAGATGTTAAAATTAGCCAGTCCCTTCCTGTCGGTATTGATAAGCTAAAAGAACTGGAGGTACTGGATATTCAGGATACTGAGCTGGGTGGCCCTCTCCCGGCTAACCTGGGCAACCTTCCCAACCTCCGACAACTGGTGCTGAGGCATAATCTCCTGTCCGGTCCTATACCTGCTCAGCTGGGCTCAGCCGCTGAATTGCAAACGCTGGATTTATCCGAAAATCGGCTAAATGGAAATCTGCCGGCTACTCTGGGAAGCCTCTGGAAGCTGGAGGCCTTTAATGCTGACAGGAACCTGCTTACCGGACCACTGCCTGCTGAGTTGGTCAGCCTGCCTTCTCTTACCAGAATTTCCCTGGAAAATAATCTACTGACAGCCCTGCCCGAAAACCTGTTCAGCTCCAGTACACTGATCTACATCAACCTCAATCGTAACCGTATCGGCGGTACTTTACCGCAATCAGTCAATCGCACAAGCACCGATGAGCTTAGCCTGCTTATGGCTGGCAACAGCCTCAGTGGACCAATTGGAGAAGCACTGAAAAGTATACACTTTTCTACCCTTGATTTGGCGAATAACCAACTGGAGGGCATAGTACCGGCACTGAAGGTAAGTACTTATCTAGGCCTGAACAACAACCGGCTGAGTGGGCTGCAACCTCTGCCCGTTATCAAAGACGGCAAGCTGGTATTATGGGCCAGCCGAAATCGTTTTACTTTTGATGACCTGCTACCCAATGCTGATTTTTTGCGCTGTGCCAGCTGTGCTGATCCTGCTCAACGCTACGCCCCCCAGGACACCATCAAAGCCGGTGTAAACCAGGTAGTCAGGGAAGGTGATGCAGCCACTTATACGCTGGCCTTTGACAATAGCCTGGCTACCAATGTATATGCCTGGTTTAAAGATGGCAGTCAGCTTAGCGGGCAAGCCAGCCGTACACTCAGTCTGAGTAACTTTAGCGCCCAAAATGCCGGCAGCTACAACAGTCGGATCACCAATAGTCTGCTGCCCGGACTCACTTTGGTAGCAGCCGATATTCAGTTCCAGCTCAGGGATAAGCAGGAACAACAGATTACCGTACAGGCTATTCCTCCAAAAAAGTTTAAAGACCCGGCTTTTGAATTACAAGCGTCATCCGATGCCGGCTTACCGCTTATGTACAGCCTGGTCAGCGGACCGGTAAGCCTGCAGGGTAAGCAACTTAGCATCAATGGCGCGGGTGAGGCAGTAGTTAAAATTACCCAGGCTGGTAATGCTGACTTTCACCCCGCTGAAAAAGAAGTGCGGTTTACAATAGCCAAAGCCACCCAGACGATTACTGCTGAAAATGTTGCCAACAAAACATACGGAGAAAGCGACTTCAGTCTGAACGTAAGCTCCAGTAGTGGTCAGCCGGTGGCATTGCAGCTAGTCAAAGGGAACGTTACCCTGAGCAACCAGCTGCTGAGCATTCAGGGGGCAGGGGCAGTGGAAATAAAGGCAAGCCAGGCAGGAAACAACAATTACGAAAAGGCAGAAGATGTGTTCATTCGTTTCCAGGTGAATAAAGCCCCGCAATTTATCAGTTTTTCGGAAGTGCAGGCCCAGATTTTTGGTGCCGCTCCACTTAGCCTTACTGCCAGCTCTGATGCAGGGCTGCCGGTGAACATAGCTGTAGTTTCTGGACCGGCAGTCTGGGAAAACCCACTGCTGACGCTGACCGGTGCCGGCAGTGTCAGGCTGAGGGCTGCGCAGCCGGGGAATGACAATTATCTGGCCGCAAGCGCGGTAGAACAGGTCTTCACAGTAAGCAAAGCACCCCAGGAGATTACTTTTGAGGAAATTTTTGACCAGGAGCTCAGCGATACCCCACTTGAACTGAGCGCTTTCAGCAGTGTTGGGCTGGAGGTTGGTTTTCAGCTGGTAACGGGGCCTGCCCGTATAGAAAACGGAAATCAGCTATACCTGGAAGATGCCGGCGAAGTAGTCGTGGAGGCCGTCCAGCCGGGTAATGAGAATTACCTGGCAGCAGCGGTTGTGCGCAGAAGCTTTTTTGTCAAAGCATCTGAAAAACTGGCTCAGTCTATTGCTATCAGTCCTTTGCCTGATACAGTGCTGGCCACGGAAAGCCTCCAACTGGACTGGACAGTCAGTAGTGAGTTGGAGGCAAGGGTAGAACTGGAAGGGCCTGCCCTCTTACAGGACAGGACACTGATTTTTACCGGCTCAGGCCTGGTGAGTGTCCGGCTATTGCAGGAAGGTAATGAAGCATACAATGCCGCAGTGCCGGTGGTCAAAGAGGTATTTGTAGCCAAAGCACCGCAGACTATCAGCTTTAGTTTGCCGACAGCCATTGACCTTGCCGAACAAAGCCTGCAGCTAAATGCCACAAGCAGCAGTGGCTTATCAGTTAGCTTCAGCGTCATCACTGGCCCGGCTGAAATTAGCGGCAACGTACTGGAACTGCAAAATGCCGGCGAGGTGACAGTGGAAGCCTCTCAGCCTGGTGATGAAATTTATGCAGCGGCAGATCCGGTGGTACTTACGTTCAGCATCAGCGAAAGTGCCAAAGAAATACAGACTATCTCCTTTACAGACATCCCTGATCTCAGCTACTCTCCGGAACCGATCACACTTGACTTAAGTACCTCCTCCGGTCTTCCCCTGACCATCATCGCCTCCGGCCCGGTTAGTTTGCAGGGAAACAGCCTGACCATGATGGGCAGTGGTACTGCCAGCCTGCAGATATTTCAGCGGGGTAATGCCGAATTCGCTCCTTCCGACACGGTGAATATCAGTTTTACTATTATGCCAGCCGCCCAGTCCATCACTTTTGAGGCTGTTGGCCTATCAGAAAGTACTTTTGAACTCAATGCACAGGCTTCCTCCGGACTAGCGGTCAGTTATGAAGTTATTAGCGGTGATGGTTTACTGGACGGAAACATCCTAAACCTGACAGGTGAAGGGGAAGTAGTGGTCAGGGCATCTCAGCCAGGTAACGACAAGTACCTGGAAGCTGAACCCGTAAGCCGTACTTTTGAAAATAGTGCAGTAACTTCAATAGATGGGGAAGTTGAACGTATCACCAAAATTTATCCAAATCCCAGTGAGGGCGTATTTTATCTGGAAAGTGACATGCTGATAAACGAAAGTAGCTTTTACCTCTACAATGCCCAGGGAAAACTACTCAAAAGCTGGAAAGCAGCAGGCAAGAACCAGCAGGTTGACCTTACTTCCGGCGCTGCGGGCATTTACCAGTTGGTCATACAGCAAAAAGACCGATTATTTACCTACAGGCTTATTTTACAATAAAAAAACCGGAACCATCTTGGGTTCCGGCCTATTTCATCTGAGTTGCGAGAGAAATATCAGGGGAGCAGCACCTTGTCTACCACATGGATCACTCCGTTGGACTGGTACACATCATAGGTGCTGATATTTCCGATATGACCACTGGCATCTTCTACCTGAATGTTATTGTCACCATTCAATTTAAAGGTCAGTTGATTACCCTGCACGCTCGTAAGGCTGGCTTTGCCATCTCCTTTCTTAATGGCTTTTTTCAGGTCGCTAAAATCATAACTTCCTGCCAGCACATGGTAAGTGAGTACTTTGGTGAGGTCACTTTTGTTTTCCGGTTTAAGGAGGCTGCTCACCGTACCTTCCGGCAGGTTTTCAAAAGCATCATTGGTAGGGGCAAAGACGGTAAAAGGTCCATCGCTTTTTAGGGTCTCTACCAGGCCGGCTGCTTTTACTGCCGCTACCAGTGTAGTGTGATCTTTAGAATTAACGGCATTGTCAATGATATCCTTTTTCGGAAACATCGCTTCGCCACCCACCATCACCGTGCTTTGAGCAAGAGCAAATGTGGATGATAAAGAGAGAAAAAACAGGGCCGACATGAAAATTGAAAATAAGCTTCTCATAATTCGTCAATATTTGGTTGGTTAAAATATGGACTACTTACGCAGCAAGCGATTCATTCGGATTTACCCTAACGCAAAAAAATAAAAAAACCGGCAGATCGTATATGCCTGCCGGCAGGTAAATGGATGCTACAAAACTTTAATCCTGTTTGTACATTTTTCCCTCCTTCATAACGGACTACACATCTTCCGGAAAGTGTAGGTCGATACTTTACTGACGCGTAGGCTGCTGGTACTACTGAACCCAGAATACTGATGAATCATTCTATGAAACGAGATAATTATCTTTTTTTAAGATTTATTTTTCATAAATAAATAATTTATGTAATATTTGTATAAATAATCTAATTTATACTTTAACTTTTTTTACTTCAGAGTTGGATATCTTCTTACCTAATCCCTTAAAATACAGACTAAAGGCAATAAGCTTTTACTGTACAGGACCATAGCGATATTTAGCCCCTAACCAGTACATGTAATGAAATTGAGCATACTATACATCCTGAACATTTTTTTGTGCAGTACGAGTCTGGCAGCCTTGCCGCTGGAACGCTTCAATGTAAACAATATTCATGAGGAGCTGAGTGATGGAGCTGATGTGGTGATAAGGTCTGATGACAGGAAGTTTATCCTCCAATCCAGGGATAAAGCGACTTATGTGGTCAGTGTAGCACTCACTGTCCTCAATCAGCAGGGTGATAAGTATGCTCCCCTGGCGATCTTTTACGATCAGCAGCGGAGGGTGAGCCATATTAACGGAGCAGTTTATGACGCCTCAGGAAAGTTAATTGAAACTATTTCGGAGGATGAAGTACTGGATGTATCGGTAGTCGCTGATGCCTCACTGTACAGCGAAAACAGGCTGAAATTTTATGCCTATGATACAGAGGTCTATCCCTACACCATCACTTTCAGCTATCAGGTTGAATATGATGGGCTTTTCAGCTTTCCCAGCTGGGAGCCCCTGGCTGGAGAGAGAGTTGCAGTAGAGCATGCTGATTTTCGGGTAATAGTCCCAGAGCAGCTTGCACTGCGTTATAGCACATTTCACCAGCTGCACGCTCCGATGCGTAGCCAGCTGGATGGCAAAACCGTATATTATTGGCAACTGAAGCAGCTCCGTGCAGTACAGCATGAGGTATTAAGTCCTGATATCAGCACACGTACACCTTTGCTTCTACTTGCTCCTGGTGATTTTGAATACGGAGGCATAGAGGGTAAAATGGAGGACTGGAAAGCACTGGGTTCCTGGCTGTTTCGGCTGAACGATGGTATAGATCAGTTACCTGCCGCTACGGTTGATGAAGTAATTTCCCTGACAAGTAAGCTGGCAGATAAACGGGAGAAGGTGCTCAAAGTATTTGCATACATGCAGGCAAAAACCCGGCCCCTGACCCTTCCTTACGGCATGGGTGGTTATCAGCCGCTTGCTGCAAACGTAGTGGACTCGCTGGCACATGGTGATAGTAAAGCACTCACAAATTATATGCAGGCCTTGCTGAAAGTAGTTGGCATTCCATCTACCTATGCCCTGATCAAATCCGGAAGAGAAGCCTCTCCGGTATATGAGAATTTTGCGGCCGTACAATTCAATCAGGCCATACTGGCGGTTCCACTGGCCGATGATACCCTCTGGCTGGATTGTATAGACAGAACGCAGCCTGCTGGCTACCTGGGATATGATAAAAGTGACCGGCATGTCCTGCTGCTGGAGGCCGATGGGGGTAAGCTGGTCAAAACCAGGGCTTATCATCCTGAAGAAAACCTTCAGGCCAGGCATGCAATTGTAGCGCTCGAGAAGGATGGAAGTGCGCAGGTACAGGCAACTACCCGTTATGAAGGGTTACAGTATAGCCACATCAGTGCCCTCCTGGCTGCAGCTGTAACGGAACAGGAGCAACTCATCTATCAAAAAACGCATCTGAATGATTTTAAACTGCAGGAATATAGCTATCGTGCAGCCCGGAGTGAGAGACCTTATGTAGAAGAAAACCTGGTACTGGATATAGCTGAATATGCAAAAATGAGCGGAGGCAGGCTTGTGTTTACACTAAACCTGATGAACCAGATGGATGGTTTGCCACCTTTAACATCTGACCGGAAGCATGACATTTCGTTTACAAGTGGTTTTAGCGATATTGATACCATTGAGTATTTGTTGCCCGAAGGTACAAATCTGATTACAGCGCCTGAGGAAGTTCAGATTAGTTCGCGTTTTGGAGAGTACCAGACTTCTTTTTCTATAAAAGAAGGAAAAGTTTTTTATGTAAGAATGTTGAAAACCCATCGGGGAAAGTTTCCTGCTGCCGCCTATGAGGAGTTGCAGGCTTTCTATGAAAAAATAGTCAGAGCTGACCAGAGAAAACTGGTACTGGCACTGACTGACTGACAGGCTAAAAATTGGTTTTTGGGAGAATAGAGGGATAAACAGACAATAAACCTGTTTATCCCTTGATTTTTTTAGCGGCGTCTTACAAATCCCATGATCAGTGAAATCACGAAAAGTACCAGGAAGATATAAAACAAAATTTCCGCAATTTCAGCGGCTCCTGCTGCAATTCCACCAAAGCCGAATAAGGCAGCAATTAAGGCAATAATCAAAAAAATGACTGTCCATTTGAGCATAACTGTAGGATTAAGTTAAAAAAATATTCAGTTATACATATGCAAAAAGGACTCCTGTATTCTTAAGTGGCTGTTTATCAGGCTACAATAATATTTTTACTTAGTTTTTTTGTAGAAATAATTAAACGTATTGAGCATTTGTTTCTACGCTATTGCTACTCAATAAGCTACAGAGTCAAATCCTTAAGAGAATATTTCTAGGCTTAATATCCAAGAGGTTTACTTTTACTTGAGTAGTTTAATAGAAATATGTCTTTTTTTTAGGAAATATGAAGAAAGCTGATTTTATAGTACTTAAGGATATGTACCATATGTTTTTATACCAGTGAGTTGTTTTATATAGGTATAAAATTGTAAAACCTATCTGATATTGGAAAATATACAATAAGAAATATAAATAGTTAAGTAATAAACGGCTCAATTAATATCACATCGTCATTTATACTATGGTAGCAAAACCTGCATTCTGCGTCTTTACAGGTCAAAATAGAGTTTAAATGGGCATTATCTGGCTTTTTGTTACAAAGTAAAAAGTCCAGGATAATGAATTTACAAGATGCTCACAAAATCCACACCTTTGTTTTTTATAGCGAAAACTAATTCTAAGGTAATGAGCAAAACGATATTGGTTGTAGATGATTTTAGCAGCATCAGAAATTTTCTGTGTGAAACACTCAACAAGCATGGTTACCAAACCAAGTCGGCCGTACACGGAAAAGAAGCGCTGGATATTCTCAGCACTGAAAGCGACGGTATAGACCTGGTAATCTCTGATTTTAATATGCCGGAAATGAATGGTATGGAGTTGCTCAAAAGTATCAAGGCAAGCCCTGCCTACGCTGCCAAGCCGGTAATCTTTCTTACCACTGATGCGGACCCCAACAAAATGAGGGAAGCTAAAGGATTGGGCCTCTCTGCCTGGATCACCAAACCCTACAAATTACCCAATTTCCTGGCGCAAATTGAATTTGCACTGAAATGATGGAAGAGTTTCAGCAGACATTTTTTGAAGATGCCCGAGATCTGCTCAAACAACTGGAGCAGGCAATTCTTACCCTGGAAAACGACCCCCATGACCAGAAAATCATTGAGGAAATTTTCAGGGTAATGCATACGATCAAAGGAGCAGCCAATATGTTTGGCTTTGAACGTATCGGTGAATTTACCCATGATATTGAGACCATTTACGACTTCATCCGAAATAAGGAGGCTGAAGTTGACGAGATCATCCTTAATATCACGCTTCAGTCAGTAGACCATGTATATGCGCTGCTGGACGATCCCCGCCTGCAGGATGGACTCAATATGTCTAACCACCATCAGTTGAGTGTGAGTGTGCGGGAAATTATTGCCGAGATAGAAAAGGGTAATAAGAAATTTTCTGACCCCTATCTCATGCTGCAGCAGCAGGGCGATCAGGAAAAAGATTTCCAAACCTATTATCTGCTGATCCGGCCTAACGAGAAACTTGCAGAAAACTCCGGCCATCCGCTGATTTTTCTGATTGATGACCTGAAAGACCTGGGGCCTCACCTTATAGAAGAATATGCCTCACAGGAAGCGGATGATGTCAGGGTGTTTTCTTACTGGGATATATTTCTGGCTACCGACAAGAGTGAAGAAGATATTCGTAACATGTTCATCTTCGTGGAGGATGCCTGTGAAATTCAACTGACCCGTTTATCAAAAGGTAATCTGGTCAAGGAAGAAAAGTTTGTGGAAAAGGCCCGAGCGTACAGCGATGAAGCAACGCCTGTTGATACCGAAGAACTAAAAGCATTTATTGCTCAGTTTCTGACGGACATCAGGGATCAGCAGTTAAGGCAGAGTAGTCAGGCGGTAGCCACAGATGAACAACAGGATGAGCATAAAGCTACCCAATCGGGTAGTATCAGGGTGTCCACCGACAAAGTAGACCAACTGATGAACTGGGTCAGCGAACTGGTGACCATGCAGGCTACTATTCAATCTATCGCGCAGGATTGCAAAATCCCTCGCTTAATTGCGGCGGCAGAAAATATGGAGATCATCAGCAATAATCTGCGAGATACGGTCTTCAGCATTAGCCTACTTCCACTGGATACGGTTTCGGTTCAGCTAAAACGGCTGGTGCGTACTTTATCCAAAGAACTGGGCAAAGAAGTAGACTTCAAAACTGAGGGGGCTGATACAGAGCTGGATAAAAACGTTATTGAAGCCCTTACCGATCCCCTGATGCACATGCTCCGAAACTGTATGGACCATGGACTGGAAACGCCCGAGGAAAGGCTGAGTGAGGGCAAACCGCAGAGAGGTTACATATTGCTGAAGGCTTATTACTCAGGTACTAATGTGTTTATTGAGGTACATGATGACGGGCGTGGCATAGACCCGGAAAAAATAAAGGCTAAAGCTGTGGAAAAGGGCTTGATCGCCGATACTGATGAGCTAAGTAGACAAGAAGTGTATGATTTGTTGTTTCGCCCAGGCTTTTCTACGGCTTCTAAGGTGACCGATGTTTCCGGGAGAGGGGTAGGGATGGATGTGGTCAAAAAGAAAATTATGGATATCAGGGGTGATATCAGCATTTATTCTGAAGTGGGTAAAGGAACCACCATCTCCATTCGCTTACCCCTGACGCTTTCTATTATGGATGGCCTGCTCACCCAGGTGGAGGATACCTATTTTGTGTTCCCGCTCAACCTGATATCACGCATTGACAAGGTTCCTTACCAGGAGGTCAATAAGGAAGGTAAATTTTCGCGCTCACTACTGGTTGAGGGTAAACAGATGTCAGTACTATCGCTGCGAGAAGCGTTCAGAATAGATTCGAACAGCCCCGAAAAAGCAACCATCGTCAGTATTCAGTATGGGGAAAGTATCAAGGGTATTGTAGTGGATAAGGTAAAGGGAGAGATGCAGGCGGTACTCAAGCCATTGGGGAGTATGTATGAGGAACAGGATTATATTTCGGGTAGTACCATTTTAGGAGACGGAAACCTGGCACTGGTACTGGATACCAATAAATTACTAAGTCGTTTTGCAAAAAGTTAAGCGGCAACAGCGGATAATTGCCATTTTGTCAAATTATTAACCAGAAAACACATTTATGAGTACAGAAATCGTCAGCGTTAGTAAGGCGTACCTTACTTTTAGCCTGGGAGATGAGACTTTCGTAGCTCCGGTGGTGAGAGTAAGAGAAATCCTGGAGCTTAGCAAAATCACCAAAGTGCCTAACGCACCGGATTACATGCGCGGTATTGTAAACCTGCGTGGCAGTGTTCTACCCGTTGTGGATACCCGGTTAAAATTTGGTTTGCCTCCAGTGGCGGATACACCCAAAAGCAGGATCATCGTGCTGGAGATAAAAACCAAGGAAAGAGAGAAATCAGTTTTCATAGGTGCTTTGGTAGATGCCGCACGTGATGTCATTGAACTTTCTGAGGAGCAAATCCTGCCTCCTCCCAGCATGGATGACTATCAGAAGGCCGAATTTATTGAAGGAATAGTGGAAGATAAGGGAGAGTTTATCATGCTTATCAAAGTAGATAAGGTGTTTTCCAAAAAAGAAGTAGCCGAAATGCTGCAGCAGCAGAATAATGACTCCTAATTTGCCATTAATAAAAAATAAGCAATGAATTTTAACAATCTTACAATAAGGACCAAGCTGATTTTTGCCTTCAGCTTTCTGGTAGTGATTACCCTGGGCGTATTTGTCATGGGTACGGCCAACCTATCAGGCATGAACGACCAGATAGACCGGATTTCAAGCGAAACTTCCAATAAAATCAAAGTAGCTGCACGGATAAACCAGGATATACTGTTTATTTCACGTGCTGAAAAGAACCTGGTACTTGCCCAGACCGAAAGTGAGATGCAGGAATATGCCACTGCCATTGAAAGCCGTAAAGTAGCATTGCAGCAACGCATTCTGCAGTTAAATGATCTGGTAGATGAAGACGGACGCACGGCTTTGCAGAATTTTCAAAGCAAATGGAAGGAGTACAACCGTACACTGGATAAGATCATTGAGTTCAGTATGCTCAATTCAAACATGAAAGCCTCCAATCTTTCCCAGGGTGATGCCAATAAAATATTTGACCAGGCTGTTTTGTCTTTGACCATGATCAGGGACAATTTCAAAAACAAGGCAGACCAGTCAGGAGCTACTTCTTCCATCGTCAACAGTGTTTATCTTTCTTCCAGCTTACTGGAAACTCTGCGGGATATTCAGTCTGCAGAAAAGGATTTTATTCTGGCAGAAGATATCAAAACCATGGATAAAATAGCGCTTCAGCTGGAAGGCTTTAGGATCAAGGGAGAACAACTTATTAGTGGGCTCACCCGCACCATCACAAGCCTGGAAGATAAACTCGCTTTTGAACAGTTTAAAAAAGAGTACAATCAATACAAAAATCTTAGCGAAGAAGTAATTCGGCTAGCCAGTGAAAACGGCAATAAGAAAGCTTTTGAACTATCAACCGGTGAGGCCAGGTCATTACACGATGAAGCAACGGCAGCCATGGCGCTGATTGTAGATAAAAATGATCGCCAACTGGAAATTGATGCTGCTGAAAGTGATGCGAATTACGCCAGCGCCCGTAACGGGATGATACTTTTGACCCTGATTGCAGTAGCCGTTTCTGCTTTGATTGCCTACTGGATCATCAATTCTATCAGCAAGTCTATTGCAGAGGCTAAACAGGCACTTTCAAAAGTAGCTGAGGGTGACCTTAGTTCAGATGTGGAGATCCGGAACGAAGACGAAATCGGTGATCTGCTGAAGGCACTGCAGCGCACTGTGGTCAAACTACGGGAGATTATCGGTTCCGTAAGGGGTGCTGTGGAAAATATTGCCTCTGCCAGCCAGCAGCTAAGTTCCTCTTCCCAGGAAGTGGCACAGGGTGCCAGCGAGCAGGCCGCTTCGGCAGAAGAAGTGTCTTCTTCCATGGAAGAAATGAGCTCTACCATACAGCAGAATACCGATAATGCGAGTCAGACCGAGAAAATTGCCATGAAAGCCTCGGAGACGATGGAACTGACGAACAGTTCGGTAAGCAGGACGGTACAGTCCATGCGGGAGATTGCCGAGAAGATCAACGTCATTGGCGAGATAGCCAATAAGACGGATCTGCTGGCCCTGAATGCAGCAGTGGAGGCCGCCCGTGCCGGGGAGCACGGAAAAGGTTTTGCCGTCGTAGCCTCAGCAGTACGTAAGCTGGCAGAGAGTAGTCAACTGGCTGCCAACGAGATCAACGGCCTGACGGAAGACAGCGTACAGGTATCGGAGAAGTCAGGCGAGCTGCTCAAAGAGATCGTGCCGGACATACAGCGTACAGCCCAGCTGGTACAGGAAATATCGGCTTCCAGTCGGGAGCAGAGTACCGGAGCTGAGCAGGTAAACATGGCGATACAGCAGCTCAACGAGGTAACCCAGCGGAATGCCTCGGCCGCAGAAGAGATGGCCACCAGCTCAGAGGAACTGGCCAGCCAGGCACAGGAGCTGGAAAGTACCATTTCCTTCTTTAAGGTAGATGAAAAAGCCGTGAACAAAACTAAAGTGAAGGATAGGTCGGCCGCTAAGTTACCAAAATCAGAGGGCGAAAAATCTGATGCAGGTTATGCAATTAGCTTTGATGGGGATGCAGTAAATGACGAAGATTTTGAAGCCTACAAATAGTAAGTATTAAATCATCGTGAAGAATTTTAAGGGATAAGTGGCAGCTTATCCCTTTTTTTAAATCCGGTGATTTTCACATGTCTTAGCTATTCACCCCCCCCTGAGCGATACTTCCTTACTGCTTTGTGAAGGATTTAGGCATACTTCAATTTTTTAAATGAAAAAAATAATAACGAAACCAAAATAATACGCTACAGGACTTTCCGCGATCACCCAGCCTTTATTTTTCTTCACCTATTGAGTTAAATAGTTTGTTAAAACTAAGTGCAAATAAGTCTAATATTTTATATAAATAAACATATTTAATTATATAAAAAGGGTAAAAAACAAAATAAATATGAATTTTTAGTTAAGAATTCGTCAAAATCCGGATACCAGTAGAGCCTATTTTCTGCTGCTAAATTCTGATTTTCCTACATCCAATTATTGGCTCAAATCATGATGATTAATGCTTAAGTGTAATTCATTAATTTAGATATTATTTACGGCAGCATAAGGCTTCTGGCATTGATGAGGTATGCCTGTCTATACAGGCTTCAGTCAGTCGGGAGAAGCGCTAAAACATGCTGCAACAGCGGAAAATAAAATTCTAACTCCTCAATTTTTTATCAACTCAAAGAACATGTTTAATGATTTACGATGATGAATCTGAATAATTTAACAATCAAATCCAGACTGATAATGGCATTCAGCTTTTTGGTGCTGGTAACTGCGCTGGTATTTTTACTGGGTACGGTCAACCTGGCCAGTATGAACGAAAGGCTGAATCTGATTACCCAGAGTACGGCTGAGAAAATCAAACTGGCAGCCCGTGTCAACCAGGATATCCTGTACATTTCCCGGGCAGAGAAAAATATCATACTCTCAGATAATGAAGCTGAAATGCAGGAGTATGTCAGATCGATAGAAGACCGGAAGCTAGAGCTTAACGAGAGGCTCAGTAAACTTAGCGAACTGGTAGACGAAAGTGGTAAAGTAGCTTTATCGGACTTTAACGCCAAATGGCAGAGTTACCTCTCTCAGTATGAAAAGGTTAAAACATTAAGCCTGCTTAATTCTAATAACAAAGCGACCAGGCTTTCACAGGGGCAGGCAGATAAGTCGTTTAAACAAGCAGTGTTTTCGTTGAATAGTATTCGCGAAAACTTTAAGGCAACGGCTGACAGAGGGGCAGCCTCATCATCAACACTGCAGCAGCTGTATCTTTCTTCTCTGCTGATTGATGAGCTAAGAGCCATACGTGCGCTGGAAAAAGACTATATACTGGCCGATACCGAAAGCAGTATGCAGCTTGTTGCCAACAGCACGCAGGAAAGCGAGGCGATCGTAGAGCAGTTGGTCAATGACCTGGGGCGTTCCATCAGTAGTCTGGATGATAAACTGGCCTTTGAGCAATTTAAAAAGGAGTATGTAGCTTACAATGACCTTCGGGATGAGGTATTCCGCCTGTCCGCAGAAAACGGCAACAAGAAAGCTTTTGAACTATCAACTGGGGAGGCCCGCGCTCTGCACGATGAAGCAACACTGGCCATGGCACTGATCGTAGATAAAAACGATCGCCAGCTGGAAATTGATGCCGTCGAGAGTGATGCCAGCTATGTAAATACCCGCAACAGTATGATCATACTGATGATCATTGCCCTGCTGGTATCTGTGCTGGTGGCCTACTGGATCATCAGTTCTATCAGCAAGTCTATCGCGGAAGCCAAACTCGCCCTGAACAGGGTGGCAGAAGGTGACCTTAGCCAAGATGTGGAAATCAGGAATGAAGACGAAATCGGTGACCTGCTGAAGGCACTGCAGCGCACTGTGGTCAAACTGCGGGAGATCATCGGCTCTGTTCGTTCGGCGGTAAACAATATTGCCGCTGCCAGTCAGCAGCTAAGCTCTTCTGCGCAGGAAGTGGCGGAGGGTGCCAGTGAGCAGGCCGCCTCAGCAGAAGAAGTGTCTTCTTCCATGGAAGAGATGAGCTCTACCATACAGCAGAATACCGATAATGCGAGTCAGACCGAGAAAATTGCCATGAAAGCCTCGGAGACGATGGAACTGACGAACAGTTCGGTAAGCAGGACGGTACAGTCCATGCGGGAGATTGCCGAGAAGATCAACGTCATTGGCGAGATAGCCAATAAGACGGATCTGCTGGCCCTGAATGCAGCAGTGGAGGCCGCCCGTGCCGGGGAGCACGGAAAAGGTTTTGCCGTCGTAGCCTCAGCAGTACGTAAGCTGGCAGAGAGTAGTCAACTGGCTGCCAACGAGATCAACGGCCTGACGGAAGACAGCGTACAGGTATCGGAGAAGTCAGGCGAGCTGCTCAAAGAGATCGTGCCGGACATACAGCGTACAGCCCAGCTGGTACAGGAAATATCGGCTTCCAGTCGGGAGCAGAGTACCGGAGCTGAGCAGGTAAACATGGCGATACAGCAGCTCAACGAGGTAACCCAGCGGAATGCCTCGGCCGCAGAAGAGATGGCCACCAGCTCAGAGGAACTGGCCAGCCAGGCACAGGAACTGGAAAGTACCATTTCCTTCTTCAAGGTTGGAAATGATCAGTCTAAGACTGTTCACAAGAAAACTGCAAAGAAGTCGAAAAGTATCAAACAGCCTCATGACAGTAAGGGATACTCCCTGCAGTTTGATGGAGCAGACCATAAAGATGAGGAGTTTGAGACTTTTTAAACAGTAGCTGGATAGCATGAAATGCAGGTAAAATAGCTTTACCTGCATTTTGGTTATTCTTACCAGATATGTAACACTAGACTGTAATCTAACTTTTTCTGCATATAGACTGCGGTTATTTTGCAGCATCAATTTCATATAGAACTGCATGAAAAAGACTCGCGTATTGATTATTGATGATTCTGCGGTAGTAAGACAGACGCTGGAGACAATTATTAATGCTGATCCTCGTCTGGAGGTGATGGGTACTGCATCAGACCCTTATTTCGCTGCCAATAAAATTAAGAAAGAATTGCCGGATGTGATCACACTGGATGTGGAAATGCCCCGAATGGATGGTATCACATTCCTGAAAACGCTGATGTCTCAGTGTCCTATTCCGGTGGTCATTATCTCCAGCCTTACTTCCAGGGGTACGCAGACGGCTATGCAGGCACTGGAATATGGAGCAGTAGAAGTATTGAACAAGCCACAGATCGGTAATACCAAGGCTTTTCTGGAAGAAGCCAGCATCAAAATCTGTGATACCATACAGGCAGCTTCCATGGCAACGGTGAAGCGTGTAAGGCTCAGCAAACCTGTAGCCGCTACCGCACAAGCTTCTGCCGGCTCGTCGTATGCTGCCATTCCTCCCAAGTATTCTGCTGATGCGGTGATCAAAACAAGCATCAAAAGAAGTATGATCAAAACTACCGAAAAGGTGATCGCCGTGGGTGCCTCAACAGGTGGTACAGAAGCACTTCGGGTATTTTTGGAAGGCTTACCGCTTGATTCTCCCGGAGTGGTGATCGTACAGCACATGCCAGAACATTTTACCAAATCTTTTGCCGACAGGCTAAACAGTCTCTGTAAAGTAACCGTGAAAGAAGCTGCCAATAACGATACGGTAATACCGGGCAGGGTACTTATCGCGCCAGGCAATAAGCATATGCTGCTTAAGCGGAGTGGGGCCCGTTACTATGTAGAAGTGAAGGATGGTCCGCTGGTCAACCGACACCGCCCCTCAGTTGATGTACTCTTCCGGTCTACCGCACAATATGCCGGAGCCAATAGTGTAGGAATCATCATGACCGGTATGGGGGCGGATGGTGCCAAAGGCCTGCTTGAAATGAAGAATGCCGGAGCCAGGACTATCGCGCAGGACGAAAGAAGCTGTGTAGTCTTTGGTATGCCCAAGGAAGCCATTAAGCTGGATGCAGCAGAGAAAATCATGCCTTTAGACAAAATTGCAGCGCATGTGATGACGCTGGCATAATGCCTTAGGGTGGTAAGATTTACTGCCTCAGCAATGCTGGTATGCTTAACCGCCACAATTTTTAGTGGTGGTTTTTTCATTTAAAGTATATTTTTTTGTTTTTGGGCTTGTGCATAATTTTTTCACTCCCAAAAAATACTGATCTTCAGCATTTAACTTTTAATACTGATTTACTGCATGGATATTTTTACCATTATCACCCTGCTTGTGGTGATCTCATCTATTTTTGGCTATATCAACGTCAGGTTCCTGAAACTGCCCACCACCATTGGGCTCATGATCATGGCGATAGGGCTGACATTACTGATCTTGCTGGTGGGTGCTTTTGAAGAAAGTGTCATCACGATCGCTGAAGATACCATCAATCAGATTGATTTTAGTGATCTTATCCTGGAGGTGCTGCTGAGTTTTCTGTTATTTGCCGGTGCATTGCATACCGATTGGGAACGTCTGAAAGAGCAGGGGGTGCCCATTTTGATTTTTGCCACCTTTGGCGTACTGGCCTCTACTTTTCTGGTGGGTATTATCTTTTTTTATGTGACCAATTACCTGATCGGCTTTGAAGTGGCTTTTATCTACTGCCTCCTTTTTGGCTCGCTCATTTCCCCTACTGATCCAATCGCGGTACTGGGTATCCTGAAAAAAATTGGTGTTCCCAAAAACCTGGAAATCAAGTTTGTCGGCGAATCCCTGTTCAACGATGGGGTGGGTGTGGTAATATTCCTGACGATCTTCAACATTGCCGATAAGGGGCTGGCCAATGTAACCGCTTCAGAGATAGCCATCCTGTTTGCGGAAGAAGTGGTGGGTGGTATAGGACTGGGCTTGCTCCTGGGCTACATCACTTTTCACCTGACCAGAACCATTGATGAATACGAAACTGAGGTGATGATCACGCTGGCAATCGTGATGGGAGGCTACCTGCTGGCCAGCACTTTGCACTTTTCCGGCCCGCTGGCAGTGGTAGCTGCCGGTTTGTTTATCGGGAATAGCGCCCGCCAAACGGCTATGTCAGAAATTACCCGGATATACCTGGACAGATTCTGGGAACTGGTGGACGTATTTCTGAATGCGGTGCTTTTTGTGCTGATCGGTTTTGAGTTGCTCATCATTTCTTACGAAGGGCAATACCTACTGGCAGGTATACTGGCCATCTTTATCGTACTGATCTCCCGCTACCTGGTGCTGAAAATTCCTATTGCAATTTTTGGCAAAAAACTCGGATTTGTTCCCCATACCGACATTATTCTCACCTGGGGTGGGCTGAGAGGAGGGATTTCCATAGCCCTGGCACTGTCGCTGGCGGAAGATATGCACCGGGAGTTCTTCCTGACGGTAACCTACGTAGTGGTGGTTTTCTCCATCATTGTTCAGGGGCTTACGGTTGAGAAACTGATCAAGCGAGCAGGGGTACCTGTAGGACTCAAAGATGATGAACATCACTGACCAGGGCCAGTTTGAGAATTACATAACAGCTTTTTTACTGAGTTAAATAATACTTTTTTCATTTTTTTTATCTTTTAACATGAATTTTGAAAGGGATAAAAAAATCATTTAACCCAGCCAAACCTTCCTAAAGGCTCACGTATACATTCTGAGCAACATTAACCAGTTTAACATGAAACCCATCTTTTTAAGCCTGGCGTATCTTACGCTGCTTTTTTCTATGTCGTCCTGCGAAGACGAAACCACGAATGTCGCTCCCGGAGTAGAGTTAATGCAAAAGGAAGTACACTTCGATATTTTCGCTGCCAGTGACTATGCTGCTTCCCAATGGGAAGACGTGAAAGTACAAGTAACAGTAGGTATTGCCCGCATTGACGAGAATGGCGAGCAGATGGTAGAACTTGACAGTAGCCTGGCCTGGATAAGCTTCCGCGAATTGCCTCGTGCTGACAATAGCATCAGCATTCGTCACACGGTCAAAGATGTTCAGATAGGAAAAGAGCAACTATCCGTCAGTTACCAGTACCGGATAGAACAGAATGGAACGCTAAGTTATAATGCCCGGAACTTTTACATGGAAGACAGCCAAACCTCACAGAACGTAGATATCTCATTGTAATCTCCATATCCTGTCAGCTTTTAAAAAATAAGCTGACAGTTATATTTCTGATAACCTCTTTTAAAAAATTCCTCAATTTCAGCATACAAATTATGAACAGGATTGGTATTTTCGCACGTTGAAAATCGTCTCATTTTGTATAATGGGTACTAAAACAAGTAAATATGGGAAGAGCATTTGAATACCGGAGAGCCGCCAAGGAGAAGCGTTGGGATAAGATGTCCAAGGTTTTCCCTAAGCTGGCCAAAGCCATTACAGTAGCTGCCAAAGAAGGAGGCCCTGACCCCGATACCAACTCCAAACTGCGTACGGCTATTCAGAACGCCAAGGCTGAAAACATGCCTAAGGACAATATAGAGAATGCGATCAAACGGGCAGCCGGTAAAGACGCAGCAGAATATACAGAAGTCAACTATGAAGGCAAAGGGCCTCATGGTGTGCTGGTCTTTGTGGAGTGTGCTACAGACAACACTACCAGGACCGTTGCCAATGTGAAAGCTTACTTCAGCAAACTCGGCGGTCAACTGGTACCTACCGGCTCGCTGGAGTTCATGTTTGACCGTAAGGCGGTTTTTGAGTTTGAAAAACCTGAAGGTGTAGACGTTGAAGAACTGGAACTGGAACTGATAGATGCCGGACTGGAGGAGATTGAAGAAACCGAAGATATGTGGTATGCCTATGCGGATTATACCAATTTCGGCAGCCTGTCACACGCTTTTGATGAAAAAGGCATTGAAATCAAGAAAGCTTCTTTGCAGCGGATTCCCAACTCAGCGGTTGAGTTTAACGAAGAGCAGATGCTGGAAGTGGAAAAGCTGATTGACCGGCTGGAAGATGACGACGACGTACAGGCGGTTTATACCAATATTGCCTGAAAGTAAATATGAAGCGCGGATCACCTCCGCGCTTTTTTTATTCTTTTTCAAACAGGACTTTAAAGCTCTCCACCGTTCCCCGGTTGCTTTCGCTGGCTGCTGCCGGATTACGAAAAGCCTCAAGGAAATTTTCATTGCCGGTCCAGATGGTCTGCATCATGCCCAGGTTACGTGCTGCCAGTGAAGGATTGGCCGATTCCTGAAATTCCTCATAGGCTTTCCACTGGTCTAGTGCCACCTGTGGCTTGTTCCATGGGCAGGTAATAACCCGGAAGCCTTTCATGGTAAAATACGCTGCGGTAGGCTCCGCCCGTTCGTAGTGCCAGTCGCAGATGACCACATCTTTGGGTATCAGGTCTATAGCACGATGGGTGTTATTCATACTGGCTTCCCACATACCCAGGCCGGTGGTTTTACCGTCCAGCAGGCGGTCTCCCCAGATCCACAGCTCCTGTCCGTTTTGTGCCAGGTGGTTTCGGATTTTGGTGACCTCGCCGGCAAAGAGTTCAGCTTTGTCCAGCCCGGCGCAGCGGGGGCATTGGTCGTCCCCGATGTAGAATACCTCATCCATACCGGCATGGAAAGCTTTGGCCTCATACGCCTCCATGATTTCGTCTACCAGGTCAAAGACTACAGCATGCACTTCCGGATGCAGGGGGCAGTAGCTTTTGCAGTATAATCCGTCCTCATTGGGCCACTTATATTCCTCGGGCATTTTGACATGGGGTGTTTCATCAAATTCAGGGTAAACCACCAGCAGGTTCTCCAATTTGGTAGCCCAGGACTGATGGCCCAGCAGGTTAATCTGGGGAATGATTTCAATGCCATATTTGCGGCTCATACTGACCATTTTTTTGACATCCGTTTCAGAAAGCGCATTTTCGTCCTGAAGCTCCGGGCGGGATTTGAACTGATAGTTATAGTCTACTCTGAGCACTAGGGTATTTACTGAACGAGGAGCCAGTTCATTTTCTATAAAATCCAGAAAATCGGCTATTCCATCAGGCCGGGGAGCTGCTATGCAAAAGCCTTTTACCACCCTGGGCTGGCTGTCAGACTGAGCGTGTATCAGCCCCGGAAGGATAGATAAGAGGCATAAAATAAGGTACTTCATAATTCTATTGTAAGCTTGGTTTTTGTAATTGCGCAACAAGTATTCTTTCGTTTGTTTCGTCTTCACGAAGTTTGCTGAGTATGGTGCTGGTGTTTTTCTCTTCACAGAGGCTGATCATCCGGCAGATAAGACGCATCCCCCAATATGGTGGGTTCCGAATGACATTGCAGAGCCGCGCAGTTTTGTCATCTACCTCAGCAATCATACGTTTTTTGTCTTTGTCATCAGCCAGTGCCAGTTCACAAGCCATATGCCAGGCCTGGTCCCGGTAGCGTCGAATGCCGAAATCTATCAATTTTTCATCCTGCCGGCCACCAGCCCAGTCTATGATAAACATCAGGCGTGATACCTTACTGATACTCGCCTGCATGTCATCAATGATGCGGTTGAGGATGTCGTTTACTTTCATAAAGTCTTCCTTCATCTGTAGTATCTGCCGTCCGTCAGCAGTTCGGGCGGCAGCAATTCCCAGATCCAGGTTGATGTGGGCGTTCATGCCCATCAGGACATGTTGCAGGATGGTCATTTTATAGAAGCGCGCCTCAAAACAGGATGTCCAGGATTTACAGGCTGCTTTACCGCTGCGGTGGTCTTGGTAAGCCTGCAGGTACAGGTTAGCAAAGATGACATCAAAATGCTCCATCCGCTCACCGTCATCAAACATCTTTTCTTTTATACCCTGCCTGATTGCAGCAGTTGTACGCCGGTAGACGTAGGCAAACAACCCGATGTAATCGTTATCCTGCTTTGACTGTTCAATAATCTCATCAAGTGCTTCAAGCACTTCGTCTATTGTAGCAGGCTGTTTTCGCATGGAAAGCGCTAAATTTTTTTAAATCAAAAATTATTTACCCAGCATAGGAAAAAGCTGTCTCAACATGGCATCGTCGGGCTGTGAGCCATACTCACATACTTCAAATGCCTCAGCGTGACTGACCTGGTCGGCTTTGCCTTTGCCGTACCATTTTTCCAGTGAAGCGCGCATTTCCGGGGAAATATCTCTTGACCAGAGTGTGCGAAGTGTGGCTTTGCGCTCTTCCTTATCTTCCGGTACATCTCGCCCGCCATTGATCCAGGGAAGCCACTCATAAAACTGGGACTCATGGGCATCCATAGCGTGTATTTTCTGTTCAAACACCTCATCAATGGCTACCACCACATCGGGCATAAAAGGATAGGGCTTCTGAAATCCGTCCTGCAGATACATAAAAACAGGATTCTTTTCCAGAGGAGGCGTATCCGGGCAGACATTGGGTACGGCTACCAGGTAGGCAGCATCCTGTACCAGCACCCCGGTATAGCGGTGGTCAGGATGGTAGTCGTTGGTACGGTGGGTAATCACCAGGTCGGCATCCCACTTACGGATTTCTCGGATAATCTGCTTACGTACGTCCAGGCTGGGAACAAGCTCGGCATCATGGTTGTCCAGCACCACATATTCGTCAATACCGAGACGGCGTGCTGACTCCTGGGCTTCTGCCGTACGTCTTTTGGCTAAAGCTCCACCGCCCTGACTCTGATGCCCGGCATCACCATTGGTCACAGAGACAAACTTAACGGCATGTCCCATATTGGCCCAAAGCACAGCCGTACCTCCTGCTTTGATATCAGCATCATCGGGATGCCCACCCAGTACGATTATCCGGAGAGGATCATCCTGGGCATTGGCAGTCAGCACAAAAAGCAACAATATGCTGCACAGAAATGTAGTTATTTTCATAAGTATAGGTTGTTGTGGTTGCGATAAAAATATCAGGCAGCACCCAATTTAATTATTTCATCATTGATACAAAAAAATAAACGCTAATGGGCTACCTGTTGGGCAGTCTTATCCTCATTTTCATGCTTCCGCCAGCTGTGCTCGCCCAGGAGGACTGGCGGTACCTCTACGATGAACAGGAAGAAAGGGCAGCACAGTTATTTGAGCACTATTATTCCCTGCAGGATTTCCCGAAAGCTTTACCGCACCTGGAATGGTTGCTGGACAAAAAGCAGGATACCAGCTATTGTACCAAAGGAGCCTTCGTATACGAGTTTATGTCACGCAAGGCATCTGACGATGAAGATGCCTTGCGCTACGCAAATTTATGCCTGAGGATGTATGATGACTTCATCCGCTACAGTGGCGATACCATCAGGGGGCTGAACCGGAAGTTGCACCAGGCTTACCAGCTTTTTTATGACCGGGCGGAAAAATATCCTGTGCTGCTTTCCCTGAGTGAAGAGGTTATGCTGAAAACCGGGAATTTATTTGCTTTCTACAATTTCTCCCCGCTGATCAATCTGATGGTACTGATGGAAAAAGATGGAAAGGTAAATCGGGAAAAGACCGAACAGGCGGCGGCCCGTCTGCAGGCTATAGCCGCATCTCCGCCAAATAGCGAAAACCGTCAGTATCAGCTTGCCATCGCGCGGGTACGACAAATATTGCATAAACAATCAGCAGACTAGCGAGTTCTTGCAGTACATTTTTTGACAAAGAAAATTTTTTCATCCAAATACACATACCTATGACGGTAAGCAAAACCATGAACAATAGTGTTTCCAGGCAATCCTCTGATGAGGTCAACCGACACATTCGCAAGGAAACTGATGAAAATATCAAATTTTACAGCCAGCATCCGGAACTCATACCCGGTCGTTTGCAGGAACTGGGGGAAGAGTGGGATGTGGAACGTACCCTGGAAACCAATGCCTCTACGCTGACGCTGGTAGGCATACTGCTAAGTGTGCTGGTAGACAAGCGGTTCCTCTTGTTACCGGCCATGGTGGCTGGCTTTTTACTCCAGCACGGACTGCAGGGATGGTGCCCGCCACTGCCTTTCTTCCGTCAGCAGGGCGTACGGACAAAAGAGGAAATTCTGCGGGAGCGTAACCTGCTCAAAGCCATACAGGGTGATTTTGACGACCTTTGTGTTAATGCCGAGGCCACACCCGAAGAAAGGGTAAACCAGGCTTTCCGGGCATTTAATGAATAAGCATTACTGAGTTTCCGGATCAGGCCTGAACTTAGAATTCGTACTGGTCCAGGAATTCCTGAATCTGCTGCTGATTGGGGGCGGAAGGCTGGGCTCCTAGTATAGTAGTAGACAAGGCCGCTGCCGCATTGGCAAACTTGATAGCATCCTCCACCTTTTTGTTTTTGACGAGCTGTGCGGCCAGTACCCCGCAGAATACATCCCCGGCTGCGGTAGTATCCACCGTTTTGACCGGATAGGCATCCACAAATTTCTGCTCCCTTTTGCTCACATAATACACCCCTTTGGAACCCAGGGTAATCACCACCATCTGCGGACCCATACCCAGCAGTGCCTTAGCGGCCTCCTGTATTTCATCCTTGCTTTCTACCGGTAAACCGCTGATCATGGCAGCTTCCGTTTCATTGACGATGAGGCAGTAAAGGGGTTTCAGGTGCCTTCTTTCCAGCTTACGGGCAGGGGCAGGATTCAGCATGATTTTTTTGCCCAGGCTGGCGCAGAGGTCAATGATATATTCTACTGTTTCAAAAGGAATTTCCAGCTGCAGGAGGATCAGTTCCGCGCCGGAAAGCAGTATGCGGCATTCATCTATATAGTCGCTGCTGAGCTGGTAATTGGCTCCGGGAGCCACCGCGATGCTGTTCTCTCCCTGAGCATCCACCCAAATCAGGGCAGTGCCGGTGGGCACGCCTTTGGCCTGCATGATATAATCCGTATTGATGCCGGTACGCTGAAAGTCTTTCAGCATGCTTTGTCCAAAAAGGTCATCTCCCAGCGAACTGATAAAGCTGACATTGGCCCCGGCCCTGGCTGCCGCCACTGCCTGGTTGGCTCCCTTGCCGCCATGGGCCTGACTGAACTCAGCATCCCCGACAGTTTCGCCGGGCTTTGGCAAATGGCTTACCCTGGCAATAAGGTCAATATTAGCGCTGCCTGCTACAACTACCTGATGGTTCATTTCTAAACTGATTTTACTGATAGATTTGAAGCAAATTAAGAAATTCGTGTTAATGATTTAGCCTGTTCGTGAGTTTATTGCTTAATTGCAGGCCTATGTCACAGGTATTGAAGGGCAATATTTCCAGTTATATTCTGAAGCAGTCGGCTGTGCTACTGCTGGGGGTGCTGCTGATGGCTTCATTCATGCTGATTGATGTGTATTTTATTAGTCAGCTGGGTAGTGAAGCACTGGCGGCGGTCAGCTATGCTACCCCGATCATGAGCCTGCTGGTGAGTCTGCTGCTCGGAATAGGGGCAGGTATCGTGGTAGTGGTCTCCAATACTGCGGGGGGTGGTAATTCGCCGCGCCTTCACAAAGTACTCATCAGTTCTTTCAGCTTTTCCTTGCTGTTTGGTTTTCTTCTACTATTTGCCCTGGTGTTGGGCAGCGAATACCTGTTTCGTAGTCTAGGCGCGGAGGGTGTTGTTCTGGAGCAGTTGCTGGCTTATTTTGACGTACTGAGTATGGGCATGTTTTTCCTCTGCCTGCTGGTAGCCTTTACCAGCCTGGCACGTGCACTGGGTAACCATAAACTCCTGACCTATACCATGCTCGTACTGGTGGCAGTTAATGCCTTATTGGACCCCTTGCTCATTTTCGGCTATCTGGGCTTTCCCCAACTCGGTATCGCCGGGGCAGCCTGGGCCACCACTATTGCCATTATGCTCAGTATGTGGGTACCGGTGCCCTACCTTCTGCAACAGTTTCCCCGGCAGGCGAAATCCTGGAAGGTCCGAGACTTCATGGAATGGCGCCAAATCATGGCGATGGCATTCCCGATTGCTCTGGCCAATATGCTCGTACCCCTGGGAAATACTTTTTTCGTCAGGATGCTCAGTACTTTTGGCGATGATGCAGTGGCTGCTTACGGTGCCGGTTCCCGAATTGATATGCTGGTGATATTTTCGTTTACCGCCTTGACAGCTGTACTGGCCCCTTTTGTGGGACAGAACCTGGGAGCAGGCCAGCCGGAAAGGGCGCAGAAGGGTGTGAACAGCGGGCTGTCATACGTCTTTTTGCTGGGTGTGGTAGCTGCATTGCTGGCCACCTTTTATCGAGGAGAGATCAGCGCCGTATTTGCTACCGAAGATACGGTCGGGACAGCATTGGGTGATTATCTCAGCATTGTACCCTGGGGCTACGCTGCCAATGGCTTTGTGATGGTGAGCCTTACGGTAATCAATGTCTACCAGAAACCCTGGTGGGCAACCTCGCTGGCCATTTGCCATATTTGCCTGTTTTACCTGCCTCTGACGTATATGGCGAGCGAATTACATAGCTTTGAGGGAGTACTTGCCGCTTATCCTGTATCCCACATGATGGCGGCAGGAGTATCCTACTACCTGCTAAGCAGACTGAGATCGCACAAAATGATGGAGGTAGAGTTTTCCGGTTAAACGGATTTAATGTATTTTGGAGAACATTCATTGAATTAATTGTTAATCTATCTATGTCCCTACTGTTAACCTACACTTAAGGACCTTCACGATAGAGCTGTTTATACCTTTATGAAGAATCAATTAGTCAGACAAGCGGAAACCAAATTGCCGACCCGGTTTGGTAATTTTAAGATGATTGGCTATTCCGAAGATGCCGAAAATCCCATGCCTCATCTGGCCATGGTGAGTGAAAAAACCGATTTAAGCAAGCCGGTGCTGGTGCGTCTGCATTCGGAGTGTATGACCGGGGATGTATTTGCCTCCCTGCGCTGCGATTGTGGCGAACAACTGGACCAGTCAATGCAGATGACCGGAACAGACGGCGGAGTGGTTATTTACCTGCGGCAGGAGGGAAGGGGCATCGGACTGATCAACAAAATGAAAGCCTACAACCTGCAGGACGAGGGGCTAAATACTGCTGAGGCCAATATTCACCTGGGCTTTGAGATAGACGAGAGAGATTACAGTATCGCTATTGAAATACTGCGTGACCTGGGGATCAAGTCTGTTCTGCTGATGACCAATAACCCGGATAAGCTGGAGAGTCTGAAAAAATCCGGCGTGGAAGTACTGGGCAGGATACCCATAGAAATCAAACCTCAGCAGGAAAACTTTGACTACCTGCAGACCAAACAGAACCTGATGGGACATCTGCTGGATATCAGTAGCCTGTAAAAGAACAACCTGAATAATGTGTGCTGCATAAACCTATGGAGATAGAAGCCTACTGGTCGGGATTGCTGAAACTTGCTGACAAGGTACGTCAGGTAGAGGGCGATATAGATTTTTGTTTTATTAAGTTTGGTGAAAGAACGGAAGTGCATTTCAACCGCCTTCCTTTTCCTGAAAATGGCTACCACCTGGTTCTGATTATCCTCAAGCCGGGGCTTAATATTGACCATGATCTGGCTACTGTTTTTCGCATTGAAGAATTTCATGCCACGCTGGTGCATACCCGCGGCCTGTCGCCCGAGACAGATGACTTCCTGACCGTGTACCTGCCCTACTGTTTTCTCCCCCTCAGGGCAAGAAAACTTAATAGAGCGGTTGCCATCAGCCATTTTGCCCAGTCGCTGGACGGACGGATTGCTACCCGCACCGGAGACTCCAAATGGATTGGCAACCATGAAAACCTGGTGCATGCCCACCGGATGCGGGCTTTGTGCGAAGGAATCCTTATCGGCGCCAATACCCTGAATTATGATCAGCCCGCTCTTACGGTACGACTGGTAGAAGGCAGGAACCCCATACGTATTGTTGTCTGCTCTTCTGATGCAGACTTCAGTAGCCTGTATAGCCATAGCCAGGATGAAGTGCTGATCGTCGGCACCTGTGAGGATCCCGAAATAGACAATACCCGCTACCAGCGCTTTGAAGCCAATGAAACGGGAAGGATCAATTGTCGCTCTCTGTTGCAATTTCTCTACGAGCAGGGAATTTATTCAATCTACATTGAAGGTGGTGCTGCTACTACTTCCGGTTTTCTGGAAGAAAAAGCTACCGACGTTATCCAACTGCATATATCACCCATGATTTTCGGCTCCGGCGTCAGTGCTTTTTCCCTGCCGGAGATCAGCCAGGTGGAAGAAGCCGTACGTTTTGAGAAATTTGTGTTTCGTCCAATGGGCGATACCTTTATGTTTGTGGGAGAAATCAACCAGACTTTGCATGCATAACCCTCAGGCTTTATGGCATCTTTCAGCAGGAAAAACCGGTATAGGCGAGGCCCACTATCCCGAAGATGCAGAATGTAGTGTCAGATCTCTGTATAGTTTGATCAGTACCGGTACAGAGCGGCTGATCGCCTCCGGCCAGGTACCCAGTTCACTTTATGCCACCATGCGGGTGCCTTATATGGAGGGTGATTTTTCTTTTCCGGTCAAGTATGGCTACTCTCTGGTGGGAGAGGTACAGGAAGGCCCTGAAGAAATCCTCGGTAAGAAAGTGCATCTGCTGCACCCACATCAGAACTTTTGCCGGGTAAAGCTCAATGACCTGACCATATTGCCTGATGAAGTCCCGGCCCGACGTGCCACCCTCACCAGTAATGTGGAGACGGCAGTCAATGCGGTGTGGGATTCCGGTGTAAGCGTAGGAGACAGGGTGCTCGTGGTAGGTTTTGGCATCATCGGCTCACTGACTGCCCGTTTGCTGCAGTCTATCGCCGGAGTAGAGGTGTGGGTGTATGATGCTGATGTACACCGTACCGAGTTGGCCCATCAGCTGGGTTTTCGTTCAGTTGACCGGGTGTTATATAATTTTGATATGGCGTTCCACTGCAGCAGCAGTAGTGAGGGACTGCAGTCCTGTATAGACCATGTAGGGCTGGAGGGCAAAGTCATAGAGCTTAGCTGGTACGGGCAGCAGCCGGTAAGCCTTCAACTGGGAGGTAGCTTTCACCAGCAGCGTAAGCAGATTATTTGTTCCCAGGTGTCCTCTATACCTTCGGCCCGCAAGGCCCGCTGGGATTTTCATCGCCGCAAAGCAGTCGTGATGGAGCTTTTGAAAAACCCGGTATATGACCAGCACCTGGGCGAGACCGTAGCTTTTGAAAAAGTACCGGCACTTTTCCAGCAACTGCGCAAGGGTTCACTGAGTGCCCTGAGCTGGATCATTACATATTCTTAACCTAAACCGATTTTTATGTATAGTGTGACCATTCGTGATCATATGATGATCGCCCATTCACTTAAAAGTGAAGCTTTTGGGCCGGCCCAGCAGATGCATGGAGCTACTTTTGTAGTGGATGCTGAGTTTAAAAGCCGGGACCTGGATGAAAACAACATCGTGATAGACATTGATATTGCTACCAAGGTTCTGCAAAAAGCCCTGCAGCCATTAAAGTATCAGAACCTGGATGAACTGGAACAGTTTGCCGGAAAACTGACCACCACCGAGTTTCTGGCCAGGTATGTCCATGATGTAATCTGTCGGGAGGTGAAGGAAAGCTTTCAGGGAAGCCTGAAAATTACTCTTGGTGAATCACATGTGGCCTGGGCATCTTATGAAGGTGAAATAAGCTGATCGTTCTTTCATGGAAGTGCAGCATACGCTTGGGCAGTGCATTCATTTTGTGCTGCCGGAAGATAAAAACCTGCCTTCGGGAGGAAATATCTACAATGCCCAACTCATCAACGCCCTGCAGCAAGCCGGACAGGAGGTGAAAATTATCAGCTTTGCCGAATACTCCAAGGCAATAGCGGAGCGGCAAAAAGGTATCTTTGGAGTGGATAGCCTTTTTGTGGATGATTTGCAAAGTCTGGACTGGGAAAAGTCTCCAGGGTTTTTTTCTTTTTTCATCATGCACCATCTGCTTAGCCTGCACCCACCGGCGGGGGTTGACGGAAAGCAGTTATTTGAAGAGCGTGAAAAAAAGGTGTTGCTGCAGTTTGATGCTATTCTGGCCAGCAGCGAGTTTTCCCGCGACTATCTGAAAGCCAATGGCATTTCCGTGCCCACGGTGGTGGTAGAACCGGCCTCTGCCAGCGCTGCCGGAAACCGACATTTATCACAAAGCTTGCCGCTCAGAGGGCTGATGGTGGCCAATGTGGTAGAACGTAAAGGTATACTGGCGCTGCTCGAAGCCCTGGAAAAACTTTCCGCCAGAGAGGACCAGTTTATACTCAACATTATAGGCCGGCAGGATATGGAACCCGACTATTTTAGCCGTTGTGAGGCACTGGTGCAACATTCGCATCTGCAGAAAAAGGTGCAGTTTGGTGGTCCTTTATCCTATGCCAAGACGCTAAGGCAGTATGCAAAGCACCACCTGCTGATCTCGGCAGCACACATGGAAACCTTCGGTATGGCGATACAGGAGGCCAAATCATCAGGATTGCCTCTGCTGTTGCTCAATGGTGGCTATAGTAGCCGGCATCTCACCGCTAAGCATGGTAAGCTTTGCCGGAATATTTTTGAATTAGCCGAAAATTTCATAGAATTAAGTAAGGACCCGGATGAATTTAAGGTCTTGAAAAATGCTGCCCTGCAACAACAGCAGGAGGCAGGCGCTTACAACTGGCAGTCAGCAGCGGCTCTTTTTTTAAACAAGTTCAGGAATTTTTTATGATCTAATCTTATGCTTATCAATTACGATGATCAGGTAACATGGCTGGAATACCGCTTTCTCTGCGACGTGGAGGCAAGAAACCAGACTATCGAAAAAAAATTTATTGAATATTTCAATCACCTGGACACTATCCACCTGCTGGATGCTGGTTCCGGTACGGGCTCTAACTTTCGCTATTACTTTGAGAAGCTTCCGGACAGGCAGGAATGGACCTTTCTGGAGCAGGATGCCGATACGCTGGAAGCCTGTCGGATCAAGCTCCGGGAATATGCTGATCATCATTCGTTTGATTTTAGCGATGAAAATGGCCTGATCACCATCGCCTCGCCCAAAAAATCTGCTACTATCCAACTAAAACAGGGTATACTGGATAATATCAAGGAACTGGTGGATATGGAGCACCTGGATGTGGTGACAGCCAATGCATTATTTGACCTGGTGAGCTACGAGCAGTTTGACGAATTTGCGGCACGCCTTGCCTGCTACCAGGTATGCCTGATGGCTACCCTCAATTATTATGAGACCTCTTTTCTTCCTTTTATGGAAGAGGATGCGCGCTACCATCGCTACTTTCATACGCACATGATGCGGCCCCAGGAATTCGGTGCTGCGATGGGCCCCAACTGTTCAGAAGAAATGCTGGACCTGCTGACTGCCCACGAGATGCAGTGTGAGCAGGAAGCCAGTCAGTGGCATCTGAAGCGCTATGATACTACCATGCAGCATTACATTCTGCACTATTTTGAACATGCCATACGTGACCTCAATCTCAGCAAAAAAGAGATCGTAGAGATGGAAGACTGGATCAGCAGGAAAAAAGAACTGAGCCATCAGCACGAACTGGAAATTATCGTAGACCACAGCGATATTTTTGCCTATCCCTGGTAAGGGCGCTGTTTCAGCATCAGGAAAAAGTCCTTCATAAAGGAGTAGGCCAGCATAGCCGTGGCGAAGACCATCGCCGCTGCGTAGAAAACTTCCGGTAGTACAAAACAGCCCATCATACTGCCCATAAACCACATGCCTACAAAGCGCCTTCGGAAAGATTTGCCCAGCACGATATGTTCTATGTTAAACAGGTAGAGTATCAGCACGAAAGCGTAGCGCATAAGTCCGGGAAGAATGATCCAGGCGCCCAGAAGGTCCTGTTCTACCAGGATGATACAGAAAGCCAGCACAAAGAAGGCATCGGTTTCTTTATCGAAGAAGTCACCAAAGTCCGATACAGTATGGTGCTTTCTGGCATAATAGCCATCCAGTCCATCAGCCACCAGTATCAGTATACCTACTACGAAGAACACATAGGGATGCAGATACGCCTGAAAAGCCATTAGCAGTAAAATACCCACTACTCTGAGGGCTGTAATGGTATTGGCCACCCCACCCGTTATGCCAAACCCTCTCCAGAAGCTACGGCCGGAATAAAGAAATAACAGGAAAAATAAGCCGCTCAACAAGGAAAATACGCCTACCGTTCTCCAGTAAAGGAATATGCCGGAAAATAAAAGGGCTGCCACGGCAAAGTATCTTGGCCAGATGCTCAAAAAATGAGTATACCTGTCCTGCTCAGATTGGGTAAGGCTTTCCATGCATTTTGTTTAGGTAGTTGTCAAAGCTTAACAAGCCAATAATAATATAATCTTCTTTTATCCTTCCATCTGAAGGGAATGTAGTTTCTGATCAATTGTTTCTTCCAGCCTTAGAAAATACCCGCTGATTTCCTTCATCAGGCCCACGGCTGCCCGATCATTGGACTTTTGCACTTTTAACTGGCTAAGTAAGGATAGTAATTTTTCGTGCTCACCTGAAAACATGCTTAGCAATGCTACATTATGATGCCTGACAGCTGAGATCTGTTCATTATCTCCTGCCGTCACTGCCTGTTGCAACTGTTCCCGGCTTTTGGAAAACTCTTCTTTCAGGTTTTTGAGAAAACCGGCGTACTGGTTCTTATCCTTGAAAGCAAATTTTTCCAGCCGCTGCAGGTAATTATCCTCTTCCTGCTCTGTTAGCTGCTGCTTTTTGGGATTTTGATTGGGGAGTGGGGTATATTTCAGCAGCAGGTCATAGAGGTGTTGGAAGTCTATAGGCTTGGTGATATAGCCATTGATCCCGGCTTTAGCGATTCTTTTTTCCAGCTCTTTGCCCTGGAAGGCGGTTACCGCAATGATGGGGACGTTTTTGTTGTATTCCTGCTGGCTTTGCCGGATTTTCAGTGCAGTTTCAAATCCGTCAATGCGGGGCATCAGCAGGTCCATCAGGATAATGTCATAGGTTTCCTTGCTGATAATATCCAGACACTGGTAGCCATCGGAGACGATTTCAAGATGCACCCCCCAATTGTCAAAAATACTCCGCATCAGCGTCTGGTTGACACTGACATCTTCTACATACAATACCCGCAGATTATTGAGCACTGACTTTTCAAAGAGCAGGTTTTCATCAGCCAGTAAGCCTTCGGAGGTAGTGTCTTCGTAAGGAAGCCGTACATCAAAGGTGGTCCCCATGGTAGGGATACTCTGCACTGAAATACTGCCTCCGCTATGCTCTACCAGGTTTTTGACGATGGCCAGCCCCAGGCCTCTGCCGCCGTAGGTACGGTTGATGTCAGCACTGGCCTGCCGGAAAGGCTCAAAAATCTCACTGAGCTTTTCTTCAGGTATGCCCATTCCGGTATCTGAGACCCTGATGACCAGGCAGGCCTGACTGCCATTGATTGTACCCCGGTTTAGCTGTAAGCGGACTTTGCCCTTTTCGGTGAATTTAAAGGCATTGTCCAGCAGGTTATTCAGAATCTGACCCAGTCGGATAGGGTCGCCCTTGATGTAGCGGGGAAGCTGTTCGTCCTGCTGGTACTGCAGGCGCAGATTTTTGTCCTGGGCCTTGCTCCGGTATATACTGACCGTCTGTTCCAGTATTTTGTAGAGGTTAAAATCAATCTGCTCCATCTTAAACTCTCCGGCCTGCATACTCGCATAGTCCAGTATGTCATTGATAAGTGAACTCAGCATTTTGGTAGAGTAGGTGAGCGTCTCAATGTACTTGCGCTGGGTGGTGTTGACCTTGGAGTTTTGGAGCAGGTTTGACATACCGCTGATGGCATTCAGCGGAGTCTTGAGTTCGTGGGTGATCATGGATAAAAATGTACCTCTCGCCCTCAGCGCTTCTTCCAGAGATCGTTTGGCATGTACCAGTTCCAGTTCCGTTAATTTTTGTTCGGTAGTATTGTGGGCAAATACAGAATACCCCAGGTTATTACCTTGATCATCTACCACAGGGTTAAACGAAACATCAAAATAGTAGTCATTTCCCTTATAATGCCAGGGTTGCAGCATCGTAAAATGCCCTTCTCGTTTTGTCCTTTCGTAGTGATTTATCCAGGTTTGTTTCAGGTTATCGGGCAGGCTATCAATGGTGCGCATACCTACCTCCAGGGTAATTCCCATAAATTCCTTCATGTAATGCTTGAAGGCAGGGTTGGCGAAGATCAGCCGGTAGTCCGCATCTACCACCCAGATTGCATCATTGGTATTATATACCAGTGATTTTATAAAAGCCTCGCTTTTCTCAATTCTGCTCAGGGCTTCTTTCTTATCGGTGATATCGGTACCGACCCCCTGTATTTCATTGACATTACCGGATGCATCCGAAATACCGATAAACTCCCAGTCCGTCCAGTAGTATCCACCTTCTTTTTTGGGCTTGCGGAGTACCAGGCGGTAGACCTGGTGGGGGTGAGACAGGCAGAAATTTGCCATCTGCATGCAGGCATCAATATCATCGGAGTGGATAGTTGAGCTATAAGAGCTGCCGATCAGTGCGTCGGTGAAGTTAAATTTTTCCCTGAACCGCTGATTAGTAAAGGTAAAATTACCTTCTATATCAGTACGAATGAGGTAGTTGGTCTGTGAGCGTAAAAGAGAACTGAGGTACTCTTCTCTTTGCACCAGTTGATCTTCTGCCTGTTTTTGTTGGTTGATATCGCGCGTGACTGTCAGAATAAAGGGTTTTCCCTGCTCCCTGACGATCTTTGCGGAAGTCTCCACCCAGAGATAATGCCCGTCTTTATGTTTCCTGCGGTGCCTTAGGCTGACCGTATCTCCGCTAAGCAACTGCTGAAATCTGTTCCTGAACAAAAGGGCGTCATCCGGATGTACATTTTCCTTACCATTGGTGTTAATGGCTTCCTCATGAGAATATCCCAGTAATTTTTTGACAGATGGAGATACATACAAACAGCGGGCGTCAATGTCATGAATGGCCACAATGTCGGTGATATTGCGGGCAAGCAACTGGTATTCCCGCTGGCTTTTCTCCAGTTTCAGTACGTTTTCCTGGTCCCGGAAGAAATGCCCCAGCATATAGGCTGCAATCTCCAGGATTTTTAGCGTTTCATCTCTCTGCTCCTGCGGTACATTAAGATTGGTAAAAAAGAAATATCCGATTTGCGCATCATCCAGGCGTATGGGAAGTAGTAATAAAGAGTCTATTTTAAGGGATTTCAGTCGTTGGCGATCAGTTTGTGCTTCTCCCGGCAGCTCATCCAGCGTGTTGGCCAGTAGCACTTTTCCTGCATCCAGCCAGGGCTGCATCCACGGAAAAGCCATTTCCAGGCCAGTGTAGATAGTATTTAACTGCATCCAGTCGGCCTCCTGGTGGTAGCCGCTTACCATCCGGTGTTTTTTGTGCTCAGGGTCCTTTCTGAACATCAGGGCTTCCTTTGCACCACTGATCTGGCAAAGAGCTTCTAATAGCTGGTACATATGTTTTTCCAGATCGGCAGCCCCTGACCTGCTGTGCAGTTGTGCCGACAGCTTAATCAGCTTTTCCAGTGACTCCTTCAGATTTCTGATCTGTGCTTCCTGCTGCTTGAGTTCGGTGATGTCCGTGGCGATGATCCCTACTACTGTCTTTTGCTGGTACTGTATAGGAAATTTCTGTACCAGGTAATGACCGGCAGAGCCATCAAGCCTGATACCGGGCTCTTCTGTGGAAATGCTTTCTCCGCTTTCGGCCACTTTTCGTATACTATCCAGGTAAATATTTAATAGATGGTCCGGAATATATTCCCGCATACTCTTGAAGGACTTGAATTTGTCCCGCTTGAGAGGAGTCATCCGGTAGTAAATTTCATTAGTAAAGTAAACCATACCCTCAGCATCAGCGATAGCGTAAAAGACCGGGCTCTGATCTATGAAGTAACGCAACAGATCAGCCTGACTGCTGGCGTTTGAGTTGTCCAGTGAAACTGCTGAATCTGTTGATTCGCGGAGCATGATCATACCGCCCTTCCCGAATGCATCGGTATTTTTGATCGGCAGGAAATCCAGTCTGAGTGCTTTGGTTGAAGCTTCGGGCATTACATGATCGCTGGATGCCTTACCACTGATGACCTCCTGGTAAAAGGCTTCCGAACGCGCCGAAAGTACAGAAGGTAAGGAGGGTTCTACAAGGGAAACATGCATGATTTTCTGCAGCGAAAGCCCGAGAAGACCAGCTGCAGTCTTATTACAATGGGTGATACATAAATTCTGGTCAAAACTAATGATCCCGAATTCCTCCTCTAAACTGTCGTATAATACTTGCTCAATTCCCATGAAAATCACTATAACTATGCTGCTATGCTTTTGAAAAGACAACCTTAATGCTGTACCTATCACTTTGTAGATGGACGTTTACAGCCACTTCAACGATATCTGAAGAGTATACAAATAAGGCATGTATTGGATGAATAAAAAACTACCAGGCTCAAAGATAGAAAAAACATATTGATGACTGATGATAGGTATCATCTCTTTGCGGTATTTAGGTAAAAGTACTTTATCCTCAGCCTGTTGAATGCAGCTTCACCATGCTTAAGTTTCTATCTTGCAGTTAATTTTACTTTGTTTTTCAGCAATAAATGCCGGTTTATTCATATACTTGAGATTAATACAACCTATAACTATTTAATTCTTTGATAAGATGAGTATTTGTGCACCAAGTCTGAAGTTATGCCTTACACTCTTGCTAACCTTTACGTTATTAGAAAGCAGTGCCCAGCAGGAGTCACTGGGAATTTTTGAGCAGCAAACTGATGTAGGTAAGCCAAAGCTTTCCGGAGAAAGCCGGTATGATGCTGATGCGCAGCTTTACCACCTGAAGGGTGCCGGATACAATATCTGGTTTGAGCGAGATGAGTTTCATTTTCTGCACCGCAAAATTCAGGGTGACTTTATCCTGACGGCTAATTTTAAATTACTGGGCGAAGGCACTGATCCGCACCGGAAGGTCGGCTGGATGCTCAGGGAGTCGCTGCAGGATGATGCTGCACACGTAAGCGCAGTGCTCCATGGCGATGGACTCACGGTATTGCAGTGGCGTGCGCTGAGAGGTGCCTACATGCGCGACCCCGAGGATGAAATTTTCTTTCCCAAGCAATCAGCAGAGATTATGCAACTGGAAAGGTCTGGTAACACCATTTTTATGCGTGTTGCTAACCCTGGTGAACCCCTGCAGCTGGTGGGTTCTTATGAGTCGTCCGACCTGCCGGATGAAATTTATGCCGGCCCCTTTATATGTTCTCACAATCCCGATGTGGTGGAGGAGGCAGAAATCTGGAATGTCAGGCTGGATAAGCCGGTGCCTGAAGATTATAATGCCTACCAGCAGGGCTATCTTTCCAGCCGTCTGGAAATTATGGATGTTTTCAGCGCTAAGCGCAAAGTGATCTACACTTCACCGCAGGGATTTGAAGCACCCAACTGGATGCCTGATGGTGAACGGCTGCTGTTCAACCAGAGTGGCTCGCTTTTTACGATCAATATTGATGGTGCTAATGTACAAAAGCTTAATACCGGTAGTGTGAATCGTAATAATAATGACCACGGCATTTCCTTTGACGGCAAAATGCTGGCGATCAGCAGCAGTAGTGAAAACACCTCTTCCCGGGTGTATGTGCTGCCCATAAGCGGGGGAGAGCCCGAACTGGTCACTGAAAAATCTCCCTCCTACTGGCATGGCTGGTCGGCCAATAACCGTGAAGTCTACTATGTGGCGCAACGCTCAGAGGGAGGCCCTTTCAATATCTACAAGAAGGGCATCAGGGGAGGGCCGGAAGTACAACTGACTTTTTCAGAAAATGCCCATGCCGACGGTCCGGAAAGTACTCCTGACGGAAAATATATTTACTACAACAGCACTGCCTCCGGTACCATGCAGATATGGCGGATGAAACCGGATGGTAGCGGACAGGAACAGGTGACATTTGATCAGTATAACGACTGGTTTCCGCACATCTCCCCGGATGGCAAATGGATTGCCTTTTTGTCTTTTGATACTGATGTGGCGCCGCAGGATCATCCTTTTTACAAGCGGGTCATGCTGCGGCTGATGCCGGCCTCGGGTGGTGCACCAAAAGTAATTGCCTATCTCTACGGCGGGCAGGGAACCATCAACGTGCCTTCATGGTCGCCGGATAGCAGGCATATTGCCTTCGTAAGTAATCCGGGACTGATGCAACTGCAATTACCCTGATGACACAGATTATCCTGCTGGACAAAGCAGCAATATTGAGAAAAGGAAAAGAAATAAGAAGGTCAGTAAATCTTTGTTTTACTGACCTTCTATTGTAAATTTCACTTCTGTTATTTTACATGCTTTCACTGCTACTGGTCTCATCAGGCAGCATGAGTAAAGCACATTGCTTTAAATTTCAAAGATTATACGTATGATGCATCATGTTTTTTTCTGGTTAAAGAATCCTTCATCCGAAGCCGACCTTCAGCAGTTGATCAAGGGTATTCGTAGCCTGGAGCAGACCGGAAAGGCGAAAATGCTAAAAGTAGGCGTGCCGGCAGCCACCCCTTCCCGTGAAGTGATTGATGCCAGCTATGATGTCTCTCTGCTGCTGTTTTTTGACAGCCTGCAGGATCATGATGCCTACCAGGAGCATCCGGTACACCTGAGTTTCGTGAAAGAGTACAGCCACCTCTGGCAACAAGTGAAAGTGTATGATACTGAAGATGTGTAATCTGCTTTAGGAAATTATCATTTTCATGAAATCACCCAATCATCACCCGTCTACGGCTCTACTTATGATTATTTTGGGGTAATTCATGTTTATTTTTTTACGTTACGTAGTGCTTCCACTGGTATCTTTTGCTGAAAAAATAGTACTTTTAGATATCAGTACCCTATAAAATATGGATTCAGATAAATCTTGGACAGATCATCAACTGAATGAGTTATCCAAAGAAGAACTCATCAGGATCATTCTCCAGCAGAATAAAGTAACCGTAGGAGATAAGGCTTATGATGAATGGTTACTTTACCAGAAGATTTTCGACGAATCTCCGGACGCACTATTTCTCACACGTGTGGATAGCCGTAAGATACTGCTATGCAATGAAGGCGCTGCCCGCATGTTTGAACTCTCCAAAAAAGAGGACTTCCTGGGAGATTTTGGTTATCTCTATCGGCATAAACCCTTGCAGGAAGATCTCTTTAATAATGAAGAAGTTGGAAACTATGAAGTAGAGTATGTTACCAAAAATGGAAGAACCTTTTGGGGGCTCAAGAAAACCAGTAAGATTGAGATACTGCATACCACCTACCGCCTGGTCAGGATTACCGATATCACCCACCAAAAGCTGCAGGAAGAAAGAACCCGCTATACTGATGAACTCTATCGAAGCGTAGTCAATACACAGCAGGAAATGGTGTGCCGTTTTCGTCCCGATACCACCATCACTTTTATCAACGAAGCTTACGCCCGGACACTGGATAAACCCGCGAATGAAATAGTAGGTAGAAAATTTCTGGAGTTTGTGCCTCCTGAAGATCATGGCTGGATACGGCAAAGGCTTGAGCAGGTCGCGCAAGAAGGTAAATCCCTGACCAGTGAGCATATTGTTGAAACCCACAACGGACGTAGGGTCTGGCATCAGTGGACCGATATACCCCTATACAATAATAGCGGGACGCTGGAGGAGTTTCAGGCAGTGGGCTTGGATATCACCAGCCGGGTGATGGCAGAAAAGAAACTTCAGGAGAGTGAAGAAAAATTCAGAACATTGGTCATGGCAGTACCGGTTGGTATTTTCCTGACCGACGAACATGGAAACTGTACATGGGTGAACAAAAGACTGCAGGAAATCGGTGAAATTTCTTTCAGCGATGCCCTGGGAGAGGGCCTTTTCCGAAAGCTGCATGCCGATGACAGTATGAAGTTTCTGCGGTTCTGGAAAAAAACCGGCCTCAGGGACGCAGGTGATAGGATGGAGTGCCGATACGATGCCAGCCAAGGCGAGCCGCGCTGGGTCACCGTGTCATTTACGTCACTGATGACCGTGCAGGAAGAAGTCATGGGCTATGTGGGGATAGTAGAGGACATCACTGACCGGAAAAAGTACGAAGAGGAGATCCTTGATACCAAAGAGCAACTGGAAGTCGCTCTTAAGGCAAAAGATGAATTTTTATCGGTGATGAGCCATGAAATACGCACCCCTCTCAACTCAATCATTGGCTTCACCCACCTGCTGAGGCGGCAGGAGACCTTACCAGCCCAGACAGAAATTTTTGAGACACTTAGTTTCTCATCTAACCACCTCCTGACACTGGTAAACGATATCCTGGACTTCTCCAAATTACAGGCAGGAAAGCTCAAACTGGAAAATATCGCTTTTGACCTGAAAAACCTCGCTATCAAGACCCTGACGATGTTTCGGCAGCAGGCCGAGGACAAGCATATTGACCTCAAATATCACATAGACCCTGACTTACCGTCATTTGTGTTGGGTGACCCTACAAGGCTTGGTCAGATATTGAATAATCTGCTGGGAAATGCTGTGAAATTTACGAATCAGGGTTTTGTAGAACTCAGTCTGGGCAAAAATGAAAATGCTCAGTTGGAAATTAAGGTGAGCGATAGCGGTATCGGTATGAGCAATGATGAACAGCAGCGTATATTTGAAGCCTTTACCCAGGCCAGTTCTTCCACCAATCGTAAATATGGTGGTACAGGGCTTGGCTTATCCATCACAAAAAAACTGGTTACGCTACAAGATGGCAGCATTTCACTCAGCAGCATACCGGGCAAGGGTACGACCTTCATAGTGCAACTTCCTCTTAATGCTACTGATAATATCGCCCGGGAAGACACGCAGGAATTTAACCAGGATAGTATCAAAGGTCTGAAAGTTCTTTATGTAGAGGATGTAATGCCTAATCAGTTCCTGATGAAAGGGTTTTGCAAACAGTGGGGAGTAGAACTTACCCTCGCTTCTGATGGATCAGAAGCCCTCAACATTCTTACGCGTTCCCAAAAGTTTGACCTGGTACTGATGGATATCATGATGCCGGGGATAGATGGTTACCAGACCACCGAACTGATTCGCAAGATGGAAGGTGACTACTTCAGGAAGCTTCCCATTATCGCGGTAACGGCCTCCGTATCGGACCGGGAAGCAAAAAAATACCAGACTTTTGGCATGAATGACTTTGTGGAAAAGCCTATCCGGCCCAATGAACTGATGCAGAAAATCATCAAAAATACTGATCAGTCCGGATATCAAAGCAGTAACGGTAAGAACTCCCGCAACCATAAAAATATGTTTATGCTGCTACAGGAGTACCATGATCAGAACCCGGAGGAGTACCACAATATGTTACTCACTACCCGGAATTACATTCGTTATTACCAGGAAAATCTGTTCAAGGCACTGCAGACGATGAATGTAGATGCTTATGCACAGCAAAGCCACAAACTGACCA
The DNA here is from genome assembly GCA_964518125.1 of uncultured Porifericola sp. GTDB lineage: Bacteria > Bacteroidota > Bacteroidia > Cytophagales > Cyclobacteriaceae > Catalinimonas. The sequence goes on from CAZFFW010000003.1 coordinate 55,861, forward strand.
ATCTGCTGATACTATTTCAGGAGAGCGACTTCGTACATCTACTGCAGGAAAGTATCAAAAAAGTGCCGGATCAGGAACTGGCAGCAACACTGGAAAGAGAATTGGAGGTGGCTTTTAACAGAATATATGCAAGAATTGATGAGCTTACCCTAAAAAGTAAAAACCTGCTCAACTGAACAGGTTTTACTACTAAACTACCTAAACTATGAGAAACAATTCTTTACACCCTTTAGCACTTGTGTGTGTGCGTGAGTGACATAACAAAAGTGCTTAAAGCGGGGTTAAATTCATATTTACAAAAAGCGATATTATTACGGATGTAAGACTATATCAGCTTTGGTGCAATTTTTTTATTTCAAGGTTAACGTATGAATAGCCCGTTGCATTCTTGGTCAGTCTCTCCGACTGAAGCCCTCAGTATACAACATGACTTAAAATCCAGGGTAAAGATTCAGGCATTTGAGCAGCCGATCAGACTTATCGCAGGAGCTGATATTTCCTATAACCGTGGGTCAGATACTTTTTATGCCGGTATCGTTTTGCTGGATTACCAGACTTTGCATATAGTCACGCATTCACTGGTGGTTACAAAGGCTCGCTTTCCTTATGTGCCCGGTTTGTTGTCTTTTCGTGAAATTCCAGCTTTGCTAAAAGCCTGGCAGCAACTGAATACCTTACCTGATGTAACGATGCTGGATGGACACGGAATAGCGCATCCACGTCGTTTGGGTATTGCTTCGCACTTTGGGCTTTGGGTAGAAAAACCCACCATTGGCTGCGCCAAAAAACTGCTGACCGGTATGCACGAAAGCCCACCGTCAGAGGCACCGGCCAAGGCATTATTATATGACAAAAAAGATACTGTAGGTTATGCCTTACGAACCCGCAGCCAGGTAAAACCTATTTATGTATCGCCCGGTCATCTGACTGATCTGGATAGTGCGGTTCGGATTGCCTTACACTGTGTAACCCGCTACCGAATTCCTGAACCAACCCGGCAGGCGCATCATCTGGTTAATCGGTTTCGCAGGGGAGAGGAGGAGGCAGGCGTCAAAGAATATGTCTCCTGAAACAGGACAAAGCTTATTGATGATGTAATTTTTAGACAGGGATATGCACTTTGCTATTCAATAATGATAAAAAAACTGAAGTATTTCCAGAATGATTATTAGCTATGAATTTATACACTCATCAGGGAAAACGCCCGGGTACTGATCAGTGGATTATTCTCTCCAGCAGATGTACAACATGGGATTTGTAATGGGTGATGCTGCTCCGGCAAACAACAGGCAGTTGGAATATTTTCGCAAAAGTAATGTGAATAAAAAAATACTGAGAATATAATCAGGACGACAGGCCAACCTTCAGAAAAGCATACTGGTGGTGCTTCAGGGTAAATTTTTGTGCTCCGACCTTTTAACCATTTTTTTAAATAATAAAACCCATAAATTTTTATGCATAGCCCCTCAAATGTCAGCATCCATCAGTCAGTGGCCATACTGATAGATGGCAATAATATTGAAATCAGTATCCACAATATGCTGGGAAGCGACGATATCATGATCAATTTTGATACACTGATTCCCAAGCTACTGAATGGCCGGGGACTAAACCGGCTGATATACTTCCGGGAGGGAGATAGTATATCCTCCAAACTAGCCGAACGCCTTCATAAATACTACTATGGTTCTGTAGTGCCGTGTTACAAGGGCGCTGATATACCGCTCAGCATCAAAGCTACCCAACTGGCCCATAAAGTGGATACCATCATCATACTATCGGGAGATGCTGACTACGTAGAATTGGTAAGACATCTTAAGTCGGAGGGCGTCAGGGTGGAAATAGCTGCTGTACAAAAAACAACTGCGGAAATACTATTGGAAGAAGCTGATTATTTTACCTCAATCACCAAAGAAGATTGCTTTGAGTATAAGCCATCCGGCCGCAAGTCCTGATGGTTTAGTTTTTTGTCTGATAGATCAGCACATCGTCCCAGCGAATACCCACATTGTTTTCGCTTGTTTTTTCAAGTACAAAGCGTAGTTGTAAATGAGGAGGGTTGACGAAAGCTTCAGGCGCAAATAATGGCTGATTTTCTATTCTCAGTTCCGGCAATCCGTCCCTGATGACATTCAGTGTGTATTCGCTGCTACTTTTATCGATTGTAAAGATAAAGGTTTGCCAGGCTTCAGCTTCAAACTGACCAAGTGTATCATAAGCCATCTTTCCATTTGATTTCTGCATTATTTCAATGATACCCTGCTGCATCCTGACGGTTGTGCCAATAGCCTCGGCATTTACCGCAGGTTGGATCAGCAGCGGCTGCTCCAGCGCATCACGGGTATAAAGCTGAAAGCTCAATTGGTAGCTGACACTCTCCTGATCTGGCTGTAAGGATTGAAAGACTACAACACCGGCATCTTTGCTGTTTAACTCAAGTGCCTGCTGACTGCCTGCTTCCAGTGCCACAACCTGCAAAGCAGTGGAGGACTGGAATGCTTCAGACCAGCTTAAGAGATCACCCTCCGGAGGTCCGGGAAGGTCTGGTGGCGGAGCCTGCTGTACTGGAATGTTCTCAAAGTCAGCATTGAGTAAGGTAGAACAAGAAAAAGACCAAATAATCAGGCATGAAAAGAGAAAAAATCGGAACATAAGGGTAAAAAATTCACAGCAGGGCTTCGCCTTTTTAGCGGCCTGGTGTAAGGTTTCTGAAAAAAATTTATAATATTGAATACACTCTCATCCGTATCCCGTTAATGATCTGAGTGTCAACATCAATTTCAACTCAGCTAACTACACTATGTTTCTTAATTTTTAATCATGCAAACATGACGCAAAACAAAACAATTAACCCACTTATTTTCGGCCTGCTGTTAAGTATCAGCTGTATTTCAGCCTGGGCGCAGGATACCCCTGTTGCTACGGAGGTGGAAATTCCTTCTGATCTTGCCGCTGAAATTCCCCTGGATAAAAATATTATTAAGGGTAAACTGGATAATGGCCTCACTTATTATATCCGGAAGAATACGCAGCCGGAAGAAAGGGTTGAGCTTAGACTGGCGGTAAATGCTGGTTCGCTCATGGAGGACGATGACCAGCTGGGGCTGGCCCACTTTACAGAGCATATGGCTTTTAACGGCACTGAAAATTTTGAGAAGAACGAGCTTATAGATGTACTGCAGATGGCCGGCGTAAAATTTGGTGCACACCTCAATGCCTATACCAGCTTTGACGAAACTGTCTACATGCTGAGAGTGCCCACCTCTGATACTACCCTGCAAAAATCTCTGCAGATACTGGAAGACTGGGCCAGCGGTATCACTTTTGACAAAGAGGAAATTGATAAGGAGAGGGGCGTAGTGATTGAAGAATGGCGTATTGGGCAGGGCGCCCAGCAAAGGATGAGAGATGAGTACCTGCCGGTGCTGTTATCAGATTCACGTTATGCCAACCGCATGCCCATAGGTACCAGGGAAATTCTGGAAAAATTTGACTATCAGACGCTGGAGCGTTTTTACGAAGACTGGTATCGTCCCGACCAGATGGCCGTAATAGCCGTTGGTGACATTGACACGCAGGCCATGGAGCAGGAGATAAAAGAGCGATTTGGCGATCTGCAGGCACCTGCCAAAGTAAGGGAAAGGGAATTATTTGAGGTGCCTGATCATCAGGATATCAAAGTGTCTGTCGTTACTGATAAGGAAAACACTTCCAATGTGGTGCAGCTGTTTTACAAGCAGGAGGGCGTGGCCGGGACAGAGGAAACTATCAAAGATTTCAGAGAAATGTATAAGCACAGCCTGTTTACGGGTATGCTGAGTCAGCGGCTGGCTGAACTCACCCAGAAGGCTGAACCACCATTTCTGAATGCCGGTGCTTATTATGGCAATATCATTCGGACCAAAGAGGGATTTCAGGAGTATGCGGTAGTGTCTGAAGGAGGTCTGCAGCAGGGGTTGAGAACGCTGATGGAAGAAAATGAAAAAGTGAAGCGCTTTGGCTTCACAGAATCTGAGCTAGACCGTTACAAAAAAAGCATGATCACCAATTATCAAGCTGCCTACAAGGAAAGAGAAAAAACCGAATCAAGGCGTTTTGCTGATGAATATGTCAGAAATTTTCTGGAAGGCGAGCCGGCACCCGGAATCGTATTTGAATACCAGTTTATCCAGAAATTTCTGCCTACTATCTCTCTGGAAGAGGTCAATAGCCTGGCCACGGAGTGGATGGACGGAAATAACCTGGTAGTCATCGTTACTGCACCGGAAAAAGAAGGTGTGGAAGTGCCCACCAAAGAGGATGTGCTTCAAATCATGGAAGAAGTACAAAGTGCTGAAGTGGAGGCGTATGAAGATGAAGCCATTGCCTCTACGCTGATAGACAATGTACCTGCCCCGGCTGAAATTACTGCTGAAAATACCATAGAAGAAATAGGAGTAACCGAGCTGACACTGGCAAACGGCGTCAAAGTGGTCATGAAGCCTACTGACTTCAAAGATGATGAAATCCTGATGTATGCCCATAGCCCCGGCGGACATTCAGTGTTTGACGATGAAAAGTATTACTCAGCAGTATATTCGGATGGAATTGTACAACAGAGCGGTGTGAAAGACTTCAGCAGCGTGGCGCTGGATAAGTTCCTTTCTGATAAAAATGCCAGTGCCAGTCCTTACATCAGTGGTCTGAAGGAGGGTTTTTCCGGTAATGCCACACCGGAGGATTTTGAAACCATGCTGCAACTGACCCATCTTTACTTTACTTCCCCCCGCAAAGATCAGGAGTCTTTCCAGTCATTTGTCAGTAAGTACAAGGCCTATTATGCCAATGTGCTTTCCAATCCTCAGTATTATTATCAGGACCGCCTCATGCGGATTATGTCACAGGATCATCCTCGTGGTGGTGGATTTCCTACACAGGAAGATTTTGAAAAGATAAATTTTGATGAGGCCTATAATGCTTATCAGGACCGCTTCGCCGATGCCGGTGATTTTACTTTCTTTTTTGTCGGTAACCTGGATATTGAGAATATGAAGCCTCTGATTGCCTCTTACCTGGGTTCCTTACCCGCACAAGGCCGTAGCGAAAGCTGGGAAGATGTAGGAATCAGACCTCCTTCAGGCGTTGTCAAGGAAAAAGTAATGAAAGGTACAGATCCCAAAAGTATGGTGAACATTACCTTTACCGGTGAACTGGCTTACGACCGTAAGGAGGCATACGAACTCAACTCTCTGGTACAGGCGCTCAGTATCAAACTGATAGAAGAAATCAGGGAGAAGCGGAGCGGTGTATACGGCATTGGTGCCAATGCCAACGTGGCCAAGTACCCTTATGAGCATTATTCTATCCGTATCTCTTTTCCCTGTGCTCCTGAGAATGTAGCAGACCTGACAGAGGCTGTCTTTGAGGAAATCAGGAAGATGCAGGCTAATGGCCCTACTGAAGCCGATCTGAAAAAAGTAAAGGAAACCCAGCGACGGGAGATGGAAACTAACCTGAAGCAAAACGAATACTGGCTCCGAGGCCTGGAGCAGGCCTATTTTATGGACATGGACCCGATAAATCTGGTAGAGTACGATGAATCCATCAAAGGGCTGACAGTGGAAGATCTCAAAGAAACTGCCAATAAGTACTTCAACTTTGATCAGTACGTGCAGGTAGTGCTGTATCCGGAAGAAGCTGCTTCCTCAGATGAATCCGGAAAGTAATTGGACATAAATGTAAAATGAAGGAAGCCTCTCGGTATCAGCCGGGAGGCTTTTTTTATAGAATATATCTTACGGACGGTAGTTATTTTAATACTGAAGTGGCGTAATTAAACAAAAAACCCGCTCAAGATTTTGAGCGGGTTTAGTAGTAGTGATAAACTCGTTAAAGTTTCTGGCTACCCGGAGGAAGTTTAATCTGGTCCTTAGGGGGCATAGCACTGGTAGGGTCTACCATATCCTCGCTGCAGCTTGTAAACATAAACATTGCGGGGATCAGTAAAGCCAGGCTAAGTTTAGCCATTCTTCGAGTTGAAACTCTCATAATTCAGGTAGTTTGGTAAGTGAGAAATAAAGAAATAATTAAAACCGGAAAAACTTATTCGTATGTAAGAATCTCATGTTTTAATTCATCTACAAGTTAACCAAAGGTCAAATATTTATCAATTTTCTGTTATAAATTGGTGGAATTAGGATATTTTTGTAACATAAGTTACAAGAAATCCTGATCCTATTTTGTATATATACTTAGGTACAGTATTAGCGATGTCATTAGCCGTATTGCCTTTTTCTGAGGTATCTCATCCCAAATGAAGCTTTATAAAAATCCCGCAAAAAACAGTATAAAACGTGATATTGCTATCTATTTTCTATGGACAAGTTTGCTGAGAAGCATGAGGTATAGCTACAGTTAAAATTGAAGGATCATAGTAGCAGTCAATTTTATGTTTAGTTTTTCTCGTAAATAGATCAACGATTTGTACTAAACTGATATAGTAGAATTACTCTACCGTATCTGATAATTATGCCTAATTCAGTAAAATGACTTTTTCATACAACGTAATATTTTTGCCCTCTACGCAAATTTTTGGTTGCGTAAAAAGGGTATATAGATTACAGTTTTTTAAAAATTTTATAAAAATATTTTAAGTTTAAGGATTATATTTCATATTGAGATAACAACTGCAGGAACTTGTCCTTCGATAACTTTACTCATTTGGCCGGACTATTGTACCTTTGTGACGCGACAGCAAGTGAAGCATGTATACTAAAATATCTCAGACCCCTCTTTTAGAACTTACTACCAAAGGAATTCAGTTTACTTTCCGAGACGGAAGAAAACTGGCAAGTCTCCTGATTATTATCCTGCTTCCCTTTGTTGGTAAACTTTGGGCAATCGTTCCCGAGAATATTGAGTTTCCCTACTATGGTTATCTCCATCTTTTTCTATATCCATTCTCCATCAATTTTATCTGCGTACTGATCTCTGTAGCCTGGTTTCTTACCATACATAGGCGCGATTTTGCGCTACAGATTATTGCGTTGGCCGCTATTTTTTACAGTGTGTTCATGACCTACGATACTTTGCCGTTCACGCAAAGTACCCCATTGTGGATAGATCTTTCTGCCATTGTCTGCATTTTTATTGGGGTGGCAGCTTACCTATTTTACATACACCGCAACTACCTGCACCGCGCTGCAGACTATAAAGTATTGCATGACGGTATCGTCCATGATCTGCACCATCAGCGTTTTCTGAGTGATATCAGCAGAATTGAAGGCCTGATTGAAATTGCTGATATGGAAGAGCCTTATCGTAGCATGTGTAAAAAGGAAATCGCCAAGCTGAAACAGTCTGTGACCTATATTGCAGAAAAATACAGTGAGCTTAAGTAATCCTATCGTTTTAGGTTTTGGATATGTGCTTTCAGATCGCTGATTGATTCAATGTCCAGTAATGCCGCATCTTCTTCCCGCATCATCAGGGCAGTGGTATTGTTAAACCCGAGAGGTTCAAGCCAGGTCAATCCAAAAGTATCCCTGCTTTGCTGCTGTACATAATCATATACTTTCCGGGGGCTTCTGATCAGGCTGTCAATCAGCTGAGTGGGGGGCTGTAGCATTACCAGCAGCGCTGTACCGGTATACTCCGGGTATAAATCAACTGCTCCACTTTTTATCGCATCCATCAGTAACTTGGTGCCGCCAAAACCCTGGCGCAGTTCAACAGTGAGTTCGCTCTGGCTTTCTACCAGGGCAGTAAACATTTCTGCAAGGATAAAATTTTCGGTAAAGTTTTTAGAACCTATGACCAAGTCAGGGTCGCCGCTTTTTTTGGCTACCAGCCTGAACCCCTGCTGCTCCAGGAAGTTTCTGGCTACTTCAGCCGGCGATTTTTTGTCCTGGTCTACTGACAGGTTCATGCGCATCATGGCTTCTTCTGAAATTTTCCCTGCCAGTTGATCGAAAATATCCTCCAACTGAGGGAATTTTTCCAGCGTTTGCATGCGCACCAGTGGTGCGGCATAGTAAGGCGGAAAATAATTCAGGTCGTCATCCAGTACGCGCAGTTGGTAGGCAGCTATACGTCCGTCAGTGGAAAAGCCGCTGATAACATCTACTTTTTCGTTTTGCAGCGCCTCATACATCAGGCCTATTTCCATTTCTACCGCATTCATAGAGAAGCCATACACCTCCTGTAAGCCAGGATATCCATCTTCTCTTTCCATAAATTCTGAATTAAACCCTGCCACAAAATCATCATAAGGCGAGGTCGCGGATGAGGGTAAAAACTGGTAACCTACTATACCAAGGAGAGCAAGGCCAAGGGCTAATAGCAGTGGCCTTAGCAGCCTTCTGATATACTTCTGTACCAGTCCGAGCAGCGAATCCAGTACAATAGCCAGTAAGGAAGCCGGAATTGCTCCCGCCAGTATCATATTCACGTTGTTCACGGCAATACCTCTGAAAATATATTCCCCCAGTCCTCCTGCTGCTATGAGGGCGCACAGGGTTGCTACTCCAATATTGATCACCATGGCGGTGCGTACCCCTGCAAAAATGACTGGCGTAGCAATGGGCAGTTCTACCTGCTGTAGTATCTGTCGGTCGGTCATACCCAGGCCCCGTGCCGCCTCTGTAACGGCACTATCTACGCCCTGTATACCAGCATATGTATTCCGTACAATGGGGAGTAGCGCATACAGAAAAAGTGCGATGATGGCGGGAGTAACCCCAATTCCGAAAAATGGTAGCAGAAAGCCCAGCAAAGCTACACTGGGAATAGTCTGCACAATATTGACCAGTCCTAATACCGGGCTGGAAATTCGGGCAAAGCGGCTAATCAGAATACCGACCGCAATGCCGACCAGGCTTGCAATCACCAGGGATATCAGGGTGATCCAGATATGCTCCATGGTTTGCTCCAGGATTTCATCCTGGTGCTCCAGTACAAAAGATATGAAGTCGTTCAACAACGCATTAAAGTGAAACTAGCCGGGAAATTCATGAATTTCTAGAAATTGTACTCATTGATCAGCCGATACATCAGCCTGCTAAGTTTGGGCTCGGCCTCGCCAGCTATCCTGAGAATATCCTCAATCCTGACAGGTTGTAGGTTATCGGGATCACAGAGATCGGTGATGATGGAAATGGCAAAAACCCTCAGGCCCATATGGCGGGCTACGATCACTTCCGGTACGGTAGACATGCCAACCATATCGCCTCCAATACGGTGCAGAAACTTATATTCTGCCCTGGTTTCAAGATTAGGGCCAGTTACCGCTATATAGACACCTTTATGGATTTTATAACCTTCTTCTTTAGCAATCTTCCAGGCAGCATGCACCATATCTGCATCATACGGCTGGCTCATATCAGGGAACCGGGGGCCAAACTCGTCCAGGTTGGGGCCGGTCAGCGGGTTGGCCGTTTGCAGGTTGATATGGTCATCTATGATCACCAGGTCACCGGTATGGTACTGCATATTCAAAGCCCCGGAGACGTTAGAAATATAGATGGTTTCTACACCTAGCATTTGCATTATCCTCACCGGAAAGGTAATCTGCTGCATGTTGTAGCCTTCATAATAATGAAATCTACCCTGCATGACCAGCACGTTTTTGTCGCCCAGTTTGCCAATTATCAGTTTTCCATCATGCGACTCAACGGTACTGACGGGAAAATTAGGAATGTCGGCGTAGGATAAGGTATGTGCTACGTCCAGCTGTTCGGTGAGCTTTCCTAGCCCGGTACCCAGTATGATACCTGCATCAGGTTTATGGGCGACAAATTTTTTCAGAAAGCCGAAGGTCTCTTGCAGTTGTGCTGACATAATAGAGATATGGAAAATCTATAAAATTGTTACTCACCAAAAATGAGAACTATCTTATGGAATAACAACTGATTTAACTGGCCTTCAGTGTTTGGGCAGAGATATTTTGTAGCAGCTCCATATCAAAATCAGGCCAGTTCTGGATAATGTTCAACAGGCTGAATTCTGCAAATAACTCTTCCCTGTACCATCCCAACTGATGGGTCTTTCTGATCATTTCCTGGTGGTTTTTACCTTTGTAGGCATAATCAACCATACTTTGGCGGTCTTTCCATATGCTGAAGGTAGCCTGTTGCAGTAATGGAACCTCACCAATTCCTTTTGAAAAAGCGATACCATCAGTATGTGCCTGAAGCTTCTTGCTTACTTTGGGCACATTTTTCCAGAAAGAGTAAAGTTTATTGCCGGCAATACGTGCCCTGGTCAGTACAGCAATGGGCTTACCTGTGATATAATCTGCTGCTGCTTCAAAGGGCTGAATACCATCCCATGTACCCTTAGCACGTACGGGCTGCATGAATACATGTAAAAAATGCCGGGAGCGGTCTTTCATCCCTTCGAACACACGGTGACCCAAAAGATGCTCGCAGGCAGATGCATAAGAACTCCACTGGCAAAGTACGGCATATACTGAAAGGTCGGGGAGTATGCTGAAACCATTGCCGGCCCCGCTACCCAGGAGTTTAAAGAATTGTAAATCTGAAGTCTTGATAAGCGCTTTTGGAGCTTCCTGCATCTGTTTGAGCGCCCACCATTTGTTGATTCCTTTATAATTAAAAAATGAAATGCTTACTATTTTCCCTTCTCTCACTATCAGAACTTTAGATAAAAATAATGGCAGGCACTTTCAATTGAAGTACCTGCCATATACAACCAGCAGAACTAAGCTAGTGTTTGCTTAAGATCCAAAGTTCATAATTGTACTCTCGATGATGTCACAGCATTCGTGCAACTGCTCTTCACTGATGACCAGGGGAGGGGCAAAACGAATAATATTCCCATGCGTAGGCTTGGCCAGCAGTCCCTTTTCTTTCAGTTTCATGCATATATCCCATGCCGTACTACTATCTTCAGTGTCATTGATAACGATAGCATTCAGCAGACCTTTGCCACGTACCAGGCTCACCAGGTCTGACTTGTCTGCCAGGTGTTGCATTCGCTGACGGAAAACCTGCCCAAGTGCTTCAGCACGTTCTGATAAATGTTCTTCTTCCACCACCTGTAGCGCTGCCATAGCCACGGCACAGGCGAGAGGGTTACCGCCAAAGGTAGAGCCATGCTCACCCGGGCCTATCGACAGCATTACCTCATCATCTGCCAGTACGGCCGAAACCGGTAAAACGCCACCCGATAGGGCTTTGCCCAGGATCAGGATATTAGGCCTGAAGCCCTCATGCTGGCAGGCATACAGTTTTCCGGTACGGGCAATTCCGGTTTGTACTTCGTCAGCAATGAACAGCACGTTTTTTTGCTGGCAAAGCTCGTAGGCTTTCTTCAGATAACCTTCTTCCGGTACTACTACGCCAGCCTCTCCCTGTATGGGTTCTACCATAAATCCGGCAATATTCGGGTCTTCCAGTGCTTTCTCCAGTGCTGCCAGGTCATTGTAAGGTATCAGTTCATAACCGGGCATATAGGGGCCAAAGCCATTGCGGCTGGATGGGTCAGTAGAAGAGGATATGGCGGCTAGTGTACGCCCCCAGAAATTACCGTCGACAAAAATAATCTTTGCCTGGTTTGCAGGAATTTTTTTGACGGTATAAGCCCACTTACGGCATAATTTTATGGCTGTTTCACCACCTTCTACGCCGGTGTTCATGGGGAGGACCTTGTCGTAGCCAAAAAGCTGCGTAATATATTTTTCGTATCTACCCAGAATATCATTATGAAATGCTCTGGAAGTCAGGGTCAGTTTTTTGGCCTGTTCGGTAAGGGCGCTGATGATCCGGGGATGGCAATGTCCCTGGTTGACGGCACTATAGGCAGAAAGAAAGTCAAAATATCTGTTACCTTCCACATCCCAGAGGTGTACTCCTTCGCCCCTGGACAAAACTACAGGCAGGGGATGATAATTATGGGCACCGTACTGATCTTCCAGTTGAATGGCTTGTTGACTAGAATTGATTTGGTCAATCATAAATAAATTTTTTTTCTAAAATGCGGTAGCGCTACTTTTGCAGATCAAAAGTATGAAATTACCGTTTGCTACTACGCGTGTATATGATAAAAAGTAAGCAGATTGTGTCAGAAGACAAAAAACTCATAGAAAAAGTAGACTTTTATTATAACGAAGCGGGCTATATGGTGTTTACCGAACAGTATTTACGCAGGCGCGGCCACTGTTGTAAGAGTGGATGCAGGCATTGTCCGTATGGATACACAAAAAAGGCAAAGTAACTTTTTTGAAAGTGAATTAATTTTTAGATATTTGCAACCTTAAATATCAGGACGAGAAATTTCAAGATAAAATGGCTAAAGTTTGTCAGATCACAGGGAAAAGACCTCAGGTAGGAAATAACGTTTCCAAAGCCAATAATAAGACTAAGCGTAAGTTCTATCCGAACCTTCAGAAGAAGCGCTTTTATCTGCCCGAAGAGGATCGTTGGGTGACCATTAAGGTTTCTACCTCAGTACTGAGGACCATCAACAAGAGAGGTATCAGTTCCGTTCTCAAAGAAGCGAGAGAAAAGGGAACAGCTTTAATATAATTCGGGTTATTACAATAGCGATCACCTGATCAAAAAAAATATTTATCCATCATGGCTAAGAAAGCAAAAGGCAATAGAGTACAGGTTATTATGGAATGCACTGAGCACAAGACCAGTGGCCAGCCTGGAACCTCGCGCTACATCACTACCAAAAACCGTAAAAACACCACGGAAAGATTGGAGCGCAAAAAATATAATCCTATTTTAAAGAAACATACTGTTCATAGAGAAATTAAGTAACCATGGCAAAGAAAGCAGTTGCGTCAATGAGAAAAGAAGGTGGCAAAACCGTAGCCAAAGTTATCAAGGCGGTTAAGTCACCCAAAACTGGTGCCTACACCTTTAAGGAGGAAATGGTGCCTGTTGATTCTGTGAAAGACTATCTCGCCAAAAAATAAGTAGTCTTCATCTTCTTACAAAATATCCTAAAGCCCCCTGTGGGCTTTTTTTGTATTATATATACTCACTTTTTATTCTAAATATTCCCTATGGCACTGTTTGGTTTCTTCTCCAAAGAAAAAAAAGAATCCCTTGATAAGGGGCTGGAAAAATCTAAAGACAGCTTCTTTTCTAAAATGGGAAAGGCAATTGCCGGTAAATCCAAAGTGGACGATGAAGTCCTGGACGAACTGGAGGGTATTCTTGCTACCAGCGACGTAGGCGTAGATACCATCATCAAGATCATAGACCGTATAGAAGCCAGGGTAGCTCGGGATAAGTATCTGAGTGCTTCAGAACTGGACAAAATACTACGCGAAGAAATAGCAGGCTTACTTACCGAAGGAGATGACCAGGCTACTACCACTTCCGCTACAGATTTTTATGTACCCGATACCCATAAGCCCCATGTCATTCTGGTAGTGGGTGTAAATGGTGTAGGCAAAACTACTACGATCGGTAAGCTTGCGTACCAGTTCAAAAAGCAGGGTAAGAGTGTATTGCTGGGAGCGGCAGATACTTTCAGGGCCGCTGCTGTTGATCAGATCAAGCTTTGGGGCGAAAGAATTGGCGTACCGGTAGTGGCTCATGGCATGAATACTGACCCCGCCTCAGTCGCTTTTGATACCGCCAAGCAGGGTAAGGAAATGGGCGCTGATGTGGTGATTATAGATACAGCTGGCCGCCTTCACACCAAGGTCAACCTCATGAATGAACTGTCCAAGATCAAGCGGGTAGTGCAGAAATTCATTCCTGAAGCACCCCATGAAGTGCTGCTGGTACTGGATGGCAGTACTGGTCAGAATGCTTTTATCCAGGCCAAGGAATTTACCCGCGCTACCGAAGTCACCGCTCTGGCCATTACCAAACTGGACGGAACAGCCAAAGGAGGTGTAGTGATCGGCATTTCGGATCAGTTTAAAATCCCTGTAAAGTACATTGGTGTAGGTGAAAAAATGGACGATCTGCAGGTGTTCAACAAAATGGAATTCGTAGACTCACTGTTTGGCAAAAAAGCCTAAGGAGCGAACAAAATAATGGAGGTGATACTTACCGAAAGGCCTATCACGCTTCCGATGAGGACGTCCACCGGCTTATGAGTGTCCAGGTACAGCCTGGCTGACATCACCATACCTCCGAGAATCAGTATCAAAATCAAGGGCCAAACCATCTTACCCTGAGGATACTTGATGCCTAATGCCAGGAGAAAGCCAATCATAGCGCCTGCACTGGCACTGTGTGCACTAACTTTGATAAACAGGGTAATGATACTGATCAGCAGAATGATCAGCGTAGTGGCCCCCAGAATCACTACCAGCACCTGGTTCACCTTGAACTTTGAAAAAAACATATAGGTAGTAATCAGGTAAAAAAGGCTGGTAAAGAAAAAGGGTAGGATTCTTTCTCTTCTCCCTGGAATGGAAAGCGCATAAAATTTACCATGACGGAAGATATCAGAAAACCTCAGGGCCGTGATGCTGATCATAGGCAGCAGAAAGGTAGTAATAAAAACTGCCAGCAGCAGATAGGCTGCCGCCTTCTCATTGATCGGCTGGGTAATGACCGGCGCGTAATAAAAAAGTAGCGCAAACAGTAGCGTCGGCATAAGCAGCGGATGAAGAAGAGCAGATATGGCTAGAGAAAGTTTTCTTCCCATCTATAGTTCCTTTCTAAGCCTTGCTACCGGAATTTGTAGTTGTTCTCTGTATTTGGCTACAGTCCTTCTGGCAATGTTATAACCTTTGTCTTTCAGGAGTTTCTCCAGTTTGTCGTCTGATAAGGGCTTGCGTTTATCTTCATGATCTACCAGCCCTTTCAGGTAGTTTTTCACTTCACGGCTACTGACATCTTCTCCTGACTCAGTGGCTATTCCTTCAGAGAAGAAATACTTGAGGGGGTATACGCCAAATTCTGTCTGGACGGACTTACTGTTAGCGACCCTTGATACGGTAGAGATATCCATTCCAATCTCATTGGCAATATCCTTCAGGATCATTGGCTTAAGTTTACTCTCGTCGCCGCTTATAAAAAACTCTTGCTGGTATTTGATTATAGTATCCATGGTTGTCAGTAGCGTATGCTGCCTTTGTCTGATGGCATCAATAAACCACTTGGCGGAATCCAGTTTCTGTTTGACAAAAGTAACGGTTTCTTTGAGTTTTTTGTCCTTCTTGTTGCTCTTATCATAAGCCTGCAGCATATCAGCGTAAGAACGGCTGATTTTCAGGTCCGGCGCATTACGTGAATTAAGGGAAAGCTCCAGTTTACCGTTATTATTGTTCAGGATAAAATCCGGTATCACATACTGGGTTCGGCTGTTGCTATCCACCACACCACCTGGCTTGGGATTAAGCTTGGTAATGATGCTGATTGCCTCCCGGAGAGAATTTTCGTCTACACCCTGCTTACGGCAAATTTTATCAAAGTGCTTTTTGGTGAATTCCTTAAAATGCTCTTTGAGCAGGTCAATTGCCAGCCTGTGGTATTTATCCTGCTCCTGCTTTCTTTCCAACTGTAATATAAGACATTCCCTCAGATCGCGGGCGGCGATACCCGGCGGATCAAATTGCTGGATTTTATCCAGCAAACCTTCTACTTCATCCAGGTCTGTATCAATATTTTGCGAAAAAGCAAGATCATTGATAATAGCATCCAGATCGCGGCGGATGTACCCATCGCTCTCTATGCTACCAATCAGTTGCAGCCCAATCTGATACATCCGGTCATCAAGTCCCAGAAAATTAAGCTGGGATATGAGCTGTTCATTCAGTGAAGTGTTTGTAGGAATAGGCATATCGCGGTCTTCCTCTTCAGAATAATTTCCATCACCATACATCTTATATCCCCCAAATTCATCTTCGGCCAGGTAATCCTCAATGCTGAGATCGTCATTCTGGTCATCCCTCTCAGTATCATCGTAATCATCCTCCGTGCTGGTGGGGGCTTCATCATCTTCGCGCCCCTCTTCCAGCGCAGGATTCACCTCTAACTCTTGCTCTATCCTTGTTTCCAGTTCGGCAGTGGGGATTTGTAAGAGTTTGATAAACTGAATCTGCTGGGGAGATAACTTCTGACTTAAGGTCTGGCTTAAACCAAGCTTCTGCATGTATAGTCTCCTTTATTATACTTTACCAAATAGTGTCCAAATTTATTATATTATATCAAATCTTTGATAAAAAGAGCAAAATATCGTTGCTTTGCAGACATCTTATAGTACACTAGTAAGATAATATTTCCTTATATCAAATTTATTGTTGATCCCCAAAAATTTCTGGCTGATAAGGGATAGTCAAAGCAATAGTCTATGCAATTGAAGAGAACCAAAATCAAGCAAATATTGCAGCAGGCACCGATAGATCAGGACGTGCTGGTAAAAGGATGGGTAAGAACCAAAAGGGGAAGCAAAAATGTTGCTTTCATTGCATTGAATGACGGATCTACCCTGCATAATTTGCAGATTGTTGCAGAACCAGAGACAATCGGTGAAGAAATACTGAAAAAAGTTACAACCGGAGCCTGTATTTCTGTACAGGGAAAGCTAATTGCCTCTCAGGGTCAGGGACAGTCAGTTGAACTTCAGTCATTTAAAATTGCAATATTAGGTGAGGCTGATCCCGAAACCTATCCTCTCCAACCCAAAAAACATTCGTTTGAATTTCTGCGGGAGATAGCTCACCTGCGTCCAAGGACTACTACTTTTGGAGCCATTTACCGCATGCGTCATGCGATGACCTTTGCCATCCATCAGTTCTTTCATGAACGGGGTTTCTTTAATGTTCATACTCCCATCATCACCGGATCTGATGCAGAAGGGGCTGGAGAGATGTTCAGAGTGACCACGCTTAATCCGGAAAACCCGCCCCGGAATGAAGAAGGCAGCGTGGATTTTCGGGAAGATTTTTTCGCCAAGGAAACCAATCTCACAGTATCTGGTCAGTTGGAGGCCGAACTAGCGGCTATGGGCCTGGCGGAAGTGTATACCTTTGGGCCTACCTTCAGGGCGGAGAACTCTAATACTTCGCGCCACCTGGCTGAGTTTTGGATGATTGAGCCGGAAATGGCTTTCTATGATATCAACGATAACATGGACCTGGCAGAAGATTTTGTGAAATACCTGGTCCGCTATGCACTGGAGCATTGCAAAGACGACCTGGAGTTTCTCAACAAAAGGGCACAGGAGGATGAGAAGGATAAGAAGAAAGAAGAGCGGAGCGAAATGACCCTGCTGGAGCGCCTGCAATTTGTAGTGGAAAATGAATTTGCCCGGGTTACTTATACTGAAGCCATAGATATTCTCAGGAACTCCAAGCCTAATAAAAAGAAGAAGTTCCAATACCTCATTGATGCCTGGGGTGCTGACCTGCAGTCGGAGCATGAGCGATTTCTGGTAGAAAAGCATTTCAAGCGCCCGGTCATCCTCTACAATTACCCAAAAGCCATTAAGGCATTTTATATGCGACAGAATGAGGGTGAAGATACTGTTGCAGCCATGGACGTACTATTCCCAGGAATAGGCGAAATCATCGGAGGCTCTCAGCGCGAAGAGCGCTATGATAAGCTTCTGGAGAGAATTAAAGAAATCAATATACCTGAAGAAGATGTCTGGTGGTACCTTGATACCCGTAAATTCGGTACCGCACCACACAGTGGTTTCGGTCTGGGTTTTGAAAGGCTGATGTTATTCGTAACTGGAATGGGCAATATCAGGGATGTCATTCCTTTCCCCAGAACTCCCGAAAACGCTGAATTTTAACCGGTGAATAAAGCATGAGCTTTGCCTAAAAATCCATCTCAAGTCATTTCTGAAAAGTTTCCGTTTAAGCCTACTGAAGGCCAGCGGAAACTTTTTTTGCTTTTAGACCAATTTCTGAAAAGCCCTCAAGGCCAGCGTGATACCCTGATGCTTAGAGGCTACGCCGGTACAGGTAAGACTTCGGTAGTGAGTGCAATGGTCAAAACCCTGCCGCATTTTAACTATCGTGCTGTTCTACTGGCACCAACCGGAAGAGCAGCCAAGGTAATGGCCAGTTATGCAGGGAGGAACGCCTTTACCATCCATAAAATTATCTACCAGCGTACCGCAGACCCTTTCTCAGGCAGAATACAGTTTCGCAGGAAGAAGAATTACTATAAGCAAACCATTTTCATCGTTGATGAATCATCTATGCTGTCGGATGAGGCAGGCTTAGCTTCTAATAGCCTGTTGGATGACCTGATGGCTTATGTTTTTGAAGATGAAACCAACAAACTCATGCTGGTGGGTGATACCGCTCAGTTGCCACCGGTAGGGCAGAACCTGAGCCGCGGACTGGACCCTGATTACCTGGTCTCCGTTTTCAGGCTGAACATTTTTCAGACAGAACTCTATGAGGTAATGCGTCAGGATTTGGCGTCGGGTATACTTTTCAATGCCACTGCCATCCGCGAAGAACTAGTCAAAGAAAAATTTACCATAAGTTTTGACACCAGGCGTTTTTCAGACATCTACCGAATGACTGCCGACCGGCTGGAAGATGGCCTGCGCTATGCTTACGATAAGTTTGGCAAAGAAAACACGGCTATCATCTGTCGCTCTAACCGGGAAGCTGTGCAGTATAACGAATATATTCGCCGGAACATTTTCTTCCATGAAAACGAAATAGAAGCCGGTGATCACCTGATGATCGTTAAAAATAACTACTATTTCCTGGGTGAAGAGTCTCCTGCTGGTTTTCTGGCAAACGGAGATTTTGTCGAGATCCTGAGAGTGGTTGATTTTGAAGATATGTATGGGATGCGCTTTGCAACCCTTGATCTGCGTTTACTGGACTATCCCGACCAGCCTGCTTTTGAGGCCAAGGTCATGCTGGATACGCTACATTCATCTACCCCGGCATTGGCCGATGAGGAGTATCAGAAGCTGTATCAGTTGGTATTGGAGGATTACAAAGATGCAGAAACCAAAAAGGAACAAATGGAGGCTGTCAGGTCAGACATGTTTCTCAATGCCCTCCAGGTGAAGTTTGCCTACGCACTCACCTGCCACAAGTCGCAGGGCGGACAGTGGGATGCGGTGTTTGTGAGCCAGGGCTATCTGAAAGATGATATGGTTAATAAAGAATACCTGCGCTGGCTGTATACTGCCGTAACCAGGGCCAAAAGTGAACTCTACCTGATGAACTTCAAAGCCGAATTTTTTGCATAAAAAAAACGGCTGTTGTCCACCAACAGCCGTTTTTAACCTGTACCGGATTCTAGTCTATATCCTCCAGTTCCACATCAAATACAAGCGTAGCAAAAGGTGCCATATCCCGCATATTGTATGCCTTGATAAAGTCTTTTCTGACAATCCCGGGGATGACCTGTACACCAGAGCCATAAGCCAGGTGTGAGGGAATAAATATCCTGCCTTTTTCTCCTTTCTTCATGAGCTTGATACCGTCCTCAAATCCTTTGATGACACTGTTGTAGCCTATGGTAAATTTGATAGGTTCGTTGGCTTTGGACTGGTCAAAAACCTCGTTATTCAGGAAATAACCTTTATAGGCTAATTCTACCTGCTGACCTGCCTTGACCACTTCGCCACTTCCTTCCTCAATCTTCTGGTAAAATATACCACTAGTCTTTTCACTGACTCCCTGCAGGTTATGCGTACTGATATAGCTTTGTATAGCCTGCTTCTCCTGCGTTTTTACTTCATCAATGGTCTCTACATCAACGACTTCAGCATCTACCACCAGTATACTTTCGGAGGGTAAGATGGTTTTGTAAGAGAAAGTGTTAAAAGCACGGTAAGAGGGAATATAAAATCTGAACTTCTCACCTTCGTTCATCAATCTGACTCCCAGGTTGATGCCTTCCGGGTAAACGCCACCACCGATATGCTGGAAACGGACGACAGTGTCAGCCTGCTGGCTGGCGCTCAGACTATCTATCAGATTTCCACCCAGGGTCCGCATCACATAGCGGATGGATACCACATCCTCTGCTTCAACAGGCGTTCCCTGTTCGTTTTTTTCCACTACCTGATAATAAATACCACTGTTATCCCTGGTAGCAGAGATGTTATTTTGTGTGAGATGACTTTTGATGAGCTCTTCTTCAAACTCTATCTGCTTTTCCTGTTCACTGGCTTCATAGTCAAGGCAACTGCTGAAGAAGAGGGGAAGAACAGCTAATAGCAACCAACGTCTGGACATCAAATTGAATTTCATAATTTTTTGAGCATTAAGGGTTAAGTTGAAAATTGTCATGATATCCTAGTGACACAGGGCTAATAGTGAAAGTTGGAAGCAGGTTAAAAATATTTGAATGTGAGAAAATTTGGTGCTTAGCGCTGCTTTTTTGAACTTAGTGTACAGATTTTGTACTTATTAGTTAGACTTTCCTGGAAGGAATGGTTTTTGTTTTATGCCTATAAACGAATTTATATTATGAAAAAATTTCTCGTATTGTCTGCTGCCTTGCTATTTTCAGTTCAACTCTTTGCTCAGGAGGCCGGTAAACAGGCAGAGCCGGTAAATGGACCTCAGATCGTTTTCGCAGTGAACTCACATGATTTTGGCGATATTGAGCAGGGAGAGAAAGTGAATTATGTTTTTGAATTTGAGAATAGTGGAACTGAACCCCTGATACTTTCTAATGTTCTGACTACCTGTGGTTGTACTGCCACTTCCTGGCCCCGTGAACCTATCGCTCCCGGCGAAGGAGGAAAAATCGCGGTTTCTTTCAACAGTGCCGGAAAGATGGGCAAACAAAATAAAGTTGTGACAGTTGTATCAAATGCAGTAAATGCACAGGAAAGGGTGAAGATTATTACGAATGTTCTTCCGAAAAAAGACAGCACCCAGAGATAGTCTTGCAGTAAACAGGTTTTTATAAATGCGAAAAAAGCGCTCTGATAAGAGCGCTTTTTTTATTTAAAGAGCAGTAAAAAGAAAAATATCAAAAACCTTCCTGTCCAGGCCAGCGTCCTGATCCAGTTGGTATCAATAAGCTTTTGGATAGCTAGTTTGTCAAATCCACCCTGTATCAGCCTACCGTGTAGGGGTGAGGATACAATAAAAGTGATGAGCCAGACAACTACCAATAGTAAACTAGCAATATGTACGGACCAGTGAATGGGTGTCTGCCACTGCTGTAGCTGCAGATAAATGCCAAAAACAAGTTCCAGTAACATCAATGGCCCTACCAGTATGGAGATGTTCTTCATGTGGTTACGCTGGTAGATAAGGTATTCATCGGACCCTACATCCAGAAAAGATGGGTAATGAACGAGTTGAATGGTCCAGATCAGGCCGCAAAGCACAGCGGAAAGGCTCAGGTTGATTAGCAGAAGATTATGAGGCTGCTCGATTACCGGCATATGGATACTCTGATAAAGGGCATGAAAAAAGCCGGATCAATATATGAACCGGCCTTTACGCTAATAATCAATATTAACATCTAAATCAAATCACTTATTATCCTAGTCTGAAGGTAATAGGAAGTACCATTCTAACTCTTACTGGTCTTCCGCGCTGTTTGCCAGGCTTCCATTTAGGAGCATTCTGGAGTACACGAACGGCTTCTTCATCACATCCGGCACCAATTCCTTTGATGGCCTGTACCTGTGATATAGTACCGTCTTTGTCTACCACAAACTGAACAAACACTTTACCTTCTATACCCATTCTTCTTGCCTGAGAAGGGTACTTCATATTCTTACCGACATACTCGTAGAAGGCCTGCATTCCACCCTGTGGCTCGGGCTGATCTTCTACGACCATGAAAATTTCATCTGTTGCCTCTTCCTCAGGAGCCTCTTCAAACACCATTTCTTCAATCTGGGTGTCTTCAGTGATCTCCACATCAAGGTCAATTTCAATATCTTCTTCTATTTCTTCTTCATCGGGAACCTCAACGATTTCGGGCTGCTGGATCTTGGGGGGTGGGGGAGGTGGCTGCTCGGTGGGGGGAATGTCCATGACATCTTCAAAATTATCATCCACAGTACCCAGATCTACCAGGCTTTGTCCGTCATAAGACTTCCACTCAAAGGCAAGTGTAATGACAGCTAAGCTAATCACCAAGCCAATGCTCAGATGGAGCCCAGTCTTCTTATTGAGATCTGCACTAGGTGTCTTTTTTGATTCCATAAATAATTTTTTAAATGATTACGATGTAATATTAACATCTAAAATATAAAAATGAAACCGGATCTACAAGAAATTTAGCCAAATGATCATCATAACTTATAAACAAGCCAGAATATCAGATAACCCAATAAGCATCCGGTTAGGTTAGCCAAGGCATCCTGGATATCAACTGTCCTTGCTGAACTAAAAAATTGCATAAATTCCAGTATCAATGCATAAGCACCTGATATTAATAACGCATAAGTGGTCGCTTTGGTTCGAAAGGCAGGAAAGCGGTACTGTTTACGAAAACCGACAATCATCAGAAATACCAGTACCATAAAGACAAAGGCATGGGCCAGTTTATCAATGCTGATGAAAGAACTGGAGAGCTTAGGCATTTGCTGCCCGGGTAAGAGTATCAGGCAAAAAATAACAAGCGCCCAGATGATGGTGTATAGGTTATACCTCAAAAACATAGGCGCCTGCCTCCAATTTTTAGCTATTCTCCGATTACTTCCTGGTAGGCTTCTGCATCAAGCAGATCATCAAGTTGGGTGGCATCGCTGACCGATATTTTGATCATCCAGCCTTTTTCATAAGGGTCCTCATTGACCATTTCAGGAGATGCTTCTAACTCGCTGTTGAATTCCAGTACCTTTCCATCTACCGGCATAAAGAGATCAGACACGGTTTTTACAGCTTCAACTGTACCAAATACGTCCCCCTGGTTAATTTCTTCTCCTTCTGTTTCAATTTCCACAAATACGATGTCGCCGAGTTCTCCCTGGGCAAAGTCGGTAATGCCGATATAGGCTTCATCTCCTTCTATTCTTACCCATTCGTGGTCTTTCGTGTATTTCAGATTTTTTGGTAGCTTCATATAAATTTCAATTTTGTCCAAAAGTAAGCGCTTTTTTAACAAAGCGCAATGTGGAATCTGCTAAAAAGCCGCTTAGCATCCGAGGGGCCGGGAGAGTGACTACTGGGCCAGGTTGAAACGGGCCTGTACACCAAATTCAGTGGTGGTTCGCTTGAAGGAGTTGGTTACCCGTGGATCATTGATGGTACGGGCAAAATACAGCTGAATATTAAGCTTATCGTTTACCCGATAGTCAACCGTAGGACGCAACTGGAAGTTGATATTGCCATTGGTGACGGTGTTTTCCTCATCCAGCTTCCGCTGAACAGTTTTCGTGTCCTTCAGGGTCATGCTGAGGTTAAATGTCAGGTCATTTTCCAGGGTGATGGTCCTGCCTTCAACTTTAAAAGGAAGGGTGATCTCTGATTTTGTAAAGCCAAAACTGACATTAATGTCGTTACTGTTGAGCTCAGTTAGTTGCGCATTGGACATGTTCAGGGCAAGGCTACGTTCAATGTTGTAGGAGACCCTGCCGGTCAGCCCGCTTCGGGTGCGGACATTGAGCCCTACGAGGGGCGAAAATCTTTCGGTAATGACCACCTGCTGTATCACGAACACCGGTACAAAGGTCCTGTCCGCTTCCGGGATGGTGGGGTCAGTATCATTGGTGCGGCTGGCAAGGGGATAGTCTTCAATATTATTGCTGAGCAGCAGTCCGGCATCATCGTTATCGTACAGCAGTGAATTGGTGTAGTTACTAACGCCGTAAGTCGAGGTATAGGCGTGGGTAATGTTAAACGACATAAACACATCACTAAGGCCCTCTATAAGTCGGGGTAAACCGGCATAATCCAGTCGCCAGTTGGGCAAAGGTATTCTGGGAAAAGGACTTAGTGCAATGTCACTGGCTTCCTGCCCGCTATAAGCCGCCAGGAATGCAGGGATCAGTACATCCTGTGAGTTAATGTCATACTGACCGGTATTTTCATTGAGCCGGGCTAGTCGGCTCCGGATGATTTCCCGGTTGGCTTCAAACTCACGGAATACCGCCGAATTATTTTCCGCGTCATCCTGCTGAAAGGCAGTCCTCATCGTAAAATAGGTGATATTATAGTTACCGATCCTGGCCGGATTCTGTGCATCATAGCTGAATTCCGGTGCGCCTGTCAGTGGATTGAAACCTGCACTATCCAGCTGGTAAATTTCCTGGTAAGTACCCGTCTTGGTTTTTTTAAAGTCTACCTGTATGCGGAAGTCTCTGAAAGGCTCAACGTCGGCTCTTACGTTGATATTTTCTACCCTGGATTGCTGGAAAGGCATGGTAAGAGCAGAACTGGTGGTAAGCCAGCCATTCTTTACTGCCTCATTGCGTATGTCAGGGTCCTGGCTGCCCAGCAGGAACGGTAGGCCCGGCGCACTGAAGCTACTGTCCATACCAAAAAAGTAAGCATTAGGCATATAACCAGGCAAGAGGGTGCCCTCACTAAGGCTGTAAGTAGTATTGACAGAGCGCAGCGACATGAGCAGCCTTAGCAGACCTTTGGCAAACTTGGCTTCTTTCTTCGGTGCTTCCTCTTCTTCACTTTCCTCCTGGTTCTGAGGTCTTCTGGCTGGTTGAGGCCTTCTGGCTCTTCCTCTGGCAGTGCTGTTGATTTCTCGTAAAAATGCCACCTTGTTATAAAGTCCCACCATGTCAATCTTACCATTGAGGCTCTGGTCACGGTTGTTCTCAATGGTGTTGCCCAGCGTATCAGCGATACCTAATGCTCCCGCTCTCCAGGTGTAACCGGCAGCATAGCGCGCATCAGCGCTTACCCAGTCGGTTAGGGGCAGCTTTGCGAAAGGCACTGCGTAGGTGGCGGTCAGGGCCTGGTCAAAATTCTTCATTCGGCCGAACTGCTTGAGGTTGGTCAGCACTTCATCACGCTTCTCTTCCGTATCCAGGTCACCGTCCGGCTCGTCAATGATAGCGAAGGCTCGTGATCCGTAGTCCAGCGACAGTCCCTGGCTGAGGTTCCAACGCATGTCGTAGACGCGGTTGAAGGTAAAGGCTTTTTCGTAAAACTGGTCCTGCAGCGGATTAAGGTCTGCACCCCGGTAAACGGTCTTCACAAAGCTGCGGTTGACGTCGCCCCTGACACTGATGGTGGAGGGCAGGGGAGAAAAGTTAAAGTCTTTGATCAATGCCAGCCAGGGAGAATTGAAGCCATTAACATTGGCAAAAGGCTGGACATTCACATCCGGGAAGCTGTAATTATAGCCTATGCCGGCGCGTATCAGCCGCTGTTCATAGCTGGCGATATTGAAATTGCTTCGCTCTATGTCGCTGTAGGAATAGGAGAACGTAAAATTTGACAGGTCAAAAAAGTGTGAAGCAGCATTTTCTTTCAGCTTGATCTTACGCACATTGGTAAAGTTAAGGCTGCGGCGTGTTACCTGGTCGGTAGCAAGCTGACGGTAAGCTGCCCGCTCATCGGCGGGTAACGCTGCCAGGGCAGCATCCAATGGGATATCCGGGTCGCGAGGGTCAAACTGGGGTTCAATATTCCCTCTTTCGTAGCTGACGTACATGGGGATCTTTACACCCAGTTGTTCTGGCAAAAACTTGTCGACCGTCACATTGGCCGAAACATCGTATTCGGTGGCTTCCTCACGCGAACGCTCGGAGATGCGTGACTGAACTCCTCCAAAACCAAAAGTCATATGCCTGGCTGATGCTGTAATATTGGCTACATCGGCTAGCTGCGCATTGACACGGGCATTGGCGGCCCATCCGCTGGTACCGTCAAAATCACCGACCCTGAGTTCGTTGGCCCAGATGCAGACATCCTTGGGTGCCCGGTCGGGAGTCTGAGGATTACGAATACCGATCATCACCGTCTGTACGGTACTCAGCTCTGGCCGGCCCACTACTGTGAGTATGTACTTCCCGATTTTTCGGGTATAGGGCAGGTTGATGTTTTCCGAAGAGTTGTTACGCTGCGACTTCAGGCGATACAGATCGTCCAGTGCGATATCAATCTCATTAGCTTCCGGCCATACCGCCCGTTCTTCATCTACTCCGGGAGGCGACATGACCAGGGGCACCTCAATTTCATAGTAGTTTTCGGTAAAGTCTGTACCCAGGCGTAGGAAAGCAGTGACAGTGCTATCTTCAGCAGTCTGGCTCTCCGCGTGCAGGAACATGCGAACGCTGCCGTAGTTGATCAGGTCCAGCGTCATGTTTTTGTAGGCGGCGCGGGCGTCACCATCTTTCAGGTCTTCCACACACAACTGCAGCGATTGCTCGTTTACCCGCCGGCGGATAGGAGAGGTATTGTCGCGGTCGCGGATAAAGCCGGGAGGCAGTACGTAAGGAGAACCTTCACCATCATTGGATGCATTCTCCTCAATGTTGACCACCGAAATGGTAAAATTAGGGTCATAAGGCTCGGTGTATTCATTCAACCCCTTACGGAAGAGGTCTTCAGTATAACGTCTCCACTGACTGCCTACCATCTGGAACTTCACGAAGCGCAAGACGGTGGGCTGCCGCCAGCCAGTGAGGTAGGTGCGGATAAAACGGATAGACTTAAACCCTTGAATATTACCCACCACATCGTCGGGCTGACGGATAGGAATACGGAAGAGGTACCAGTTGACGCCGGTGTTTCTACCGACTGTTTTGTCTACGATGTAGTTTTGCCCGACCTGCATCTGGTCCGGGCGCAGCCTGATGCGGTATTCATAGTATTCCTCCAGGTCGCTCAGGGTATTGTCGCGGTTGAGGTCTTCATTATCCGGCATCTGGCTTCCCGAGGGAGTAAAGCGTTCGTTTCCACTTAAGATGGGTGTATTTCCCTCCTGTCCGTTAAAGTTTTTGTAGCGCTCCACAATGGAAGCGTCCCTTTCGTCCAGATCCGGGCCCAGGTAGTACTGGAAGTTGTCTGCTGAGGGGTCGTCCTGTATGGCAGTCTGGGTACCGGCCGGCATCCTGCGAATCAGGTCCCCGTAGAAGTTGGCTTCATCATCATTGCGGACACCATCAAATCCTACGTCCTGGTTGACCCTGGATTCGGTAGAGCTGTTGTTGAAAAAATCGGTCAGAAACTGGTCTGATGGCACACGTCCCCATTCGGTAGTACTGACTTCATCGGGGCTGTAGTCATCAGGCAGTCCGTTTTCAAAGAAATGACGGTCATCCGGAATGACGTCCTCCGAGATACTTCCCAGGTTGAAGATCAGCTCACCACCGGTGGTATTATTTTGCCCGGCTACGGTACCATTCTCACCGGGAATGAAGGGGTCCATCATCCAGAATTCAAGGTACTCAATATTATTTTTGTCAAAGTCAACTTCCGAGGTGATGGCACGGGTAATACCGGCCCAGTTACGTTCCGGGTTGGGCAGCGTACCGTCAGGGTTCAGGTTCGGATTAAAGTTGTAGGGGCCGCGCTCTTCGGGAAAGTACGCCATGTCAAAGACAGGTAGCGGTACGTTGACTACCTGTTCATCCTGGTTCGGGAATACCTCTTGCGGGGCTATCTCACGTTCGTAGTGGTTGCTGATATCTGCCGGTATGTTGGATGGCTTAAGCCCGCCCCGGTTAATGTAAAATACGCTGTTGTCCACCACGTACCAGGCAAGTTTGGCCCGGCGGTATCCTTCTCCCAGTACATCATTGACCACAAATCTGTCGTTATTGGTGGTGGGAGTGGCACCCAACTGCCAGTTTTGCCAGCCGCTGAGGTTGAAGGGCGTAATCGTGTTTTCAAAGTCATCAATATAAGACTGCCCATCACCATCTATCACGTTAGATGTGCCGGGTACCAGCTGGGCAAACTCCGCATTGAAGGTAATGCTGGAGGGCTCTTTGGTCTGTACGATCGGCAGCAGGTCTACCATTTTGGTGATGAAGCGGGATTCTTTGCGAAAATTCACATCAAAACCGTACTTCGTATTCTGCGTAGGCTCGCTGCCTATGGCTACACGTGTTACCACCGGACGCTCATTGAGGTGCAGGACAGTGGCTCCCAGGTTGATATCTTCATTTACGCGGTAATCCATGCGGGTACCCAGCAGGGTGCGTTGCTGGAAATTAAACAGGTCCGCTTTTTCAAAGGATATCTGTATTTTTTTGCCGGAGCTCAGCACACCCTCGTTGATGATATTGACTTTGCCCAGGTTGTAATCTACGGTATAGTCTACGCCTTCCACCAGGGGAGTATTACCGGCCAGTACCTGTACCGAGCCTTCGGCAATATTGAAGCCGGGCAGCATGATCTCATTGGCAGAGCCGGCCTGGAAGCTACCTACCAGGAAAAATTTGTTTTTGGTAGTAATCAGCTCGGCGTCTGCTTTGGTGGTTTCGTACAAGGCATCGTATACAAATTTGCTTACCAGCTCATCTTCCGGGCTGCCCTCCCTGATAAGCCCCTCCAGATGGTTGCCAAAAGGCTGGAGCACCGGAAAAATGATAATACCCAGGTCAGTATTGATGGTAATACCTTCCACAAAGTCGAAATTACCATCAGGCTGGGGGTCGTTGTTCTGGTTGAGCTGGTCCAGGCCGAGGAGCCTGATCAGCTGCTGGTTAGCCAGTTCACCTTCCTGCAGACTGGGGTTGTCAATACCGGTACGGTCGTCACGGTAAACGACTCTCAGCTGAAAACCTGCCGGAGCGATCTGGCTGGCATTTAGTGAGTAGATGTTTTTCATCATCAGATCCCAGGTGGGTACTTCCGTATTGATTTTGCTGGGGCGGAGCAGCTTGAGAAAAATGACCTCATTATCGCTACGGTTCTGGTAGTCTTCGGTGAGTTCACCTACTTTATATCTCTGGCCGCGATAGGTATATTCAAACCCTACGGCCAGTACCTCGTCATTCTGCAGCTTACGGTTCAGCGAGATATAGCCCAGCTCACTATTAAAAGTAAACTCCCGCTCGGTCAGTTTGCGGGCAGAAGTAATGATCTCAAAATCAGTAGATTTTACCAGGTTAAAATCAGCGGTAAGGGTTTCGTTTACCTGCTCAATTGTTCGGGCGCCGGGAGAATTGAGCAGGCTGGAAAATAACTGGTTGGCACCATTGGCGGTAGGTACTGCTCCTTCTCCTGAGCCGATGTTGGGGTTGTCATCGCGGTAAATGACACTACCTTCGGCAAGGTCCATGAATCCGGCTATATTCCGGAGGGTTTCGGTATTGTTGTTTCGGTTGAGGACATAGACTTCTACTCGGGTAACGTTGAGTCCGGAAGTAATCTGGGGTAGCTGGTTGAGCCAGTTTTCGTAATTTCTCCTGAAAAAATGGCCCAGGAAAAAGTGGCGGTTTTCATCGTACTCAGAAGCCCTCAGCTCAAATTCACGGTTTTGTGAGCCGCTTTCTATGGTAATGTTATCGCTGCGCCCCCGCTGCACTGATGCCACGCTGGTTACGAAAAGCTTACCGAACTGGAGTTGGGTCTTGAGTCCGAAGAGGCTTTGCGATCCGGTGATCAGGCTGTTGCTGACCGGTAGGCTTACATTACCCAGCTCAATTTTCTTGATGATCTCATGGTCATAACCGGTGTATTCTACCTTGACGTTGTTCTGGAAGTCAAAGGAGTTGTTATTGTCAAAATTGGCAGTAACGGCCAGTTTATCACCAATTTTACCGACTACGTTGAGGCTGATCTGCTGGTCAAATTCAAAGTTGCCGTTTCTTTGCTGGCGAATAGGGATCTGAGGGTTATCAATGCGCTGGAAACGCCCGCCAAAATCCAGGGTCACAAAGCCGTTGGGCCGAATGTCTACATAAGAACCACCAAAAAGCCGGTCAAATACAGGGGTAGTATAAATAGGAGGAATTAGTCTTTTGCCACTGACAGCACTTTCTCCGTCCAGCCCTATTGAGCGGGATTTCCAGTACTCTTTTCTTATCTGCTGATCCTGGTAACGCGATAGCTGATCGTAGTTCAGGTACGTAGGCGCCCGATAGTCCAGTCCGTTGATTTTTTCATACAGTGAGTAGTTGATGGTACTGTCTACCTGTATATCATAATCCAGCTGTGACGGGCTCTGCAGGTTGAGTGGAGAAGGCGTGGCCGGGCTGGCAAAGGGGGAGCCATAGCGGTCCTGCAGTTGATAAGTTGGCCGGGTGCTCTGCTGGTATCGCTGGTTAGCAAGGGAGTCCTGTCGGAGCGAGTCTGCCTGTTGGACCGCTGGGTTTTCATCCTGTGCCCAGGCTTGTACTGAGAAAAAACACAACAATCCGAACAAAGACCCTCTGAGGTCCATCATACGCACACATATCCTACTTCTGTCAAATCGCAGGCTTTTACGGAGGTAAGTCAAGGTCTAGCTTATTGAAAATATTTTTTTACTAAGTAGTTTTGAGTGCAAGCTTGATCAGGTCTTCCAGCCTGATCTGCTGGTCTCTATGTTGCTTCTGCCATTCGCTCAGGGCCTTTTCTATGCTTTTTTCGGCAGCATTACGGCTGATTCCCAGCGTTACTAAAGCAGATAACGCTTCGCTTCTTACAGTATTGTATCCGCCGGAGGACCCTGCTGATGACAGGGTTGAGCCGGGTGTAAGAGACATCTCTTTTTTGAGCTTATCCTGTAACTCAAGTACTAGTCGCTGGGCAGTTTTGGCACCAATTCCCTTTACCCTTTGAATGGTCTTAACCTCTCCCTGCAGAATGGCAGATTTAAGTTCATCCACTTTCATGGAAGAGAGCAGCATTAGTGCCAAACTGGGGCCAACACCGGAAATTGATAGAAGATCAAGGAATAGTCTTTTTTCAGCCGGCCAGGCAAAACCGAAGAGCAACTGAGCATCTTCCTTTACATGAAGATAGGTATGTAATTTGAATGCCGACTGATTTTCCAGGGCATCGTAGGTATTCAGAGAAATTTTAATTTCATAGCCTACGCCCTGAACATCCAGCACCACATATGTGGGGTCTTTATAGGTTATGTTACCTTTAATATATGCAAACATAAAGGGGGCTTAGGTTGACAGCTTTATTTCTCACAATAATTAAATATACAATGCAGAATCATCGGTCAATATTGTTCATTATTTTGCGGATGTCAGTAAAAAAGGTAGCTGGCAATTTTAGCAAAATAACCCAATTGAATATTGATTAAATGCCGATCATATTGGTCTGTAAGCCCGTAAAGCTACAAAATGATTTAGTGACGAAACAAGAAGGCCATAGTTAAGGCTATTTTAAATTTTTTCTGTACAAATCAACCTTTAATTGAATCCAGCAAAGAGATAAATTATGATGAGAAAAGTGATCTTTGCCAGCCTGACAGTGATGACAGTTGGCCTGTTTGTCTATTATTATCTGGGTGGTTTTAACGAGGTAGACATTGAACTGGTAGAAACGGAGGAGTATATCATCGCCGGGTATAGCTATCATGGACCTTATGATCAGGATGTCCTGCAGGATCTTTTTTTTCAGGTAAAGGAGTACGTAGAGGCTGATGTTCTCAAGGGAATCATCACGGTGCTCAATTATGACAGTGCGGTGACCGAAGCAGACAGTATTCATCAGCTCATTGGTGTACGACTGCAGGCGGAGCCACTCAATAAGCCTCAGGAGGTAGTATTGGAAACTATACCGGCCGGGAGAGCTGTCAGAGCTACCATCAGGGCACATCCGCTAGTGATGCCCAACCCGGAAAGTATCCTAGAGCAGGTCAGAAGTTTTGCCGTTAAGAACAATCTGGAGCTGAAAGCCCTGAGCATTGAGCAGTATGTGGAGAGTGAAGAAATCTGGGTAGATATCCCAATCAGGTAGTTTCCTTCTAAGTATTTTATGTTGGTTATTTAGGGATGTTTTGGTGTAGAACTTTTGAGGAAAGCGTGATATATTTGTAGGTTTATAAATCCACAAAGAGGTGTTTTGCTGTAATACATAATGAAGAATTTTGTAAAACGATATATGTTCGTCAGAAAAGTTTTTTTTACAGGCTTATCATTAGCGCTATGCCTGTTTTTTTCTGTTACAGCAAACGCTCAACTTGACAGCCTGACGCTCAAACTGGAGCAGGCGCAGAGCCTGGAAGAACAGGTGGATATTTACCATGAGCTATCCCGTTATTTTGAAACCATAAGTCCCGATACTTCGCTTTACCTGGCAGAAGCTGCCCTGAGCCTGGCGCAAAAAGCCGAATATGAGAAAGGGAAAGCCAGGGCGTACCTTAATATCGCTTCTTATTACAGCCATAACAAGCGCTTCAATTTTGACAGCCTGGACTACTACCTGCGGCAAAGTGTGGATATTTTTCGGGCCGAGCAGGATTCCCTGGGCATGGCTGCGGCCTACTACAGCGTTGGGTACAGCTGCTATTCCAATGACAATTATCCCATAGCAGAGAAATACTGCAACGATGCGGTGCTTATTTTTGAGGCTTTGCAAGAAAAACTTCCTCTGGCGCAGGCCCTGTCGCTCCTTTGCGAGATTCATAATTATATGGGTAATAATACCCTGGCCATGACCCAGTGCTATCGTGCATTAGACATTTATGAGGAACTGGATGCCGAAAAATTCAAGCCTACCCTCTACAACACGATGGCCAGTGTCAATTATGACCTGAAAAACTACGACCGGGCCAAAAGCTACCTGCTGCTTTCTATTGAACTCGCCCAAAAGTACGAGTTGGCGCATGAGCTTTCTTCCGCCTACATCAGCATGGGCGAAGTACTGCGGTCTACCGAAGATTTTCAGGGCGCCATGGACTATTTCCGGCGTTCGCTCAACCTTGACCGGCAGAATGAAGACAATGCCGGTGTCAGCTACGCCTACCTGAATATCGGAAAGACTCTGGTGCTGCAGGGCGAATACGAACGGGCTATCAGTCTGTTGGAAGGTGCGCTGGAAATATCAGAAGATTTTAGCGACCTGCTGCTTCAGGCCAGGGCCTCGCTGGAACTGGGAAAGGCCTACTACAATCTCAAGGATATGGATAAGGCTTTTGATTTTCTGAACAAAAGCCTTGCATATGCCAAAAGGGTAGGCTTAGGCACACTGCTGCAGGAATGCTATATCAATATGGCCAACTACTACTACAGTGTTGGTGAACTTGAAAACGCCCTGGTATACTTCAAATTTTATGACCTGGAAAAAGAAAGGCTCTACGAACAGGAAAGTGCCAAGCGTATTGCCGAAATGGAAACGGTCTACGAACTGAATAAGAAAGAGCAGACCATCTCCATACTGCGGCAGGAGAACCAGATACAGGTACTGCAGTCCAACGAAAGAAAAATGGTCAATTACGGACTCATTCTGGGGGTGGTATTGCTTTCCGGTCTCGGAATGGTGCTGTACAGTAAGTACCAGCTGAAAAATAAGGCAAACCTTGAACTGGAGAAGCAGAAGGAGGCCATCAATCTCCAAAAAGCCAAGATAGAGAAGCAGCGGGATGAGATCATCAACAAAAGTAAGCTGCTGGAAGAAAGTAAGCAGGATATCACGGATAGTATCATGTATGCCAAGCGGATACAGATGTCGCTGCTGCCGGAGAGAGAACATCTCAAAAACCTTTTTCCCGATTCATTTGTGTTTTTCCGCCCCAAAGATATCGTCAGCGGAGACTTCTACTGGATTCATGAAGTGGGCGAAAAAGTAATCGTAGCCGTACTTGACTGTACTGGGCATGGTGTCCCGGGCGCTTTTATGACCGTGCTGGCAAACTCTATTCTGAACGAACTGGTACTGGAAAACTGTGTGAATGCACCCAATGTAATCCTCTCAGTGATGGATACCAAGATCAGGGAAGCTTTGCACCAGAACCTGCAGCACGAAGATGCCAGCAGTGATGGCCTGGATATGGCTGTCTGTATCGTAGACCGCTCCAGCATGGAAGTAAACTACAGCGGAGCACAGATGCCCATATTTATCACGCACCAGCACAGCCTGATGCAGCTTAATCCTAACCGCCATTCTCTGGGCGGGACGCTGTTCCGTGAAAAAAGTTTCTCCAATCAGTCTGTCAAACTGAGCAGAGGAGACATGATTTATCTTGCCTCTGATGGATTCCAGGACCAGTTTGGTGGCCCCAGAGACAAAAAATTTCTTCGCGTTAATTTCAAATCTCTACTGGAGAAAATCCAGCATGAGCCTACCCCCCGGCAGAGCCTGGTGATCCAGGAAGCCTTCGACCGCTGGAAAGGTGAACAGACACAAACCGACGACGTACTGGTGATTGGCCTGAGGGTTTGAATTCATTCTCGTCTTTTTTTCTCTTTACATCAATATTTTCCCTCACTTCTGAATCGCTGATTAGCGCATTTATTGCCAATACAGCCCGTTTCCTTACGCGCCTGCTATTCTTCCCCCAAGGCTAAATTTTATAATAAATATAATTAAATTTATATTTTATTTGACTAAATGTTACTCATAGTGTATAATTGCACAATGTTTAGTTTTAATAATAATATTTAATCTATGAAGAAGTGTAATTTTTCTTACATCCTTGTGATGTTTGTTTTATTATTGAGTGCTGCCTGTGAACCACAGGATTTAACTCCAGGTGATCAGCAGGTTGAAGATGTGACATCATTACAGGATGCACAGGTACCAAACGATTTTAACTACAGCACGACCAAAACCATTGACCTTAGAGTAATTCTCCAGTACAATGGGAAACCGGTGAAAGCCGAAGCTTTTGATGTATTTGCTGACAAAAATTTGAATCAACTGATTCTCTCAGCTTCTACCAATGAAGAAGGTGTTTTTGAGCAGAAAGTGAACTTACCCGCCCATATCAGTAAACTTTACCTGAAGCATCAGGCTGAAGTTGAAGAGGCGATCAATGGCAGAATTCAAAATGAATTCAGGGTTTTTGATGTGCCACTGACCAGTATAACCGAATGGGAAATTGAACTTTCTCAAAACCTGATACTTACGTCCATGTGTTCAGATGAACCTGAGGCTCAGAGAAGGTGGAGAGTTAGGAATCCCAATAACAAAGCCGTTGAATACACCTGGAGCCTGGTAGGTTCAGGTCAGCAGGGTACCCTAAACGCCGAACCTGGAGATAGTTTCTTCTTTACCACCACAGAAGCAGGTGCTAATACCCTTAAAATCACCTGGAATAATGGTGCGGAGATGAAATCAACGACAAAAGCATCAGGCGGTGCAATTTGTAACTCAGAGAACCTTGTTTTCACCTCACTTTGCTCGCAAGCGCCAAATGTACGCAACTGGCGGGTAAGAAACCCTAATCAGGAAAGCTTCATTGTGCGCTGGGAGGTGGTAGGATCGCAGCAGAGCGGCACAATTGAGGTGCCTAATGGTGATACTTTCTTTACTACCCAGAATGTTGGTGGGGCAAACACTACAAAAATCTACTGGACCGATCGCCTGGGTAATGAGCAAAGTAATGTCAAAGCTTCTATGAACATGCTCTGCGAACTAGAAAACCTGAATCTGACATCTGTCTGTTCAGATGATCCTGCGCAGACACGTCGCTGGAGAGTACGTAATCCCAACGATTTTGATGTAAGCGTAAGATATCAGGTTGTTGGATCCGGAATTAATGGCACCATTACGGCGACTCCCGGAGATTCTTTCTTTGAAACATCCAGTGTAGGAGGAGCCAATACTACCAAGATTTTCTGGAATGATGCCAGCGGCAAAGAGGTAAGCAGAACCAAAGCTTCCGGTGGTCAGGCATGTAGCACTACCTACTATTTTCCCGGGGAGCAGCAGTACGGTTCTCTGGCTTACGAAGACTACTGGCCCAAGAAGGGAGATTACGATTTCAATGATGTGGTAGTTGATTTTAATGTAAAAGCAGTTTACAAAGGATTAAACATTGATAAGCTTTATCTTTCATTTAAACTGAGAACTACCGGTGCGGGCTTTGAAAATGGTTTTGGTATCAATATGCCGGTTGACCCTGCCTATGTTCAAAACGTGGAAGGTGTGGTCAGAACTGAAGATCTGATTTCAGATGCAGCCGCCGGTTACGAAAATGGGCATGCCGCTGATGGTACTACCACCATTATCGTTTTTGATGATGCCAGTAATTTGATTGAGCCTTTTTCACATCCGGCTACGCCTTATGAAATCAACCTGACTATTGACTTCAAGGATGGCGCCTCACTGTTACTGATGGAAGATTTTGTGGCAAATCTGAATCCGTTCATTTTTGTAAACAAGCGCTCAGTGGAAGTTCACCTGCCTGATATGTTGCCGACCAGTCTGGCTGATGCAGCTTTATTTGGGATGGAAGATGATGCCAGTGCTCTGCCAGCAATGAGCTACAAAACTGCAAACGGTTTACCCTGGGCGGTATATACGCCAGTAAGCTTCCAGTATCCACTGGAGAAGTTGGAGATTACCAATGCTTATGGCCAGTTTAAGCCCTGGGCAGAAAGCGGGGGAAGTGTTAACCCTGACTGGTATTTATTTCCTCAGGCAGGCCAGGTGAAATAAATCACCGCACCTACCTTATTAAAAAAAGGCGCGTTTGGAAAGCAAACGCGCCTTTTGTCATTTTTTACCCAAAATTAAATCTCTACTTCATCCAGGTTGATAAAACTAATTTGTTTGTTTTCGTTTAGTTCTATCCCAACAATAGAGTCTTTGCTGATACGCCCTGCCAGGATCTCTTTGGAGAGTGTATTGAGTACTTCTCTCTGCAAGACCCGCTTGAGCGGCCGGGCCCCAAACTGAGGGTCAAAGCCCAGTTCGCCCAGGTGCTGCAGTACCTCATCGGTTGCCTCCAGTTTGATACCGTTTTCTTCCAGTCGTTCCTGTACCAGCCTGAACTGAATATCCACGATCTTCCGCATATCGGCCTTGGACAGTGGACGGAACATGATGGTTTCATCTATCCGGTTGAGAAACTCTGGCCTTACCGACTTCTTCAGCATCTCAAAAACTTCCTGCCTGGTCTTGTCAATGACCTCATCTTCGTTGTAGGCATTGATATTCAGGAACCTGTCCTGTATCAGCGTGGAGCCGATATTGGTGGTCATGATGATGATGGTATTCTTGAAATTAGCTACCCTTCCCTTGTTATCGGTTAGGCGGCCGTCATCCAGCACCTGCAGTAGAATGTTGAATACATCGGGGTGGGCCTTCTCAATCTCATCCAGCAGGATGACAGAGTAGGGTTTCCTCCTGACGGCTTCGGTCAATTGACCACCTTCGTCATAACCTACATAGCCGGGAGGCGCACCGATAAGCCGGCTTACTGCATGGCGCTCCTGGTATTCGGACATGTCAATCCGCACCATATTGTTCTCATCGTCAAAGAGAAACTCCGCCAGGGCTTTGGCCAGCTCGGTTTTACCCACCCCGGTAGTTCCCAAAAAGATAAAGGAGCCAATCGGGCGCTTGGGGTCCTGCAGGCCGGCCCGGCTACGACGCACCGCATCAGAAAGGGCTTCTATCGCTTCCTGCTGTCCGGCTACGCGGCGGCTCAGTTCGTCCTCCAGGTGGAGTAACTTTTCACGCTCACTCTGCAGCATCTTGGAAACCGGGATGCCGGTCCATTTGGCTACCACATCGGCAATATCTTCCGCGTCTACTTCTTCTTTCAGCAGAGAGCCATTGCCCTGCATTTCGGTTAGTTTTTTCTTGAGTTCGTCCAGCTTTCTTTCGCTTTCGCCCACTTTTCCGTAACGGATTTCGGCTACTCGGCCGTAGTCACCACTGCGTTCGGCCTGTTCAGCCTCTACTTTGAGATGGTCGATCTTTTCTTTCTCCTCACGAATAGCCTTGATGACCGACTTCTCATTTTCCCACTTGGCCTTCAGGTCATTCCGTTTGTCAGAGAGCTCAGAAATATCCTTACTTAGCTGGCTTTCCTTTTCTTTGTCTTTTTCCCTGCGGATAGCCTCTCTTTCAATTTCCAGCTGCATAATTTTCCGGTTGAGCTCGTCCAGTTCTTCAGGCAGGGAGTCAATCTCTATCCTTAGTTTGGAAGCGGCCTCGTCCATCAGGTCAATGGCCTTGTCGGGCAAAAAGCGGTCGGAGATGTAGCGGTTGGATAGTTCTACAGCCGCAATCACCGCGTCGTCCTTGATGCGTACACCGTGGTGCAATTCATAGCGATCTTTGATACCACGCAGGATAGATATTGAGTCGGGTATATCAGGCTCTCCCACCATAACTGACTGGAAACGGCGCTCCAGGGCCTTGTCTTTCTCAATGTACTTCTGGTACTCTTTGAGGGTAGTGGCACCGATGGCATGCAGTTCACCCCTTGCCAGGGCTGGCTTCAGCAGGTTGGCTGCGTCCATGGCGCCTTCTCCGCCTCCCCCCGCGCCAATCAGGGTGTGTATTTCATCAATGAAGAGAATAATTTCTCCATTTGAATCAGTCACTTCCTTGATAACGGATTTGAGTCTTTCTTCAAACTCACCTTTGTATTTGGCTCCCGCTACCAGCAGGCCCATATCCAAGGCGATGATGGTTTTGGTTTTGAGGTTTTCGGGTACATCGCCATCTACGATGCGCTGGGCCATACCTTCTACAATCGCCGTCTTACCGACGCCGGGTTCACCCAGCAATATGGGGTTGTTCTTGGTACGGCGGGCCAGGATCTGCAGCACACGGCGTATCTCATCATCACGCCCGATCACCGGGTCAATCTTACCGGCTTTGGCCAGTTGGTTGAGGTTTTTAGAATACCTTTCCAGGGATTTGTACTTGGCTTCGGCATTCTGGTCGGTGACCCTGTCGCCGCCGCGTAGTTCTTTGATGGCCAGCTTGAGTTCTTTTTCTACAAACCCCTGCTGTTTCATCAGCTTGGCGGTTTTGTCATTTCCAGCCTGTATTCCCAGGATGATGTGTTCTATGGCCACAAACTCATCGCTAAATTCTTTGAGGAAATTTTCTGCCTTTCTGAGTGCAGCGGCAGAATCATTGGACAGGTAAGGCTGCTGACCGCTTACTTTGGGGTAAGCAGTTATGATTTCGTCAAGGCCTTGCTCCAGGGCAGCGCGCTGAATGCTGAGTTTGTTGAGAATGAACGAGATGACATTCTCATCAGCCTGTAGCAGTGCCTTCAGCAGGTGGGCCGGCTCAATGGCCTGCTGCTGAAAGCCGTCCGCGATGCTGGCGGCTTTCTGTAGTGCTTCCTGCGCTTTGATGGTATAATTATTAAAGTTCATAGGTCTAATGTTTTCAGCTTGATTAAGGTAATTGCTCAATTATCCTTAAGCTATCAAATCTTTTTCCATGCTGAAAAAACCTGTTTATTCGGACAAAATGTCTTAAACTTCAACAATTTATTCGCTTTTTATGTCAATATGTCTTCTTATTGTCATTTTTCTTACCAGCGAATGATAGCATAATTACCAGAAGTATTGAGGCGAATGCAATGAAATTGGGGTTATTGGCTGCTAATCAATATAAAATTGCGTTATTTATTGAAAATTAACTATAATAATATGTTATTTGCTGCATGCTAAGAAAATTGATTGGAAAGGTATTAACAAACATCTACTTATTTACTATGAAAAAGACAATTTACTCCCTTATCCTGACATTGCTGGTAGTATTTGGCGTACATAAGAGCCAGGCGCAGGAAGATGCCCTGCGCGGTATGACCAAAGAAGAATATGCATTAGCCACAACCGCCATGGTGGAGGATCTGGATAATGATACTTACGTCAAAATCGGCTCAGGTGACTTTGTGCTGGACCGTTACGATATGAAGCCCCCCTACTTCATTACCGGAGATAGCGGGATCAAAAAGAGAATTGATGTCTACAAATTTATAGAGAGAGCCAGTATGGCCGAACTCGGCCTGGTTGTTTTTTTTACGGATACCGAAGCTGAAAAAACCTTCAACCTGGTAATTCCTAATATGGCCAGTAAAGGTGAGGTCTGGAATATGTACTTTGACGATATCCACCAGCACGATCGCGAAGAAGGCGACGTAGCCCTGAAGATGTCCTATATTCTATCAAAGGAAGTGGCTTACCTGATGCAGAAAAGTAGTGGCGTAGATATGAGCGCGATGGATCAGGAAAATTCTGACTACGACTTCTGCTTTGCCGCTGATGCACTGGTTAGTATGGCCGACGGTAGCAAGAAAATGATCAGCGAGGTCAGCGTCGGTGAGCAGGTACTGACGTTGGTAGGAGATGTGCTGCAGCCTGTTACAGTAGAGGGGGTGGATATCCACCGGAAAGAGTCTATCTCCCTGAGTAAGGCAGTCCTTTTCCCGATGGAAGAAATTACCGCTGATCTAGCAGGTCGGTCAGCACGCTCCGCTGCTGTAGAACTCATTGCCACTGCTAACCATCCGGTAATGACGGATGAGGGCAAAAAAGCACTGGGCGATCTGCAGGCAGGTGATGTACTGTACAAGTATGATGCTCAGACTGGAGCCCGTACCATGTACAAGGTGCATTTTGTAGCTGCTGACTTTGATACGGTAGAAGAAGTTTTCAACCTGGAAGTAGAAGGCGATAGCTACCTGGTGAATCAGGTGCTGGTGCTGGAGAAATAAAAATTAAAAAAGGAACGTGAGCTCCTCACGTTCCTTTTTTACCTCTAAATTTCAAAGTCAGGCTCCCACTTTTCAAAATCCTCCCTGCTTACCCGTTCATTTGATTCGCTGAAAATATCAAAATTGCCCTGGGCAAATTCATCCCTGTCCAGCTCATTATTGTTGTTCTTGTCCCAACCGGTATAATATGGGGTTTTGCTAAGGGCATACACAAATTCACCGATTTCTACCCGGTCATCGCTCTGCGTATCCCAGTCGCTGAAGTAGCCATATTCTTCGCCCTGGTAATTATCCAGGTAATGCACGGTTCCATAGGCCCATTCCTTTTCATCCAGGTAGTCATTCTGGTTTACGTCCCATATTTCATAAAAGCCGGTATACAAATGCTCGTTGGCTTTGGCATCTTCCTCGCTGACCTCCCAGTCGTTATAGTTGTTATCTGAGAATTGTTCACCTACGTCCGGATTGATGACATAGTCGTTACTATCAGCATTGAAGCTTTTTTTGTTGTCTTCTTTCTGCAGTTCCTGGCAGGCAGTGCTGAGAAAGAGTATCGATATACATATACTTAAAAATTTCATAGATTCGTTTTTAAATTAAAAAATCAGGACAGCTTATCAGGAGTCTTTGTACTTCTCAAAATAGTCGGTATACTTTTCAGCTTCCACGATGCCATCCCCATCCTCATCCAGGTTTTGAAATACGCCTTTGGCGAGTTCTTCTTCGGTTAGACCCTCATCCCCATCGGTATTCCATTCGTCTATATAGTCTATTTCCCTTAGCTGGTTTTCCGTTTCTTCCAGGGATATCTGACCGTTACTGTCGG
Organism: uncultured Porifericola sp.; assembly: GCA_964518125.1. Taxonomy (GTDB): domain Bacteria; phylum Bacteroidota; class Bacteroidia; order Cytophagales; family Cyclobacteriaceae; genus Catalinimonas. The sequence continues at coordinate 97,051 of CAZFFW010000003.1, forward strand.
CGGCTAATTCTTCAAAAGGATCTTCAGGTTTCAGGTCAAAGCCGCGATAATAAGCGCCCATACCTATCTTCCATTCATCGGCATTGATTTGTCCGTCTCCGTCTTCATCCATGGTTCTGACGTAGCTCTGATAAAATTCATCTTCAGCTACAATACCATCGCCATTCTGATCCCACTTGTCAAAATATTCGGATTCGGTAAAGGCATTATTAAATGCATTATTATCCATGATTTCACCTGCCTGCTGACCGGAATCATTACCTAATGTGCCTCCGGAGCGGTTTTCATTACAAGCCACAGTACCGCACATGATTACTGTAGCAAAAAAAATTATCTGGTATTTCATCTCTATATTCTTAGTTAAAAAAAGTCTTTGTCTATAAACCACCTTTTGTGGTCCTTGTTCGTACACCTGTATGGAAGAAAATTTTTTTTTGTAACATAGAAAAGCTCAGCATCCAGCCTACCAGGGTGAAAATGAGCAATATGATTTTACTTATCTGTCAAAATTTTTAAGTTAGCTATCACTTTTTTACATCAAACATATACTAAACTATGGAACTCAAATTAGGAGACACCGCTCCGGATTTCACAGTAGAAACCACTGAAGGTACCATCAACTTTCATGAATGGCTGGGCGACAGCTGGGGAATGCTTTTTTCGCATCCTGCCGATTATACACCGGTTTGTACTACCGAACTGGGAAGGACAGCGAAACTTAAGCCGGAATTTGACAAGAGAAATGTCAAAGTGCTTGCCGTAAGTGTGGATGATCTGGACTCACACCAGGGCTGGATCAAAGATATCAATGAAACGCAGAATACTACTGTCAATTTTCCGATCATTGCCGACCCTGACAAGAAGATTGCCGAGCTTTATGGCATGATGCACCCCAATGCTTCCAGTAGTATGACAGTGCGCTCAGTATTTATTATCGGACCTGACAAGAAGGTCAAACTGACGCTGACCTATCCGGCCTCCACCGGTAGGAATTTCTATGAGCTGATTCGTGTCATTGACTCGCTGCAGCTCACGGCCAACTACAGTGTAGCCACACCTGCAGACTGGAAAGATGGGGAAGATGTGGTGATCGCACCAGCTATTTCAAATGAGGAGATTCCTGAGCGTTTCCCTAAAGGTCATAAGGAAATCAAGCCCTACCTGAGGACTACGCCACAGCCCAATAAGTAAACTAACGTAACTGTTGGTCAGAACCTGTAAGTAAAACCTTGCAGGTTTTTTTGTGTCTTTAAAAATGGTTGGGTTGCACTTTGTCTCTTATCTTTGTGATACTTATAATATAAGATTCCAGTAAACAGTTTACACTACACATCAGCTTTCATTTGTTGCAGCCCTATGTCTGAAGAAAAAGCATTTACCATCAGAAAAGCCACCCATGATGATCTGGACAGGATCACGGAACTTTTCAGAGAGACCATTTTACATATCAACTCCAAAGACTACAGCGAGAAGCAGGTAAATACCTGGGCTTCCCGTGCCGATAAGCTACCCAAGTGGCACGACCGTATCCGGCACCAGTATTTTATACTGGCAGAGCGGGAGGGAACGCTCCTGGGCTTTGGCTCTATCACCAGCGAGGCCTACCTGGATACCATCTTCGTGCATAAAGATCACCAGAAGGAAGGTATAGGTTCAGCTATTCTGGAAAAACTGTTGGCTAATGCGAAAGAAAACGGCAAGACTGAGGTGTTTACGGAAGCCAGCCTGACAGCCCGGCCTTTTCTGGAGAAGCACTCCTTCCGAACCAATCGCCCCCAGCAGAAAGTAAGGGATGGTGTGGTTTTCGTTAACTTTGCGATGATACGGGCATTGTAAAATCCGTGTAGTTTCTTTTGAATTATCTGCTTATATTATTGAAACCAAAATGAGCTGAAATGAGGAAGAATAGCTGCATCTTGTTTGGCATAGTACTTATGCTGGCCAGCGCCTGTGTCCCCCGTCCGCGGCCGGTTACCCAGTTTAACGTGGAAACCTATACCAGGCCCTATCAGACTGATTTTGACGAAGTGCTGACAATCGTACTGGATCCGGCTATCCAGGATGATTTTGTGGTCAGGGAAAATTTGTGGCCCATGCAGGTACATAATTTCAGGAATTCGCTAAAGCTGTCACTCTATTATACCTTTGAGGATAGTTTTCAGGAAGTTCGGTTTCAGGACGCTCCCTCACCTGAAGGCCTTAGCCTCCATATCTACCGTATTCGTCCCAGCTGGAAGATACACTCTATTGATGAGCATGTAACTGGTGCCGGTGAGGTTATCGTTAGCAGCAGTACATATTTTGTTTCTTCGCTCATCCGCTACGATGGCGTAATCTTCAGAAACGGAGAAAAAGTGAAAATTCTGGATGAAGAGGTAATCAGCGAAGTGGTAGAAACGGATATCCGCCGCTGGAACGAGGCTTTCGTAGATGGCGTACGGGAAATGGGCGAAGATCTTTATCGGCAACTGGTGGAGGAGCAGGAAAGCTTTCTGAGCAAAAAGTAAAAAAGTGAGCCGACTCTACAGTTTAGAGCCGGCGTTTACATTAGTTATCAGCAAAATCCACCTGCTGTATCTGGTATTCCTCCTGCGGTGCTCCGCCCGGCGTAAAAAGTACGTTCAGATAAGCATACAATACATAAAATGTACCATTGCGTTGCACGGCGGTAGTAGGGAAAGTCTCGCCGGTGCTAAATTCTCCCTCCAGTTCGGCATTCAGCCAGGCATTGTCGCTTTCAAAAGCCAATACTTTACCAGGGGCCACACCCCCGGCATTGTTCACTACCACCAGGGTTTCGTTGTCTTCGCTGAGGTAGAGTCCGTCGGGGCCGGCCAGTGCTGCATCCAGACCTATTTTAGTAATGGCTGAAGGATCTTCCACCGGAATTTTGTAGAGCGAATTACTTGCTGAAAACGCCACGATCAGGTATCCGTCAGGGTGATAGTCAATGCCGTTGAACCCAAAACTACCGGCCCCGGTGGCAAAAGCCTCATCGTAAAAGAACACCTCTGCATTACCCTCAGTATCTACTTTGTATATATAAGGAGAAAAGCTATCGGTGACGTAGGCATTGCCCGCCGCGTCAGTCGCCACATCATTGGCGAAGTGGGGTGCTTCCGGCGCGAAAGCTCCCAGGTCAACCGTAAACAATTCCTGCTGATTGGGTAACTGGTACACGATCAGCTCAGCCAGGTTGCCGGTATTGGGGTTTGAATTGCAGATCAGCAGGCGGTCGGAGTTATCGTCAATATGGATACCGATGGTAGACACAAAATCCTCATCTTCAATAAATGCCTGGTAATTACCATTATCCCTGACACGGCCGATCGTGCCCTGGGTGAGGGAGGATACCAGGAAGTACTGGCCTTTATGGTAAAATTCTACACCCTCAGGATAGAGTGCTGCCTGATCAATGGTTATGCTTTCCGGCAGGGGTTTACCTTTGGCTGACCTCAGATCATCTTTGATCTCTTCCAGTATCTGGCGGCAGGAGGTGGTTGAAAAGAGAAATAACACAGCCAGTAGGAGAAAGCCTCGGTCTTTACTTAATTTCATAGCATTTGTTTTTGGGTGAAACATAAAAAAAGGGCAGCTTCAGACTGCCCTGTTTCAACCCCAGGCGGATTGATTTGTTGTAAAACTAACTGTAGGTACAGGAGAATTTATTCTACCCGCACATTTACCGAACCTATACCGGCTTTTACCTCCAGATCCATCACATGCTCCGATTGTTCGTACAGGTCATTGGTGTATACGCTGCCGTTCTTGTTCAGGTCGGGTGCATTAATGGAACCCAGGGCGCCACTTACCTCCATCCGGATGCCGATACCGGCAGGAAGCAGCAGGTTCAACTCACCGATTCCTCCGTTAAATGTTGCTTCCAGGTCATTGTTCCAGGCTCCGCTCAGGTCTACATTTACCTCACCTACGCCGGCATTAAGCCTTAGCTGCGGAACTGAAGTATTGGCCAGGTTTACGCTATGTTCACCTACACCCGCATCTATGTCCAGGCTGCTGAGACGGAGGCCGCGCAGGTCCAGTTCGGTCTCACCGGCACCTATGGACACATCCAGGTCCTGCACTACTGCATCATTGAGCAGGATATTCCAGTCATTTGTAAAATTATCGTTAAAGTTAAAATTGATCCCGCTTACTTCCGGCTGTTCAATCCTCAGCCTACCGGTATTTCCGGTGGAAGTGTAGGCGATCTCAGGTTCCCAGTCCTGATTGCTGTAGGCAATTTCAGTATCTACCAGGTTCTCAGCCCCGCCTTTTACGGTAAGCCTGCCCGCCCGCATAGAGATGTTGGTGCGCACGCTCTCAACCTGGTCTAGTTTGATCGCCTGGGATATCTGCCTTAGTTCTCCGTCTGAGGCATTTTCTCCTGAACCTGTGTTGATCTCGCAAGACAGCAGCAGGGCCAGGCAGGCGGCGGAAAGAAAATAAGTCTTTATCATCAGTATTTGGGTTAATGTAATGGCTATGGCAATATATTTTAGCAGAAATTTATTTGCGCTTATTCCTGTCCGGCCGGGTTGATCTGGGTGGCGGCTGGTTTGGTAGGATGCTCGGCATAGCGCTCAAAGAACTCTACGATTCGGTTGAGCCGGTCCATGCGTCTCAGGGGGTTACCTGAGCGGGAAAGTTCATGTCCTTCGCCGGGATAGCGCACGTACTCTACCGGTCGGTCCAGTATTTTCAAGCTGCGGTATAGCAGCTCCGACTGCCGGACGCCTGTCCTTAAATCAAAGTCAGAATGTATGATCAGCAGGGGAGTGTTGATGTCGGCTACGAAGGTCTGCGGAGAGTTGGCTTCCATTGCTGCGCGTGCTTCCGGCTCCCAGGGGTAGCCGCCAAAATGGTCGGGTACCAACCGCCAGGCGTTGCCTTCACCAAAGAAGAATTCTAACTCATAAACACCCCGCTGGGCCACCGCCGCATCAAAGCGCTGCGTCTGGGATACGATCCAGGCTGTGAGGTAGCCTGCATAGCTGCCCCCGGTGAGGAACTGCTGCTCCTTGTCCATCCAGTTGTGCTTTTGCAGTGCATCGTCCAGCGCTGCCAGCACATCGCTGGCTGGCCCTTTACCCCAGTTGCGGTAGTTAGCCCGACGGAATTCATCACCGTAGCCGCTACTGCCGATAGGGTTGGCATAGACTACCGCATAACCCCAGCTACAGAGTAGCTGAAACTCATGCCACATGCTGGATTCTCCCGGTCCCCACATGGCGGAGGGGCCGCCGTGCATCTCCAGCACTACCGGGTATTTGGTGCCATTTTGCCGGTTTACGGGCTCCATCACCCAGTATTCTACAGTGCGCCCGTTGCTCTTGACCGTAAAACGCTCCGGTTGTATGAGCTGCTTTTCGGCCAGCCAGCCGCTATTCAACTGCGTCAGCTGCTGGGTGTTATTCCCTTTTCCATTAGCCATATACACTTCCCAGGGATTACTGACCTGGGTAGCGGCATATACGATCTTATCTTCGCTCACATCGTAATCATTAATACCCAAAGTCTCACCCAGTACGATCTGTTGTTTACCCCGGCGGGCACCAATACTGTAGAGAGGAGTATAACCTTCGTTGGCAGCAGTGAAGTAAAGGGTCCTGCTGTCGCTTCCCCATTTAATATCGCTGAGACGGCGGTCAAAGCCGGTAGTTAAAATCTCAGCATCGGAGCCGTCAGACTGGCAAACGCCCAGTTCGGTCTGTGCGTAGGTAATATCAGAAAGAGAAGCGGCAGAAAAGGCGATCATTTCACCATCCGGTGAGAAGGCAGGACTGTACAGGCGCATATCGGGCATGGTAAGCAACTGCCGGGAGCCTGAGCCGTCGGCCATCACTTCCCAGAGTTCACTTTGAATCACCCGGTCGGGCATACGGTCATAGGCAAAAGAACTGCAGACGATACGCCTGCCATCCGGTGACCAGTCCGCAGCCTGGAAGTTCTGAAAGCCCTCGGTAAGCTGTACTGCCTCGGCTCCCTGACGAGCCTCTGTTACGAATAAATGCTGGAAACGTACTGTATTGTCCAGTCCCAGTTCACCCTGAAAATCCAGCCGGTTGATCACTTTGGGGTTCTCCTTGCTGGCATTCTTTGCCAGCCATGCTCTTACGGCCTGCAGGTCACCATCGGGACTTAGCTCCCTGGACTCGGTAGTGTCGCTGAAGTCGGGTGTATCACCAAAAGTTCGGCCGGGGCGCTCATAATCCCATGCCGGTGTACCTTCCAGTTCCTCCATCGGGAGAGAAGCGGTAAAGAGCATCTTTGTGCCGTCCGGCGACCAGCTGGGGTTAGAGGCGCCATGCTCAGTATCGGTAAGGACATAGGCTTCGCCGCCTGTCAGGGGTAGAATCCAGATTTGAGATTTTTCTCCCTCTTTGCGTACAAAAGCGATCTTACTGCCGTCGGGCGACCAGACTGGCTGACTGTCACTGCGGTCGCCGTAAGTCAGTTGCTGTACGGCTGGGTTATCAGTATTGAGATCAGCCAGCCAGAGATGGCGCAAATATTTGTAATCCTGCTCCTTGTCTTCAGTGATACTGGTCACTACATATACCGCCCGGTTGCCGTAAGGGGATATACTGATCTGGCTGGCCGTCTGTAGTTTGAGTACATCTGAAGTGAGGATTGGCTGCTTTTGCTGGGCCAGCAGAGGTAAACTCAGAAAAAAAAGAAGGACACTGAATGTATATTTTATATTCATTGGTTAGGGTTGTGTTTATGTAAAAAAATCTGACAGCAATATACTAAAGATTTCACTACAGTGAGGCTGCAGCTGGGTTGCATAAGGGCTTG
>CAZFFW010000004.1:0-101318 GCA_964518125.1 uncultured Porifericola sp.
TCAGTTTTGCCATCAATACGGGGCATCTGATCGTGGGGAAACTGAAAGATCTGTAGGTCCAGTTCGGGGCGAAGCAGGTTGGGGACTATCTCCTGCGCCAGTAAGCGGCCGGTAAAAAGCAGGCACAGAAAACATACCTTCAGGCAGCAGCTAAATAGTTTAGGTTGTAACAAGGTGAAATTGCTTGAACGTTGGTAGATACTACGCTAAAAATCGTTAGATTCATTTAATAATACAGATTTTTTCAGCCTGAAACAACGCAATATGCAGCCAAGAAGAACATTTCTCAAACAGGGATTAGGGCTTACTGCAGGACTTATGAGCAGCACCTTTCCCGGCTTCTCCCATAACAACATTTTAAGTCTCAAAGATATACCCATCACCGATACTCATGCCCACTTTTGGGAACTTGACCGCCTGGAATACCCCTGGCTGGAGAATAAATCCTCGCCTATCAGCCGGGATTTTGTACCAGATGATTACCTGCAGGCGACGAAGAATTATGCGCTGCAAAGAATTGTCTTTGTAGAAAGCGGCCGTGTGCCGGAAGAATACCTGCAGGAAACCGACTGGATCAGTCAACTGGCCGAGCATGAAGATAAAATTGCTGGAATTGTTGCTTTTTTCCCGCTGGAAAAAGGCAAAGCCGTTGGGTCTGACCTGGAAAAGCTGGCAGAAAATGCTATGGTCAAAGGCATCCGGCGTATGGGAGATCCTACAGAAATGGCTACTTCAACCCCTTTTTTGGAAAGCCTGCGCCTGATGAATGAACACGGGCTAAGCCTGGATATCCACTACGGAGCAGAAGGACTACGGGAATTTCTGCCGCTGATAGACCAGTTTCCTGAAATGACCTTCATCATCAACCACCTGGGGCTTCCGGATGTAAGGCAGGGTGAAATGGAAAGCTGGCAGCAGGCCATGCAAGCGATGGCCGAGCGCCCCAACGTTTACTGCAAACTTTCCGGATTGCTTACCCGCTGCGCAGACGAACAGAAGAACAGCGAAACACTGAAGCCCTACATCCTACAGCCCATAGAGTATTTTGGCAGCGAGCGCATGGTCTTCGCCAGCGACTGGCCGGTTCTAACGCTAGGCGGCAGTTTTGATCGCTGGATGCTGATTCTGGACGAACTACTTGGTGACTTCAATGAGCGGGAACTCAAAGATATTTTTCACCAGAATGCGGGCAGGGCTTACCGGCTTTAAAAAAGTGAGTCCCGGTTTGTGGGGGCACAAAGCGGGGAAAAGGAAGTATATGAATAGCCAGCGCTTGAAGCGCTGGTTTTTGGACAGGCGCATCTGAGATGCGCTTTACTTGCCATCCTGATCACAGATGAGGATGATCAATGTTTCGGTATGTGGGGGCACAAACCAAGGATTCAGAATTTTTTTTACTGCTTACTTCATCCCCAAAACCGGAACCTCATCGCCATGCCAGGGGAAGGCGTAAGTAGGATCGTTGACAAAGCGGTCCAGCCCGATCTCCAATTGGCCAATTGCTCCCGGTGCCAGTTCTACCGTAAAATATTTCTGGTCAATCGTGTCAAACTGATAAGGATAGTCAATCACCTGCCGGATGCGGGTGACCTGATGCTCACCAAACATACCTCCCTGTATCATCACATATTTGGTTTCGGTAGGATGCAGGTTGACCAGTTGGAGGGAAATCCCGCTTTTGTTGACTTGCCGCACCAGGGCAGCCACATCTTCGGGAATGCCCGGCCGCTTTTTCACCGGGTCAAAATAGCGGATACTGCTATGCAATAGCCCGCCGTGGTAGATATGGTTGGGCGCACCCAGCATGGTTTGTACCAGCCCTTCCAGCACGACTGGATTTCGCTCCAGCCAGTGATGTACATCCATATCGTCGGGGGTACTTTCATCATTTCTAACTTCTTCTAGGCGGCGCTGCATTTCCTGGTAAGTAGCTTTCAGTATATCCATCGGGTAAGTGGGATTCTTCCCTTCCAGATAACCCAGCCAGGCAGCGGTATTTTCTGAATCACCTTTGCTTTTATGGTAGCTAAGCTTTTCCATTTTTGCCTGATCGGTCAGGGCTTTTACCCGCTGCCAGTCCTCGTCTGATCGGGAGTAGTACCAGAGGTGCGTGGGGTACTTGGGGCGCATGGGCCGGTAGTCATACCAGCCCCGGTCATCGTATCGGTAAGGCACCATCGTCAGTCCATCTTCTTCCTTCGCCTGCTCTGACACCGCCCGGATGACCGAATAAGGCAGCTCCAGGTAGGAAGAATCGCCAGTCAGCAGATAAGCATTGCTGGCCCCGATGGTGGTAGCTTCCATCTGGTTGGGCAAGCCGTGCGGCCATCGCCAGCCGTAGTAACCGCCCCACCACTTGCCTCCGGTATGCTCACCAATGATACCGGTCTGTCCTACATTGTCCGGGATGACACCATCGTTATCCTCAACCCGCTGCATCCAGGCCTCTACATATTCTTTGACCCACTGCTTATAGCGTTCGTCTTTGGTGTACATGTAGGCATTGGCCATCATGCTGGTGGATGCCAGGTTAAGCGGCACATCGTTTTTCATCATGCGCTCGTTAATGGCCTGCAGGATGTAGGGGAATTTCTCATCATCATTCCAGTCAGCAGAAGCATGAATGTTGGGAATATCGTCATAAGGCAGCGGATAATGGGCCAGGATGGGCCTATGCGTCACCCAGTCTTCGGCGGTATTGACAAATCTGGGCCCTAGGCTGCCGTTCAGCGGTGAGCGGATAATCTTATGCTTGGCATTATAATTTGATTTTTCGGTGCCGTCGTCCATGTACAATTCGGCAAACTTGATGGCCCGGTCACGCATCTTTTTGTCGGTAGGGTTGGCCAGTCCGAAAAAGTAGAAATAGGTATAAGACTCTCCATGATGCATCCAGTCGTAGCCGGCATCAAATTCATCGTGGATCTGTCCGTATTCGGTAAACTGTACCGTCACCTCATCCCAAAGTTTACGTGAAATACTATCAATTTCCTGGGGGCCACCCAGCGCGTAGTAAAGGGGGAAATTGTAAAAACTCTCGTAGCCATCGTCAGAACCATCCATGCCGGGCCATTCATCACGCCAGATCAGACGGCCGTTTTCATCCGTGTATTTCTCTACAAAAGTAGTGGCTGCCGGGTAAAGTGCCTGCATCAGTTGCCGCTGCATCAGCGCCCAATCGGGAGGCGTGCCGGTAGAGTTCACCCGAACCAGCAATTCTCCCTCCCCGGTTTGGTATTCAGGTAAATTCTGAGAGGACAAAGTTGCAGCAGAGAACAGACATAAACCCATAGCCAATAAGGGCCGAAACGAATGTGATTTCATGTAGGTAAGCGGTTGTTGTAAAAAATAATGAAAGTCTGAGTACCAATATTCATTGCCGAACATGGAAACTGACAGTTTCATTAATTTATGGCAGATCGTTCAATAAAACAACGTCAACACAGGCAAATAGCGTCGAAACTACTGTATTCAGTTTCCTTACCAGCAGAGAGATATGAAGCTTTTTCATATCACCGAGAAGTCCTTGTAAAATGTATCAATAATATTCGGGGATACGGTGGTACTGTTTCAACCCGCAGCCACAGCAAAATGGCTTCTCCATAGGATTTTACCAGGGTTACGCGTTTTTCAGCGACAGTATTGGATGCTGCTGACCTAGCTGCTATCTTGGGCTTTTACAGTCTGTTATTTATGCTTACATGAAAAAGAAACCTACTATCTTAACCTACCTCAAACTGTTATGCCTGCTGGCAGCCTTTATCAGCATGGATGCTGATGCCCAGCGCAACAGAAAGAACAGCGAATCAGCGCTGACGACTTTTGATGAATCCCTCTATAACGCTATTGAATACCGCCTGGTTGGTCCTTTTAGGGGAGGCAGGTCAGCCACTGTGACCGGCATACCCGGTGACCGGGACACCTACTACTTTGGTTCAGTCGGCGGCGGCGTCTGGAAAACTGACGACGGCGGCAACAAATGGAAAAACATATCGGATGGCTACTTTGGCGGCTCAGTGGGCGCCGTAGCGGTAGCTGAATCAGACCCTAATGTGATCTATGTGGGGCTGGGTGAAAAAACCATCAGGGGAAACGTATCTTCTAATTTTGGCGTCTGGAAGTCTACCGACGCCGGCAAAAGCTGGCAGTTTATTGGGCTGGAAGATACCCGGCATATTGGCCGAATCCGAATTCACCCCAGTAATCCTGATATCGTGTATGTAGCCGCCATGGGCGACCTCTGGCAGCCCGGTGATGCCCGGGGGGTGTACAAAAGCAGCGATGGCGGAGCCAGCTGGGAAAAAGTACTTTTTGCCAACGAAGATGCCGGAGCGGTGGACCTTACCTTTGATCCTTCCAATCCCCGTATCCTCTACGCCAGCACCTGGAATGTCCGGCGTACGCCCTACAGCCTGTCCAGTGGTGGGCCCGGCTCCGACCTCTGGAAAAGTACGGACTCAGGAAAAACCTGGGCCAAACTCACCGACCTGCCCAATATGCCCAAAGCACCTCGCGGCATTATCGGGGTAACGGTCTCTCCGGTGAACCCTGATCGGGTGTGGGCGCTGATAGAAGCCAAAGACGGAGGCCTTTTCCGCTCCGACGATGCCGGCAAAAGCTGGCAGAAGACCAGCTCAGACCGGGCGCTACGCTCCCGTGCCTGGTACTATACGCGGGTCATTGCTGACACCCAGGATGAAAACAAGGTGTACGTCATGAATGTCTCTTATGCCAAATCTACTGATGGAGGCAAAACTTTCAGCCTGCACAATGCTCCCCATGGCGACCACCACGACCTCTGGATAGATCCCGAAGATAATGAGCGCATGATCATTGCCGATGATGGTGGGGCGCAGGTCTCTACCGATGGTGGCGACAGCTGGACTACTTATCACAACCAGCCTACTGCGCAGTTTTACCGCATTGCTACCGATGATCATTTTCCTTACCGCATTTATGGTGCGCAGCAGGATAACTCTTCCATCCGGATACTGCACCGCTCGGACGGAAATGCTATTTCAGAAGACGACTGGGAGGTAACCGCCGGTGGTGAAAGTGCCTATCATGCCATTGACCCGGATGATAACGATATTATCTACGGGGGTAATTACAAGGGTTACCTGTACCGGTACAACCATGGCAACAGCCAGCAACGCTCCATCAACGTATGGCCGCTAAACCCGGCAGGTTCCGGCGTGGAAGTGATGAAATATCGCTTTAACTGGAATTTTCCCACTTTCTTTTCTCATCACGACCCGGATAAGCTCTATGCCTTTTCCCACCGGGTGCATGTTTCTGCTACCGAAGGGCAGAACTGGCAGACCATTAGCCCGGACCTTACCCGTGCCAAACTAGAAACGCTGAAATCCTCGGGCGGGCCTATCACCCAGGATAATACCGGTGTGGAATTTTATGCCACTATCCTGACGGCCAACGAAAGCCCCTACGAAAAAGGAGTCCTGTGGACAGGTTCTGATGACGGACTGCTCTACCTCACCAAAGATGGCGGTGAAAGCTGGACGGATGTTACGCCTCCCGATGCGCCTGAAATGCTCATGTGGAATGCCATTGACATCCATCCGAGCCAGGCGGGCGGCGCCTATGTGGCAGGCACCATGTACAAAAGCGGCGATTTCAGGCCCTACCTCTACAAAACTACAGACTACGGCCAAAGCTGGACAAAAATTACTTCCGGCATTGATGACCTGCACTTTACCAGAGTGGTAAGAGCAGACCCCAAAAGAGCCGGTCTGTTGTATGCAGGTACTGAATATGGTATGTACGTTTCGTTTGACGATGGAGCTTCCTGGAAACCTTTTCAGCTGAACCTGCCCGAAGTTCCGATCACCGATTTGCAGGTGCGCGACAATAACCTGATCGTGGCTACACAGGGACGTAGTTTCTGGATCATTGACGATCTGACGCCGCTCCACCAGCTGAACCAGGGAGTAGCGACCGCTGATTTTCATCTTTTCCAGCCCAAGCCCAGCTATCGTATGAACGAGGGCGGAAGAGGCAAAGCAGATACACTGCTGATGGGGGAAAACCATCCCGAAGGCGTCATGCTCTACTACTACCTGAAGCAAAAACCTGCGGCCACTGATACTATCAGCCTGGATATCCTTGAACAGAACGGTACGCAAATCAAAAACTTTACGAACCAAAGTGCCAAGGCCTCCCAAAAACTGAAAGTAAGAGAGGGTAATAACCTCTTTGTCTGGGATATGCGCTATCCCGATGCAGTGTCTTTTGACGGGCTCATCCTCTACTCTTCCAATACCAAAGGCCCAAAGGCGGTTCCCGGACGATATAAAGCCCGCCTCACTGTCAATGGTAAAAGTGTAGAGCAGGATTTTGAGATTCTCAAAGACCCACGGGTAAACACCCCTATCGCCGATATGCAGGCGCAGTTTGACTTTCTCATTGAGGTCAGGGATAAATTGTCTGAAGCCCATCAGGCGGTTATTGACATCAGGAGCATTCGCAAAGACCTGAAATACCTGAAGGAAAAAATGAAATCCGATGAAAAAGCAGCCGACATCATCAAAGCAGCTGAAGCCCTGGACAAGGAAATGACGGTGATAGAAAACAATATTCACGAAACACGGAATGAAGCCTACCAGGATCCGCTGAATTTCGGCATCAAGCTGAATAACCGACTTGCATACCTGGCCACCCACGAGTCTGCCGGAGATTTCAGGCCCACCGATCAGGCAGTGGAATACAAGAAAGAAGTTTCTGCCCAGATAGACCAGGAAATTGCCGCCCTGCAAAAGCTACTTGACCAGAAACTACCGGAAATCAACCGGCTGCTGGAACAGCAGGACACAGATTTTCTAAGCCAACCTAAAAAAAGCCCCAAGGCAGTAGGTTTGTAAAAGACCACCCGATTAGTCAAAAAGCTCCCCCATCTTCACCGATAGGGGAGCTTTTTTAATATCATTGAAACGGCCTACTTATTACGCCCCATCGCCTCATGACTGCTGACCCAATCGGCAGAGGAAATAGCTGCTGCCAGCGAGATTTCTCCTGCTATGACTACCGCAGCAATAATTTCCGCCAGCTTCCTGGCTTTACCTTCTCCGTAGCACCCCATCATTTCCAGGCATTCACGCTGCATGGGCAGACCGGTACCCCCGCCAAAGCTCCCCACCACGAGAGAAGGCAGGCTTAGCGAAGCATTCAGGTCCCCATTGGACAAAAGCTCAATATGGGTGCGGCAGGCAGAAGACTCGGCGACGGTAGCCACATCCTGTCCGGTAGCGATAAACATGGCAGTGATCGCGTTGACCGAGTGCAGCCCGTTGTTGTTCACCCCGGATAAGAGTGCGCCAATGCCTGCTACGCCCTGGTGCGCGTTCAACTGCTCCCCGCTTACCCGCATTTCTCTTTCCAACACCTCTTTTTTCAGCAGCACTTCGGCAGTAACACTTTTGCCCCTACCCTGCAGGCTGTTGATAAACGAAGGCTTCTTGTCAGTAGCCATATTAGACTCCAGGTAAAAATGGCGGGGTTTTATGGGGCAGTGCTCCTGAATCCAGAGACAGCTTTCATAGGTAGCCTTGGTCACCATGTTCTGACCGGCAGCATCACCGGTTTGGAAGTTAAAGCGCAAAAAGGCAAAGGCATTGGAAAGATAATTCTCAATATGCTGCAGCCGGGCATACCGGGAGCCTTCGGCGGCTATCTGCTGTATATGGCCCAGGTGTTCATCCACCCAGGCTGCGAAATCACGGGCCTGCCGGGCATCATCAAAGACAAAGACCGGCGCCCGCTGCATGGCATCCCTGGTGACGGTGGTCTTTACGCCTCCGCACTGGTTGACCAGTTTGATACCCCGGTTATAAGATGCCAGTAGTGTACCCTCGGTGGTAGCCATGGGCACCAGAAATTCGCCGTCAGCATATTCGCCACAGACCCTAACCGGACCAGCCAGCCCCAGTGGCACCTGCACCGCACCGATAAAATTCTCACAATTGCCTCTTACCTCCTGTGGATTCAGGTGATGCTGACTAATGGCCGGAAAACGGGTACCGCTGTACTTTTCTGCAAAATGTAATCTCTCGCGGATGATTTCTTTAGTATAATCATCAGTTTCGCTACGGGGAATTCCACTGGTCCTATCAGAAGCTTTCTGCTCGCTTACAACATCTTCAAAGTTAAGCCTGATTTTTCCAAAAGGCTCGGTGAGCAACAGCAAATGGAAGCGATAATTACTGCCAACTGATATGTCATACTTTATGTGGATGGCTAAGGTATTTCCCAGAGGAAAATCCAGTGGCTGCTGTGAAGAAACTGCGTTTGCATTAATAGGCGTACCACCAGGCTGCAGGATGGTCACCTGATCGGCAGGAAGGGGCTCCTCATCAAGGCTTATGGAGATGACTTTAAGCAGCCGGGCCTTCATCAGGCGGTTCTTTAATGAAAATGAAAGTCCATCCGCTGTCTTTTGAAGGCTGCCACGGGTGTAAAGATTCGCAATAATCTGGTCGGGAATAAGCTTGCCAAAAAGCATATTTGTCAAAATTTGAGCTCAGCGGCAAAATCAATTTTCGCCTGGAAGCAGGAATAAATAAAAAGATCTGTTACAAAGGGTGTCTTTAGCAATATAGAGCCTTTATATACAGAATATGCATAACCAGCAAAATACCCTGCTATGTTTTGGAAATAGGATTCTTTTATGGAGCAACCTGAACTTTTCCTTTCCTAAGATTTTGAACTACTTCTTGTTTGTGGGAAGATTGAGAAGACGATGAGCTTTTACCTGGCTTTAGGCTGATCGGTGCTGATGAAAGGCCTGTTCTGGTACAACTTGGAGTAAGCCTTCAGATACCCATATAGAGCAGGCAAAGATACAGGCTGTGGGAGGAAAGGCTAAAATTATATTCTTCTTCAAAACAGCGTTTCAGTTCGTTGATAGAACGGTAAATAAGTTGCCGGGCATATTTGGCATCTTTGAGCCCCATGATTTCGCTGATTTCAGCATAACTCATGTTCCCATAGAATTTTAGTACTACCGCCTCTTTCTGCCTACTGGAAAGCCTTGATAACAATGCTTTCAGCCGGTTTTTAACTTCTTCGGGAAAAGCATCATCCGCATTGATCCGATCAACTTGTGAGGAAAAGAAAAAGTCTGTTCCGTGGTCAGATAAGGCTAACTGGAGGCGGTTATCAGCCTTGTTTTTGTTCTCCAATTCGTGGAAAATTTTTCGCCTCAATATTTTAAATAAATAATGCCTGAGCGTATGTACTTCGTTCAGTTGCTGGCGTTTTTGCCAGATCTCAATAAACATATTCTGAATGCAATCCTTTACCAACTCCTCATCCCGGCATAGTCGGTAGCCATAGGCATAAAGAGAAGAGAAAGTTTTTTCGTAGATAAGATCAAATGAAGCTTCACTCCCTTCTTTAAACGCCTGCCATAAACCTTCATCAGTATGCGTAGAAGTTTGTTCTTTCATAGGAGCCGCAGTATTATATTTTATGGCGTTCAGCTAAACAGTGGAATTCAGTAGACATTTGTAGGTTGTGGCAATTGATTGCTTTCCGTGATCAATATGTCAGTTTACTAAAATCAGCTGCTTATCTCTTAATCAGTAAAAAATTTGCGAATATTCTCAACTTAGGCATCCTGTACTGTCCTGATTTGGCCATCAAATCGGTTTATAATTTAGTTTTATTCAATGAGCAGTATAAAGGCTTTTACCGATGCTGTTCAATACCTGAGAACTTTAGAATTTACCCCTGATAGCCTGCATAACCATTCCTATATTGGAAACGGACCAGGGTGCGGCTAACAGCAAAAAAATGGGGCTGAATGTTCAGCCCCATCTGTTTCATCATATACATAGTCGTTACGCAATGTTGACAAAACACTGCGTCCTACTCATCAGGCGACTACCGCTTGAGGTTTGGCGCTTCCCCAGTCTACCTGCGTATCAACCCATTTTTTGGAAGCAGCCGAGTTCAGTACCGCCTCGCATACCTTTTGTGTTTCGTAGGCATCGCGGAAAGTCGGATGGCACGCTTCCCCACTATCCAGGCTTTTGAAGAAATCTGCCGCCTGATGGATAAAGGAATGCTCATAACCAATAGACAAGCCCGGCACCCACCATTTGTCCATATAGGGCTGGTCACCGTCGGTCACATGGATAGTTCTCCATCCTCGGACTACCGATTCATCCCGGTGATCAAAATATTCCAGGCGATTGAGGTCATGCAGGTCCCAGCGGATAGAAGCGTGCTCACCGTTGATCTCAAAGGTATAGAGCGCCTTATGCCCTCTGGCATAGCGGGTGGATTCAAAGAGTCCCAGCGAGCCATTATCAAAGTGGCAGTGGAAAATACAGGCATCGTCTATACCAACCTTTTGTTTCTTTCCGCTATCCTGGTGTACCCGCTCTTTGATAAAGGTTTCGGTCACGGCAGATACATCTTTGATACCTCCGTTGAGCCACATGGCAGTATCTATGCAGTGGGCCAGCAGGTCACCGGTCACACCGGAACCGGCAGCATCGGCATCCAGCCTCCACAAGCCTTCACCACCCTGGGGTAACTCCGGGCTGATGGTCCAGTCCTGCAGGAAGTTAGCCCTATAATGGAAGATACGTCCGAGTTTGCCTTCGTCCACCAGCTGTTTGGCCAGGGTCACAGCCGGCACCCGGCGGTAATTGTACCAGACCGTATTTTTGACACCGGCTTTCTCTACGGATTCCACCATTTGTTTTGCCTCATCCAGTGTCCGGGACAATGGCTTCTCGCAGAGGATCATTTTACCGGCTTTGGCAGCAGCCATCGCGATCTCGGCATGGGTATCGTTGGGTGTACAAATATCTACCGCATCAATATCATCACGGGCAATGAGGGCTTTCCAGTCGGTTTCGTATGATTCATAGCCCCATTGCTCAGCAAAAGCCTTTACTTTTTCCTCGTTACGGGAGCAAACCGCTTTCAGCACGGGCAGCACCCCCAGGTCAGGAAAAAAGTTGGCTAGTCTGCGGTAGGCGTTGGAGTGGGTCCTGCCCATAAATCCTCGTCCGATCAGTCCGATTCTCAGTACTTTTTTGTCACTCATTTTCTTGTTTTTCTTAAGTTAAAAAATAAAAAAGGTAGTAGCAGGAGCGTTTCCGGGAAACGCTCCTGTAGTAACAGCTTAAGCAGGCTGCTTTACCGATTCTTCCTTCCAGCCATGTTTTTCACGGACACTGATCAGCATTGCCAGGATATCATTCCAGGTCTGCTGCTGCATCATGACGGCATTGTCGAACATACAGCCATCCCAGCAGATATGCTTGAAGGCTTTGGTGAGGTTGCCATTTTCGTCACGGAGCCAGTATCCGGCATCGTGTGCCACATCCAGTTTGCCGTTAGGATCGGTAGCCAGGCAGTGCCTTCCGGTTTTATCATGTGAGCCGGTACCGTGTACAGTGCCGTCATTCTGGGCAACGTGGAAGTCAATCGTCCAGGGACGCAGCGCCTTGGTAATCTTTTTCAGCCCTTCTTCCAGGGTTTTACGGTCCGACCAGTCAAAGTCCTTGGGAAGAATGCGGTCTTCGGGCCGGTTATAGCCGAGCAGATAAAGCAACGTATGCGACATATCTGCCTGGAATCCCATATTGGGGCGGTCTACTGCCTCCAGCGTTTCTACCATGGTTTTCCAGCTGTGCATGCCTCCCCAGCAGATTTCTCCCTCGGCAGCCAGTTTTTCGCCAAAGTCGGCGGCCACATCACAGGCCTGCTGGAAAGTTTCCACGATCTTTTTAGAATTACCTGCGGGATCTTCGGCCCAGGCTTCGGGAGAACTGGCAGAGTCAATACGGACTACGCCATAGGAGCGCACCCCGTATTCTTTCAGTTTCTGACCAAAGTGGCAGGATTTACGGACCATGTCGACAAAATGGGCGCGTTCATCCTTGCTACCCATAGCCGGGCCGCCCCAGATAGGCGCTACCAGGCTGCCTACTTTCAGGTCCAGCGAACCGATCTTGTCGGCCAGCTTTTTGATTTCATCATCCGTACTGTCAATATTGATATGCGGATCCAGGAGTCCCAGGTCTACTCCGTCAAATTTAACACCGTTCACTTCGGCGGCAGCCGTCATTTCCAGCATTTTATCCAGCGGAATCACCGGTTCAGAATCAGGGCCCTTGCCCACGATACCCGGCCAGGTGGCGTTGTGTAGTTTGGGATATTGGTTGTCTTGCATCTTAATAGATATTTAGGTTGAAAAATAATTAACACATGCAAATCAGATTTTCAGATCGGGGTTTTCCGGTCCGAAATGCTTGAGCATTACGATAGGGTCAGTGGTAGAATGGTTGACAATGGTCACTCCGTCCTTTGCGGCACTTTCGCTGACGAAAAACTCATCATTGGTCAGCTGTCCGTAACGGATCAGGGCCGGTGTCTCTACGTCCCATACGCCCATTTTGCCATGTCCCTGCATCATGATCATGCCGTAAGCTGCACTATCTTTAATGGTCACGCTGGCTCCGGGAAGGACAGTCAACTCCTTGGCACTGAAAGCATCAGATTTATAGCAAACCCAGTTTTCCACATAACCCTCAGCCTGCATTTCATCCAGTGATCTGACCGGCCTGGGCTGCATA
The DNA here is from genome assembly GCA_964518125.1 of uncultured Porifericola sp. GTDB lineage: Bacteria > Bacteroidota > Bacteroidia > Cytophagales > Cyclobacteriaceae > Catalinimonas. Next base: position 12,609 of record CAZFFW010000004.1, read on the forward strand.
AAGCGGTTTTCCATCATGTTGGGATCTACGTTCAGTTCCCAGTCCAGCACTTCCAGTAACTGGTCAAAGTCGCCAATTCTCTCTTTGGGCGTGCCGTTCCAGAGTAGTTCTTCATCTATGATGGCCTCATTGACCAGCGACTGGTACATGGCAAATACGTCAGATGCCTTCTGCGGCTCATAGGTGCACATACTGCCGGGCGCATGGAGCAGCCCCGGAGGCACATCCCAGCCGGTGCCTGGCTCCAGGCGATAGGCTGATGAGAAATTGGTAATTTTGTTGTCTCCCTTGGTAAAGTTAACCAGGCATTCCCTGATCTGCTCTTTGGTAGTTCCGGGAGCAATGCCAAAGAAAGTATAAGGATAGTCACCTCCGTGGTTGTTGAGCTGAGGAGGGAAGTAATAAGCTTCCGGTTTACCCAGCTGACCTATCTTTTTAGCCTCCTCATCATTGTGGTGCACGTGATGAGGCAGCGGCCCCATGTTATCAAAAAATTTGGAATACATGGGCCAGCTTTCGTGTTCTTTCCAGATACGCTCGCCGATCAGGTTGCCCTTCAATTCGCTTACCGCATCACTGAGCAGTATTTTCTTGACTTCTGTACCATCGGAGAAAACGATTGCGCTAAGTCCTTCGTTTTCACCGGTAAGGGGGCCATTTTTAGCAGGAGTAGTGGAAGAAAGCCATCGCTCATCTATACCTCCCCGTTTTCCTCCCAGCACATAATAATCATCGGGATGTAGCTTAATCCTCCTTCCGGGAACACAGAATGATCTCGGAACCCAGGTTGGGGCGAGCCGTAGTATACCTTTTCCCTGATCAAGTGCTTTCTGAGCCAGACTCATCTTTTCGATTGTTTCCATTGTTCAGTTTATTTCACGTTAAGTTGTTGGATAAAAAATTTTCAATATCTGTCTGTTGCTTTAGTATCTCAAAACTGAGCGCATACTGTCTACGCTCGCCTGGCTCCAGTTGTATCAACGTCCCTTCTTCTCTCGCCCGGGCCTGACCTACGGGAAAGTGCGTTCCGGGCTCCAGGGCCGTCACGTACTCACCTCTTCCCCAGTGCTGCCAGTTGGTCAGGCAGGGTAGCTGATCTTTCTGAAACTGCATTTTCAGGGCTATCCCTAGCTTCGGATTGTATACTCCGCAGCGGCACAGTCCCTGCTGGTCTTCTTTGGGCTCAATGAAGGCTACATCCTCACCAGCGGCAGCATGGGCCTCCTGCGGAGACAGGCATCTGCGAAAGTCATTGCCTTCCCTGAAAATCTCAGAATCCTGGTCACGGGCTGTCCATGAACCCTGCCAGCAAAGGGATGCGCCTTCGTCTATCAGCGGCCAGCCAAAATTGCAGTGGTAAAGGAGCATATGGGGAGCAGGCACATTGCCCCGGTTAATGACTTCATCCTGTAGATGAAAAGCGGCTTTACCCAGCTCTGCCGTGATGGTACGTCTTAATTCGAGATGTGGGCCAAACACCCTGCTTTCTCTGATGGTGGCGCTAACCTGCATACGCGGCGCAGGGCTCATCAGGTCGGGCTGCAGCATGGTCGTGATTTCGGCACGACAGTTACTAATCTCACCATGCAAACCTCTTTCCCCATGGGCATCCTTTTCCGGACCGCCTACATGGCTAAGTCCGCAGGTAGTCAGGAAACCACCACCGAAGGATGTAAGCCAGTTAAGTCCATGGGCAGCAGCATCGTTGGGAGGGGTAAATCCCTGGTGGCTCAGCCAGGCCAGGCTGTGCTGCCCGTAAAAAACTTCACCAATATCCAGGCCCCGGTCAGGCAATAGCTTAAATCGGAGTCCGCCCCCGGTATTCACCCAGGCAATACGACTACCCCTGGCCGATCCGTTATCGGCCACTGAAGTCTCTATCCCGCCAAGTTGGGCGGGGTTGGAAACTTTATCCATCCAGGCAGGTCGTTGTGTCTCTATTGTCACTCAATTTTAGATTTAATTAACCATAAAAATCGCACAATCACAAGTGCAGCAGGTTTGCGTATGCTTCACTTCTGATGTCTAGAGCTGCTTGATCCGTATATTCCGGTATTCTACTTTCATGGGCGGCCCTACGTGCACCTGCACGCCCAGCAGGCCCTCCATTTTCCGGTTGTGCAGGTCATTATCCGTCACATCGCTCATCAATACACCGTTGACGTAGTGCTGTAACTCGTTACCTTTGACTATCAGGTGTACTTCATTCCAGTCCTCGCTGTTGATCTGTTCTTTGAGGACGTCTGATTCACCCAGGGACTCCAGCACTTCACGTGACTGCCAGGCGTTTCTAGCTACATTGGCCCTTAATGAACCGGCTTCCTCAGGATTTTCCTGGCTGCTGACCGCCACTTTTTCGCCGCGATAAGCCAGGGTAGTGCGCTTGCGCTCTTCGTAGTTTTGGCCGGTATAGCGGTTTTTTCCGTCAATATCGGCCTGGTAACCTCTTAATGCGTAGGGAATCGTATCCAGCCGCTCACTTCGGTAGTTGATACCGCTATTGCCGCTTTCAGTGATACGAAACTCAGTCTTGAGCTCAAAATCACCGACTTCACCGCCTTCCCAGATGATGAATGAATTGGTTTTAAGTAGTTTGTCAGGGGTTATTTCACCCACCAGGCTTCCCTCTTCCACTCTCCAGAAATTGGTATCACCCTCCCAGCCGTCCAGGTTTTCACCATTAAAGATACTGACAAAGCCTTCGGCATCAGTTTCCGTCGCTTCGCTGTTTACCTCACTGGCAGGGGTGGCACTTTTTTCCTCTGCGGTAGGTGAACCACAACTGCTGAGCAATACCCCCAAGAGTATAAGGGTCTGTATAAAATAGGTTGTCGTTTGTTTCATAAGGTAGTTATTTCTTTTCAGACAAGTAAAATCAGAGAGACAGCCAGCCAGGGCTGCTGCCTCTCCTGAGTTTTTTAGTCAAGGCTGGCTTTTTCTTCTCCTGCCTGCTGGTAAATGCTATGATCAGGATTACCGCCTGCCATCAGGTACGCAATGAGGTCTTTGAGTTCCTCCTCATTCAGTGCATTGATGGTACCGGGAGGCATGACAGACACTGTAGAAAGCTTGGTCTGTTGCACATCTTCTTTAGGCACCTCCCTGATAAAGTCAGGGGCAAAAGGATTCTGGGAGAGGTAGTATGTATCTTCGTCCTGGTTGGTCAGGCGTCCTACTACCGACTGTCCGTTTTTGAGGTAAAGCACCGTAGAAGCATATTGGTCAGAGATGGTTTTATTCGGCTCAACGATAGCCTCTATCATATCCTCAGCGGAAAAACGGGTTCCCAGTTGCGTGAGGTCAGGGCCGATATTACCGCCTTCACCGCGCATACTGTGGCAGGTTACGCAGCGGGTGGCCGCATACATATTTTTGCCGGTTTCAAAAGTGCGGCTTTGCAGTCCTCCGCTGTCCAGTACTGCCAGCGCCTCGTCCAGTTCCCAGTTACGGCGGGGTCCTTCCGGTTTGGGTACATTGGCCAGATCGCGGCCATTATTGGCGATGAGTGAATCCCCGGACATGGTATTGTACATCTCAAAATCTGATTTGGGTACATGGGCCAGGGCAGCCTGACGGGCTTTGTCAACAAAGCCGACGTAACTGTTTCCTCCTTTAAAGTCAAATGCCTGGTAAAACCATTTGAAGTACCTTTCCCGCTGGTCGGGTGTCCAGCTGGAAAGCGGGCTGCTCAGCACAGTAGCGTAATAGGTTTGCTGAGCAGGAGGCACATTCCTGAGCATCTGCGCAATATCCAGCCCGTACTGGGGATTTCTGAGGATAAGATCGGTACCGTCAGTAGCTGAGGCGGCCTGCTCGGCCAGTCCACTTTTATCCTCTTCCAGCAGTGTCAGGGTAGTCTCTATTACATCCGGCGCGTCAAGGTGTACGAGTAGTTTACTCATAGAACCATTCAGCACTTCTTTGTTTGCCGGATAATGCGGCTGCAGATATTCCACCAGTAACTGACGGCTGGCTTCAGAAGGCTCGCCCATTCTTACCAGCGTAAGCTCCATCGCCCGAAGGAGATCTACCTGCTGCGTTTCATTCAGTTTGCTGTAATCAATCTCACTAAGCTTGCGCAGCATCTGGTCCCTGAGGCTTTTGTCTCCGTGTCTGGCCAGGGCCACCATTGCCTGTATGGTGGTGATCGGATCTTCTTCGCTGAGTGCCTTGCTCTGCCACTGGGATACCGGCTGATGTTCCACGGCAATGCGGGCAGCATATCGTACAAAGCGATCCTGGTGGTTCAGGTAAGGCCAGGCAGCTTCCAGCCCGCCAGCTTTGCCCTTTTCGTGGTACTGCTCCAGGCGGGTTCTGATCTTATGCGCTTCGGTAACATCCTCTTCATCCAGAGCGGCCAGCCTGACGTTGCTCTCTTCGCCGTCAAAGTAAACCCGGTAGAGGTCAGAATCCAGGCGGCGGCCACCGGTAAGGAAGTACATGGCCCCATCCGGTCCAAATACACCGTCGGTAAGCGGTAATGGCATCCCTGATATAAACTCTTCTCTTTCGCCGGTGTAGCTTGCGCCCTGGGGCTGCATGTGTACGGCGTAGATAATACCAAAGCTCCAGTCAAAAGCAAAGAGTGCATCCTGGTAGAGTTCAGGAAAAGCAGCACTTTTGCCATGCAGTACGCCGGTAGGCGATCCCTGTCCGATATTCAGCACGGCAGGCAGGTTATCAGGATAGGCAGGCGACCACTTACCGTTACCAGTACGCCAGCCAAATTCTGCTCCGCTGGTAACATGACAGATCCGGGTAGGGCGATACCAGGGCATGCCCAGGTCCCACTCCATGTCGGAGTCAAAGGTAAACATGTCACCAGCCTGGTTGAATGCCAGGTCAAATGGGTTACGGAAGCCGGCAGCGACAAGTTCCCAGCTTTCGCCCAGGGAATCTACTTTGGCAATCCAGCCACCGGGAGCGCCACGGTCGTTGGCATGTCCACGTGGATCTTTGATCTGCGGGAAAAGGTTGTCGTCCTGCCATACTTTGGGCAAACGGTAGGCGTCCATCTCCGGTACATCGGTATGGTTGCCGGCAATGACATACAGCGACTGCTCATCCGGGCTGAGTACAATGCTGTGGGGGCCGTGTTCACCGGAGCCTTCCAGCGATTGAAGCAATTTGATCTCGTCAAACTGATCATCGCCATCATTATCTTTGAGGCGGTACAAACCGCTGGTCTTTTCAAAATCTTCGTTTCCACGGTGGTTCACCATCACGTAGAGACTGTTGAAAGCCCAGAGCAAACCCTGCGCGTAGCCCATCTGTATAATGCTATCCGCTACGGTTTCACCAGTCTGTATCTTCAGTTTTTCAATTACCGGAGCAAGCGAGTCTGAGCCAATGAGCGGAATTTCCAGGCGGTAAAGTGCTCCGTACTGGTCCGAGGTGATCATCCGTCCCTGATCGTCAAAAGTCATGGAAACCCAGGAGCCCATTTCATTCTCGGAAGGGCTGTAGATATGCTCCGCTTTAAATCCCGACTGCAATTTGAGCTTATCCAGCTTAGGTCCCAGAGGGACAGCCTCTTCTTCCATTTGAGTATCCTGCATATTGCCACAGGCAAATAGCAGCAGCAATGCCGAATACAGCAAACTTTGTTTCATTAATTCTTTAATATTCATGTAGCTAGGTCGTGTGTACTGCCGCTTTATCTGAAGTTCAGCAGGCAGTAGTGAGTTTAAAATAAAAACAGCTTTAAGATAATGGATTTTGTCAATACTGCTATGCTTAATTGTCATTTAACAAAATTTCCTTTAACACAGCCCGAAGCCTGCTGTGACAGCAGTTTTCGGGCTATGCAAAGGAAGTATCAGTCTGCACAAAATATCTACTAGAAGTGCGGGCTCAGGTCAGCTTCATCGGCCGGCAAGGCATAGAAGAGACTGATATTGGTGAAGGCATTACTTCTCGGTCCGTAGGTTTCAGGATAATAGTAAGCCAGCGGATTGGCCTTGATACGTTCACCGTAAGCAGTGATGGTTTCTATAGCCCTTCCGGTTCTGACCAGGTCAAACCAGCGCTTGTTTTCAAACGCCAGTTCTACTCTCCGCTCGCGATAAATCGCATCTCTTAGATCACCTTGATAAGGGCCCAGACCGGCTCTTTCCCGCACCATCATCAGGTAGGTTTCGGCTTCGCCGTTTTTACCCTGTTCCATCAGCGCTTCGGCGAGGAATAGCAGTACTTCAGAGTAGCGGTAAACCGGCCAGTTCATGCCGTGGTTGCCATGCAGTGAGTGGGGATGCGCAAACTTTTTGATGTAAGGATAAGTCTTGTCAGCCCAGAAGCTACCATCAATCGTAATATAACCGATGGAAGCATCTTCCCGCAGATCGCCCTCCTCATAAGCAGCTATGATATCCGGAGTAGGGATATTATTTCCCTCACCGTTTAGCGGCTGAGGATTAGAGGTACCGGTGATGGTGACCAACTCATCAGCAGAAATAGGCCGTGGCATAAAGCTGTTGATGAAGCTGCCGTTCAGTCCGTCAGGGCCTTCCCGGAATTGTACTTCAAATACTGACTCTATATTGTTCTTATTGCCGGTACTGGTTGAAAATGCTTCGGCATAGTCAGGCATCAGGTCATACTCTCCACTGTTGACCACTTCTTTCAGGAGTGATTCCGCTTCTGCCCATCTTTCCTGTACCATGTAGACATTGGCCAGGAGTGTTTTGGCGGCACCGGAAGTTGCCCGGCCCGCTTCCTGCTCAGACTTGGGGGGAAGCAAATTTGCTGCTTCCTGCACATCCTGTACGATCTGCGCATAGATTTCATCCTCAGAAGCCAAAGGAAGTGCTGCTTCCTGTCTTACCGTAACCGGGGTGAGGTGCAAAGGCACTCTACCGAAGTAACGGGCCAGTTCAAAATAGGCAAAGCCTCTCAGGAACAAGGCCTGCCCTTTCAGATTAGCCTTGGCATCAGCATCAAATTCAACATCATCAATGGTCGTCAGTACCTGGTTGGTACGGGCGATGATCTGATAATCCAGACGATACTGGTTGGTCACGTGAACATTGGTAGTGACACCACCATCGCTGGGAATAGAAAAATCCGCGATATCTTCCTGCTGCTCGGTAGCCCCAAAGAGCACGTTACGGGCATAGTAAGTATTGTCGGAGTGCATCTCGCCCAGCAGCCAGGACCGGTCGTTAAAAATGCTTCTTAGGGGCACATAGGCACCGTTGACAGCCTGCTCAAAGTCAGATTCAGTTTTGAAAAAGGTAGCAGAACTTAAGTTCGTCTCTGGAAATATGGTCAGAAAATCATCATGACAGGCCGGCAGGCTCAGGGCTATGATGACGAGGATAATATTTATTTTTTTCATGGTATTGTAGCGTAAGTTGGTCAAAAATATATGTCGGATATATTTCATCTTATTTGAAGTTTACATTTACACCGATGGTAAAAGTACGTGGCACAGGGTATCCGGAAATATCCACACCCTGGCTCAGGTTTCCACCGTCACCATTTCCATCAGGCTGTACGCTGATTTCAGGATTCTGGCCTCCCCAGTAATCGGTGAAGATCATGGCATTCTGGATAGAGGTGTACAAACGGGCAGAACCGATGAAGCGATTGAAACCATCAAAAGTATATCCGAGGGTAATGTTACGGATGGTAAAGAACGATGCATCCGCTACAAAACGGCTGTTGATCCAGTCACGCTCAATACCGGTGACATTACCACCACCCACGGTAGTACCGAAGAAGCCTTTGCCCGGATTCTCTGGGGTGCGGAAGCGGTATTTTACCTCTCTCATCAGGTTGAATACACCATCCAGGTTGGTAGTGCTGTAGAGGTGGCGTACCAGCAGTTCGTTGCCATGAGAACCGGTCCCAACGATAGAGAAGTCAAACTTACCATACCGCAGGTTATTGGTAATACCGTAAGTAAAATCAGGGAAAGGATTTCCCATGATCGCCCGGTCGTCATTATCACCACCACGGGTGATGACACCATCACCGTTGACATCCACCAGCTTGATACTACCCACTGTAGAACGTCCGGGTACCTGGGGTGAAGAAGCCAGGTCCTCTTCGTTCATGTATACACCATCGGCGATATGCCCGTAAAACTGCCCGAAAGGCTGACCTACCTGCGTGATGTGGAAGCGGCCGTATACGCGGTCAATACCATCGGCCAGGGATTCCACTACATTGCGGTTGAATGAAATATTGGCGCTGGTAGTCCAGTTAAGCTTACCGGTAGTGTTCTGGGTATTCAGTGCGAACTCATGCCCCCAGAAGCGTATCTCACCAATGTTATCATTAAAAGCACCAAAACCAGACTCCTGGGGCACCTGTACACTATAAAGCAGGTTGGTAGTACGCTTGGTATAATAATCGTAGACAAACTGGATACGGTCGTCAAACAGACCTAGATCCAGACCGATATCAAACTGCCGGGTTGTTTCCCAGCCCAGGTTAGTGTTGGACAGCGAAGTGACCACAGCGCCCGGAGCGATATTGTCGCCAAATGCAGCATTAACCGTATTGTTGATCAGCGCATACTGGGTGTAGTTACCAATATTATTATTACCGGTGATACCGTAGCTAGCCCTTATCTTGGAAAAGGAAACGGCAGGAAGATCCTGCATAAAGACTTCGTCAGAAAGCACCCAGCCGGCAGAGGCGGAAGGGAATACACCCCAGCGGTTTTCTGATCCGAAGCGAGAAGATCCATCACTACGTACGGCGGCAGTCAGCAGGTATTTGCCTTTGTAGTTGTAGTTCAGTCGGGAGAGGAATGACACCAGACCCCACTCGCCTACATCGCTGAAAGTACCTCCTCGGTTGATGTTGATTGCTCCCTGTACAGTAGGCAGACGGTCATCAGAGTAGGTATTGGCATCAATGCGCGTGCGATCCCGGCGGAATTTCTGAATGGTGTACCCTCCCAGGATTTCAAAGTTGTGCACGCCAAAATTTTTGCTATAGGTCACCAGGTTCTCATTCAGCCAGGAAAAATCCTGGGTGTTCTCCCGGATAGACTGGGCATCGGTAGGCAGCGGCACATTGATACGACTGGTAGCCGTGGAAGGGTTGAAGAACAGGAAATTTGAGTTGTAGATCTCAGCGTTGAAAGTTGACTTGATGGAAAGTCCTTCCAGCGGTCTGAATTCCACATAGGCGTTAGAAAGGACGTTGACATCTTTGGACTCGTTCCTGATCTCGTCGGCAGATCTTAGCCAGTTAGCGTAAGCGAATATATTTCCGGTTTCGGCAGGGAACCTGTTGAAAAGCGTCAGTTCGCCATTGTCATCATAAATTGGCATGATGGGCCAGGTATGCAGAGCGTTGAAAAGGATACCAGTGCCACGCTCACCATCGGTACGGGGGATATTATCTTCAATATAAGAAGGCGCTATGTTAAACCCGATGTTTACCTTATCCGATACTTTGTAGTCGGTGTTCATACGAAGCGAGTAACGGGTATAACTTGTGTTGCGCACCACACCCTCCTGGTCAAACACCCCGGCTACGATGGCTGTATTGATGTTATTTTTGTTGGACGTGATCGTCAGGTTGTAGCTCTGCATGGGAGCTTCCTCCAGCAGGGCATCATACCAGTCGTTGTTCCGACCACGGAAAGAAGCCGGGTTCTGGAAAATATCGGGAACCGGCTGTCCGGCATCTTCATAAAACTCCTTTTTGAACTGGGCGAATTCTTCAGCATTCATCATCTCCAGTCTGCCTCTCTCAGGCACCTGCTGTATACCGCCAAAAGCAGTAAAGCTGACGTTGGTCTGACCGGCTTTGCCCTTTTTGGTAGTAATCAGTACGACTCCATTGGCTGCCCTGGAACCGTAGAGCGAGGTAGATGCAGCATCTTTCAGTACGGTGATGTCCTCAATTTCATCAGGGTTAAGTGCGTTGATGTCGCCAGTGATCGGGAAGCCATCTACTACATAAAGGGGATCACTACCGCCTGATACGGAGAGTTGACCGCGAATCCTGACGTTCATGCCCTGGCCCGGCTTACCGGTAGTCTGGTTGATCTGTACACCGGCGAGGCGGCCCTGCAGTTTCTGGGCTACCTGTGACACCGGCAGGTCACGAAGTTCGGTGGCATCTACACTTTGCACTGAGCCGGTCACCTCTCTTTTAAGCTGGCTACCATACCCTACTACCACTACTTCTTCCAGGCTCTGGATGTCCTCAGCCAGGGCAATATCTACTACATTGCGGCCATTTACCGGAACTTCCGTAATCTGGTAACCGATGAAGGAAAAGATCAGCACATCATCATTATTCGGAACGTTGATATTGTACTGACCATTGATATCGGTAATGGTACCAGCATTGGAACCTTTTACCAGTACGTTTACCCCCGGTATAGGCTGGCCGTCATTCTGGTCGGTAACGGTTCCGCTCACGGTGATAAACATATTGTTTTGCTGGTTCAGCATTAGTTGACTGGCTTTCATGGAAGCCACAACTCCGGGGACAAGCGATGCGTCAGAGAGGTCCTGAGAGCGGTTTTTAACGGGCTCTACCTCCTGATTGCTTTCGGGCTTTTTTAATTCACTGATGATGTAATAATCGCCTACTTTGCGGGCTTCCAACTGCATGGGAAGCAGTATTTCGTTCAGCAGCATATAAACGTCACGGCTGTTTTCGTTGAGTTGCTGAATCTTCCTGACTGAGATCAGCTGGTTTTCGACCAGCGACTCATCGTAGGCAAACTTTACCTGGTATTCATCCTGCAGTTTGCTCAGCGCCTCCCGAAGTGAGATGCGTTCTGTTTGTTCATCACCTCCCTGCGAGGTGTCCGAAGAGATGGGAAAAACCAGGTTACTGGCCAATTCCTGTGCATGACCTGTCAGGCCAAAGCTCAGGTACATCATGAAGAGAAGCAGGCTCTTCTTTCTAAAGTAGGATTTACTCATAGCATTAATTGTTAGGTTGTTATAAAAATTCAATAAAGGGCGTTTTCAGAAAAATAAGCCTCATGCCTATTCAATGTAGAGTAGCTTGTCCTTGCGCGAAACTTCAACTTCCAGTGACTCTGAGATCAGCGTGAGCAGCAGGTCAGTTTCTCCGTAGGGAACCTGCGCACTGAATCTTTTTTCTTTCAGCTCATCGGAGCCGAATTTTACCTCAAATCCATAAGTATCCTCCAGGGTATGGGCAATAGCTTTAAGGGAAGTACCATTGAACACATGCATCCCCTTCTTCCAGGAAAGTGCGACACGGGTATCCACAATCTCCTTTTTAAAGACCCGCTCATTGTTGGAAAATACCACCGCTTCTCCGGCATTCATCCTGATGCCGGTGTTATTACGCTCATTTTCCCTGAGGGAGACGAGGCCTTCTTCCAGGATAACTTTGGTATTGCAGTACCTTTGTGTGACATTAAAGCGTGTACCCATCACTTCCACATCAATATCACCGGCGTGCACAGTAAATTTTCGGTAGCGGTCGGGGCTTAGTGCAGGTGCCTGGGCAGCGGGGATTTTTGCCACATCAAAGAAAGCCTCCCCTGTCAGCCATACTTCCCTGCTGTGTTGCCAGTCCTCAGTAACTTTGATCTGTGAGTTGGCATTCAGGGTGACCAGTGAGCCATCGGGCAAAACTACTTCCAGTATTTCGCCATAAGCAGTGGTATATTCCCTGGTTTGGGGCTGCAAAGTCTGCGTAAAATATATGCTGAGCAGGATAAAGCCGCTAATAACGGCAGCAGCTTTCAACAGTATGCTTTGTTTGTGCTGTCGCTTGGGAAGCGAATGGATTGATGTAGACTGCTCAGGGGTGAAAATCGTTTTTTTGACCTGCTCTTTGCTATCGAGCATTTTTTCGCAACTGACAGGGATTGGGGCCACTTCGGTAGCCATTACCAGCAAACGAGCCTGTTGGATATCATTTTGCCTGGCAGGATGACTTTGCAGCCACTGATGCCAGAAAGCATTGCATTCTTCATCGGGGGCCAATACCCACTTTCTGAAAAAAGCATCGCATACAAAATCATTGATCTGGTAGCGCTCGTACTGCATTTACTTTAGGTTGTTTCGTATAAGTGGGGCAAGGAGGCTCAGATGACTTCAAGCAGCAAGAACTATTTTTTCACTTTTTTAATCCGTTCAGAAAAAACCAGCTATTTCTACCATTTTGATTGAGAAAAATAACTAATACTGCAATATTCTTAAATGTTCACTCAAACATTTTCTTCAGTAAAAGTGTGCTGTAATAAAAAACACCGATGCGTTTGGCTGGCATCGGTGTCTGTAAAATTTTTTGGGTAGAATTTGCTCAACCCAGCGGACTAACCTTTTCCTGATCAGCGGTTTTCCTGGCCGGAGGGTGATCCATCAGTTCATGCTCAATCTCCTCCAGGCTTTTTCCTTTGGTTTCCGGCAGTATTTTATAGAGGATGACAAAGCCTGCTGCGCAAATCAGTCCGTAGAGCCAGAAATTATTGGCCCAGCCCAGGTTTTCCTTGATTGTTGGGAAACTAAAGGTAAGCGTAAAATTACCCACCCAATGGGCAAATGCGGCGATAGACATGGCGGCACCGCGAATACGGTTGGGAAAAATTTCCGATAAAACCACCCACAGCAGGGGCGCCAGGGTAAAAGAGTAAAAAAGGACATTGGCCAGCACCAGCAGCACAATTACAAATCCTTCGTAGTTGGCATAAAAACAGTAACCAATGAGCGCGTATACCACTGCCATAGAAGCAGTCCCAAACAGCAGGAGCACTTTTCTGCCCAGTTTATCTACCGTAAACATGGTAATGACTACCGAAAGCACCATCACCGTACCGATGACCACAATATTGAGCATCATCTGCTGCAGATTGTAGCCGGCAGCCTGGAAAATATCCGATGCATAGTAAATGATTACATTCAGTCCGCTCCACTGCTGCAGAAAGGCCAGGAAAACTCCCAGTCCGATGAAGCGCAAGACATGAGAATCCAGCAGTTCTCTGAAGTGTACCTGGGCGACATCTTCTTTTGAAATGGTATTCTTTACTTCTCTTACCTGGTCAGTGGCATAGCTGCTGCCGCCAATCCGCTCCAGTACTTTATGTGCCTTCTCCTCTTCACCATTTCTGACCAGCCAGCGAACGCTCTCCGGCACAAAAAACATCAGTACAAAAAACAGAAAAGCGGGTATTACTTCCACGCCAAACATCCACCGCCAGCCACGGAGACCACTCCAGCTTTGTGCGATGACTTCGTTGGTGGCATCGGGAGGTAATGCGGTATCCAGGAGCGAAATTCTCCAGTTGATCAGTTGTGCCATCAATACGCCTATCATCACCAGGAGCTGGTTGATCGTCACGAACATCCCTCTTTTTTCGGGAGGAGAAATTTCGGCTATGTACATGGGAGAAAGATTGAGCGCAATGCCCATGGCTACTCCCCCGATGATGCGGTAGATGTTGAACCAGGTAAAATCAGAAGCCAGCGCCGTACCTATTGCGGATAGGGTGAAGAGTAGACCAGAAAATATCAGCAAACGCTTACGTCCATAACGGTCGCTGAGTACCACACAGGCCAGGGCACCGAACATACAACCTACCAGGGCAGAACTAGTACCCCAGCCCTGTAAAGCAGGGGTATCCAGCTGGAAAAAAGGCTCGTAATAGGGCTTTGCTCCTCCGATTACTACCCAGTCGTAGCCAAACAGAAAGCCACCCATGGCGGCGGTCATACTGATCAGCCACAGGTATACCTGGTCATATTGTACTTGTTTTGTCTTATCTGCCATGTTGTTGTGATGGTATAAGGTTGTGTATTGATTTGATGTAAAAAAGATTTAAGGTAGAGCCATAAGGGCTAAGGCGTATAAGGAACTGTCTGCTTTTCATCAACAGGGTATCCATAGCGGGCAATGTAATCCATACCGGGCAGAAATTCATCACCCTGCGCTTCCAGCTTACGACTAAGCAGTTCATCCATTTTCGCTCTGAGGTCAGCGAAGGCGGGATCATCCACCAGGTTGCGCATCTGGTAAGGATCTTTCTCATTGTCAAAAAGCTGCCAGGGACCGTTCAGATCCCGGGTATAGGTATAGCGGAGGGTCCTCAGCCCGCGGTATTCCCGGCCTCCGTGGTCAAAGCGATTCCACTGTCCGAAGGGCTGAACACAGCTCAGCACGGTGGCTGTATCTATTGGTACTTCATTACCTTTCAAAAAACCGCTGTAATCGTAGCCCTCTACTGTTTCAGGCACTCTGAAGCCGCTCAGTCCCAGTAAAGTAGGCATAATGTCGTAGGAATTCATCAGCGCCCGATATTCTCCGGCGGCTATCTCTGGCGCACGTATCAGCATCGGAATACGGATTGATTCTTCGTAAGCCTGCTGTTTTTTGTAGGCCCGGTGTGAGCCCAGTAGGTCCCCATGATCGGAAGTAAATAGGATGATCGTTTCGCCGGCGATACCGGCATCCTCTACCGTCTGCAGGATTTCACCGACCATATCATCCAGTGCGGTACTATGGGCGTAATAACCAGCCAGGTCTTTTCTCACTTTTTCCTCCATATCGGGAGGTACATTAGGATGTAATTGCAGTGCTTCGGGGTCATATAATTGCCGGTACTCATCGGGAGCGGTATGGTAAGGGGCATGCGGCGTTCCCCAACTCAGCATCATGAGAAAAGGCTTATCAGCATTTGCATTTGCTTTGATAAAAGCCTGCACATCGCGGGCCTGCTCAATAGCGTCATAGCCATCCCAGTACCTGACTTCCGGAGAATCGCCCTCGTAGTAGGCAGAATTATTATAGTTATGGGTACACTCCAGCGCCTTCCAGTACTCAAAGCCCTGCCTCCGGCCTCCGGGAGGAATAAAGCTACTCCTGCCGCTGCCATCCAGGTGCCATTTGCCCACATAGGCAGTGTGATAGCCGGCAGCAGCATACACTTCGGCCAGGCTGTTGGCATTGGTATCCAGCTGTACGTCGTTCATGAATAGCCCATGGGTCAAGGGGCGCTGCCCGGTGAGTAATGATGCGCGATGGGGCGTACATACGGGCATTCCGGAAACAGCGAGGCTTACATTGGCACTTTCTGCCGCCAGCTGATCAATATTGGGGGTTTTGACATTTGGATCACCGGCATAGCCGAAAGCCTGAGCCCTCCACTGATCAGTATGCAGGATGATCACATTCGGAGAGGGAGCCCGCTGGCAGGCGACACCAAATAGCAACAACAGGGCCAGCAGACCAGTCTCAAAAACTGAAGGAAGCTTAAAAAAATACATCTGACTTTGGTTTAGGTTGAAGCAGTAGCCGGGGAGCAGACAGTCTGCTCCGACGGCATTTTACAGACAATATGAAAAAAATACCGCAATCATGCGCGGCTGATCGTAAAAAACTGCTATCTACTCCTGCTTAGCTTGGCTGCATCTGCTGTAGCACGCTATCGATAATGGTCAATACGTGGCTTGCCTCCTGCTCAATCTTGATGAGTAGCTGACAAATATCGTCCTGCTCCATGTCCTTGTTCTTTTCCAGCTGTTCAGCCAGGCGCGAAAGGCGTGACATCTTGCCCATAGAGGTACTTCCTTTGAGGCGATGACCTATTTTTCTCATCCTTTCAAAGTCCTGTTCCTCAAAGGCGGACTGTAATTCAGCTACCGAAGTTCTGACCTGGTCCAGCAGTTCGGATATAAGGCTTCTGATCACTGATTCGGGAACATTGAGCACCTGCCTGAAGCCTTCGTAGTCAAAATGATCAGCAAGGCCATCTTCCTGCTGTATACTATCACCGACCAGATTGGCTTCGGGTTGTTGGGCTTCATCCAGGTTGAGCCATTTGTTAAGTTTCTTGCCCAGGGAGTCCAGCAGTATGGGTTTGCTCAGGTAGTCGTCCATGCCTGCATCCAGGCATCTTTCAAACTCACCTTTTACCGTACTGGCGGTTACCGCAATGATGGGCACCCGGCTATCCTTTTCCAGCTTTCTGATCTCCTTACTGACCTCATATCCACTCATTTCCGGCATTTGAATGTCTAGCAGCACCAGGTCAGGCTGATGTTCCGTAAATATTTTTAATGCTTCCCTGCCGTTTTTAGCTTCCAGGATCTGCATCTGGGGCAGAAGCGTCTGCACCATACTGCCCGCCAGTTGCACGTTGAAAGGCACATCATCCACAATCAGTACCGATCTGTTTTCAGTATTCAGGACTTTTACTTCCTCTACCAGTTCAGGCTGATCCACCAGGCTTTTCTTGAACCTGTACAAGGTAGTGTACAGCTTCTGGCTGGTAATGGGTTTGAAAATCTGTACGTGTACATCCAGTTGTTTGCATACCTGCCTGATATGCGCATCATCGTAAGAGCTGTGCAACAGGACTATGGGAATTTCTTCC
This sequence comes from uncultured Porifericola sp., assembly GCA_964518125.1. Lineage (GTDB taxonomy): Bacteria > Bacteroidota > Bacteroidia > Cytophagales > Cyclobacteriaceae > Catalinimonas. Next base: position 28,936 of record CAZFFW010000004.1, read on the forward strand.
GCATTGAGTCTGAGTTCTTCCCTGGTCTTTCTGATAACTTCCAGCCCGTCAAGATAAGGCATATGGTAGTCAATGATCATCAGGTCATACTGCTGACTGCTACCCAGTTTGCTCAGCGCTTCTAGTCCGTTGTAGGCTACATCACTTTCAATATCCGCCAGGGACAGCATATCTTTGAGAATCTGGCAGTTTTGCTCATTATCATCCACCACCAGTACTTTCCTGAAATCTGAGAGACCTTCCCATTCATTTTGGGCACTGTTGGATACGGGTAAGTCTAGCCTAAAAAAGAAGCGGGTTCCCTTTCCCGGTTTACTTTCCAGTTCCAGCCTGGAGCCCATCAGCGACAGTAGCTTGTTGGAAATGGTGAGTCCCAGGCCGGTGCCGCCATATTTGCGGGTGGTGGAGCTGTCTTCCTGGGAAAAAGCCTCAAATATTTTCTCCTGCTTATCAGGGGAAATGCCAATACCGGTATCTCTCACGGAAAATTCCAGACAGGCTTCCTGAGATTTTTCGTCAACAGATACCAGAACAATGGACAGTTCTACCTCACCATCTTCTGTAAATTTGATTGCATTGCCCATCAGGTTCACCAGTACCTGCCTGATACGCACAGGGTCCAGCTGGGCAAAGCGAGGCATTTCCGGTGAAGTATGCAGCAGTAGTTCAAGGCCTTTTTCGTTGGCTTTGTATTTGGTAATTTCTGCCACATGCGCTGACAGCTCCCAGAGATCGGTTTTTTCCACCGATAGCTCCAGTTTACCGGCTTCAATTTTAGAAAAATCCAGGATATCATTGATCAGGTCCATGAGTGAGTTGGCCGAACGATGTATTGCCTGCACATACTGCTGCTGGGTATCATTGAGGGAATTCTTGACCAGCAGATCACTAAATCCGATCACACTGTTGAGTGGGGTTCTGATTTCGTGGCTCATATTTGCCAGAAATTCTGACTTTGCCTGGTTTGCTTCATCTGCCTGCTCCTTGGCTTTGATCAGGTTTAACTCGGTATTTTTCTGTGTGCTAATATCCTGTAAGATACCAAAAATGCGTCCTTTGCCGTCCTGCATATCTGCCTTACCCATTGCTCTTACCCATATCTGGTTATTCTTTGCGGTCAGCAGGTGTAGTTCCACTTCAAATCCTTCTTTGCATTCTATGCTATTTCTGACCGCCTCTTCAATGTATCTACGGGAATCTTCGTGGTAGAAAGAATGCGCATTTTCCATATTAGGCTCAAAATCTTCAGGGACTTCATGGATTTCTCTGGTTACCGGCGACCAGTAAAGCTGATTGCTGTTCAGGTCCATTTCCCATGCCCCTACCCTGGCAACCCGGCTTGTTTCTTCCAGCATTTCTTTTACCTTAATCAGCTCCAGGTTGGCTTTTCTTTCTTCGGTCACATCCCGGACAATGAAAGCAAACCTCTTGCGGCCTTCTGGGGAGTCGCCAATATAGCTGAGTGTGGTAGAGAAAGTCAGATCCCTGCCATCCAACGATTGCGTAAGCTCAAATGTGCAAGGCTTTCCTGTTTGTTCGACCCGGTCGTAGTTTTCATTCCACAGCGCATTGTACTCGGCATTATTGCCAAATTCATGCATATAACGGTACTGCATCTCTTCGGGGGTAGATTTGAAAAGCTGTGCAGTAAGCCTGTTAACCCTCAGTATCAGCCGTTTGTCTCCATGTCTTTCGGTGACGCCCATCATCAAAGGAGCGTTTTCGTAAAAGTTAGCAATAATCGCTTCTCTATCCAGCAGATTGGACTCGGCTTGCTTGCGGGCCGTGATATCAATGATCTGCGATACATAAAACAGCGGTGCATCATCTTCACTGCGTACCATGGAAATGGAATGTAATCCCCAGACAATGCTACCATCATGGTGATAGTGTCTTTGCTCTACCTGACAGTTGTCGATACTACCCTCAACGAGTTGCTGAAAAAGGGGCAAATCCCGCTCATAATCTTCCTGCAGGGTGATATCACGGTAAGAAAGCCGGAGGAGCGCATCTTCTTCGTAGCCTATCAGCTGGCATAGGCGTTTGTTTACCTGCATCCAGTTACCTTCCAGGTCAAGCAGAGCAATCCCACTGGCAGAAAATTCAAAAGCCCCTTTAAATTTGCTTTCACTGATTTTGAGTTCCTGTTCTTTTCTTTTGAGCAGGCTTACGTCCTGCAGGGTTCCATAAAGACGGATACACTCCCCGCTTTTCATTTCAGCTAAAGCGCTACATCTAACCCATTTTACCCGATTCCTTCCCGTGATGATCTCAAAATCTGCTGAGAAAGTTGGACCACCAGCCATCAGTTCTTTGATTTTTTCGCCAAACCAGGTAAAGTACTGCTGATTTTTGAAGAACGAATACATATCCTCCGGTACGGGTTGATAGGCATCATCCACTTCATAGATAGACCTGATCATGTCACTCCAGCTCAGTTTATTGAGTTTGAAGTCCATTACCCAGGCGCCTATTCCGGCATTTTCGCTGGTAAGGTTTATGATTTCTTCGAGGCGGCCTCTTTCGTGCGCATCAGCTTTGTTTTGGGTAATATCAGCAGTATACATCAGCACTCCCCCAATCTGATCCTCGTCATTATACCAGGGTCTTACTTCCCAGGTCAGCCACTGCTCACTGCCATCGCTCCGAACAAACAGCTCTTCCTCTTTCCTGATGGTTTTACCGGATAGAGCTTCCTGGTGAAACGCCTTCCACGCTTCACTGATTTCAGGAAAAATAGCATAATGAGATTTTCCCGGCAGATCAACACCTTCCAGCCGGTAGTCTTTGATCCATTGCTGCGATGCTGCCATATAGCACATACGGGTATCAAACATGGCAATGGCTAAAGGCGCCTGCTCAATAAAAAGCCGGTTTCTTTTTTCACTTTCTCTCACCCGGGCTTCAGCCTGCTGCTCCTCCGTTACGTCGCGTCCGATGGCATAGACATCATTTTGTGCAGGGTCAGGGCTGGCACTCCACTGGATATGGGCATACTGACCGTTTTTGCAAAGTGTTCGGGTATAAAAATCATCGGTTCTTTCTCCGTTCAAGAGCTTATGAAACTCCGCTTCAGCTTTTGTCAGATCTTCAGGATGGATGAAATTGCTAAAGGGATGATGCAAAATTTCATGCTGCTCCCAGCCCAATGTTTGCAAAAAAGACTGGTTCATACGGGTAAAGCACCCTTTGCTGTTTACGATACAGAGCAGGTCAAGTGAGCTGTCAAAGAGACGCTGGTAATTTTCCAGCTGACGATGGCGCAAGCGGGCTTCCAGCAGTTCAACGACTTCATCGGCCAGGTCCTGTAGCGCCTGCTGCTGCGATTCGCTGAGTTTGTGAGGTTCTTTGTCTAAAACACAGAGCGTTCCCAGCGCATGCTTTTCTTTGTCGAGCAGAGGGCAGCCGGCATAAAACCTGAAACCCTGATTACTGGTAAGCAGTTGGTTATGGACAAATCGCTCATCCTGCAGCACATCCTCTACGATCATCAGTTTATCACCCAAAATGGTATACTGGCAAAATGAAAGCTCCCGTTCTGTTTCTTGAATATCCAGGCTTTGGCTGGATTTAAACCACTGCCGGTCTTTATCAATGAATGAGATCAAAGCAACAGGCACGCCGCAAATGATGGAGGCAAGCCTGGTAATCCTGTCAAAGCTTGCTTCGGGCAGGCTATCCAGAATTTGGTATTGTTGCAGTGCCTGTAGTCTTTCAGTTTCGTTAGCAGGAAAGGGAAAATTGTGAGCCATCGTAGACAGTTTGATTAGTAGAAAATGTCGGTAGGTGTAAAAGGGCCATATGGCACAGCCACAAAGTAAATAAGCCGAATAATCCAGGGCAGTTTATTCGGCTTATCATTAGTCTCAGAGAGATCAGTAAGTGATTTTGAGCCTTCTGAGCAGATTCTCAATTCGTATATGTACCTCTTCAGGGTTAAACGGCTTGATGATATAATCGTCAGCACCGGCCTTGAGGCACTTGATCTTATCGTCAGATTCCTTATCCCCCGACAGGACGATAACAGGTATATTACGAAAAAAACCACTGCTCCGGAGCTGCAGTATAAGTTCATAACCGTCCATTTCCGGCATGTTCACATCCGCCACTACCAGATCGGTTTCATTACCATCCTGCAGCCATAGCATGGCTTCAAGACCATTAGCCTTACAGATTACCTCAAAATGCTGTTCCAGATATGTTTTCAGTACTGCCCTGATAAACTGATCATCGTCAACAACCAGGATACGCACTTTTTCTTGATGCTCCATTCGCTCATTTATTTTGGGCTCAATTTAAGCCCGTGATTCATCACTATTTTTTTAAAAACAGCCATTTTATTACTATTGATCAGTTTGGATACAGTATCAACGCCTACGATAAATTCCGCGGGGATTGACGTTTTTTTCCTGATTCAAATACCAATCTTTATGCTGCTGACCACCTGATTCTGCCCATTCATCAAAGTACAGATAAGCATCATCTATGGGGTGACTTTCCTCCGGATATTCAAATTCTTCGGAGAAATGTATGGCCCAGGGTAAATTATTCTTTGTCTTATAATATCGCTTACTGCCCGGTCTGGAGCTGTCATGTGAGCTGCCAAAGTATTTGGGGTCAGCCTTATCAGTAGGTGGTTGATCGGGCAGGTGGATTTCTCTGCCCCGCTCCTGGTCCACTATGATGAAGGGATTGTAAGGTGCAGTCCCCAGTGCTGCAGTCTGTATCGCCCGGTTAAAGCTGATATTTACCCTGACTGTGTCGGCTACGACGTACGGACCTTCAGTCTGGGTATTTACAAAATACCCGCCTGGCCTGTCAACCAGGTTGTAAGCATTGTCAAAAGGAATAATGACGCTCTTAGCCTGACCGGCTTCCAGGTTTTTCGGGTTCAGTGTAATATAATCAGCCGTATGCCTAAGTCCATTTACAGAGGCAACCTCCGAAGGAGGAATATCCAGTGAGAAACCGAAGCCATTTTGATAAGAAGCCCCAATTGCCCGAATAGTAAACTGCGCGTTCAGCTGCCATATCTGACCACTGACGTTGGTGATGTAGTGGTAGCGATAGGCCACTATCATGTCATTGAGATCAAAGTCGCCCTTACCAGGCCAGAGATCCTCGTAAGCAATTACGCCCCAGCTTTGAGCAGACGGAAAATAGTGATCAAAAGCAAGCAGCGGATCGCTTGGATAGTCGTCATAAATGTCGGAAATCCCGTCTCTATCGCTATCAACAGGACTATCTATGGGCAGATAGCTGCTGCTTTCTATAGCAGTGACCGGGTTACTGGTGACGTAGAAAACTGCGTCGTTGAAATCATTATCGCAGGTAAAGGGAATATTATCACGGCGCACATCTTCAAAACCAAGCAGTACAATATCATCCTCGCTATCGTAGAGCAGCACATTGTGCAACCTGATTGAAGGGTCATCTTCATTATTGAGCCCTGGATGCGAAAAATGCATATACCTACCACCACCTGCTGAGGCATTGCTGGAGGTCCATCCCTGAGCCATCAGTACAAAGCCAATACTTGTTCCCGCTTCAAAACGACCAATTCTTACTTTGTCACCACTCCTGAGCCCTCCACCACTACCCTGGAATGATACATTGGGAAAAATGAATGTTATCTCCGAAATATCATCACGGCTAACAGGTGGATTATTGGTCGGATAGGTATAGAAGCCCAGCGAGTTGGTCCAGCCTGCTCCTTCGTGTACAAAAGTAACCCAAACATCAGCGGTCTTGGTAATTTCAACATTGGTTTTCACGTCATCGGCCAGGTAATCCGGGTGAAACTGTGGTACCGGCTTTCCCTCCGGAAGGGACGCATTGATGCGCTCCAGCAGACCGGCACTGATGACATCCCGATTACTTTCCAGGTAGGCCGGTACTCCCTGGCTGTTCCAGCTACCAAGGGTTTTAAAGGTAGCACTGGTACGGGCATTTTCGCCCCTGACAGCCCCTTCTTTTTCTGCAAGGGCAGCATTCTGCCCATCAAGTGAGTATAACGCCTGCGGCTGGCTGCCACCAATGGTGTATTGCAGCCGGTCAGCTTTGACAGGCAACAACACATGGTTGATCAGGCCGATGTAGCTGGTAGCCAAAACCAAAGTATCCAGGTAAGCAGGAATGCTCAATTCTGCAGAAAAAACCCCCTGGTCATTGGTTGCTCCGACCATCACCTGCCTGCCGCCTGTTAGGGGATTGGCATCAAAAAGCTGCAGTTTCACATGAGACAAAGGATCATCCTGGTTATCCAGCAGCAACAAATTTACACTGACTTCTCGGGTAGTGGCATGGTCAAAATCATCAGGTATCACCAATTGCGATAAATCATCTCTCCCGGCTAGTCTATCAACATCCTGTTCGCAGGAGACCGCAAACGAAAGAGAAAATATTACCAGGCCCATACAGACAGGCCGTTTGAGTAATTTTAGGATATTCATATTATGAGTATTGGATCATACTGTAGTGGCCCTTCTTACTTTTTCCCAACTTGCCTGCTGGCTGCCTTTGATAAAGCGGAAAAAGCCGGCAAATACTGCCACCTGCATCATGCTGAAATAGAAAGGAATGAACAGCGCTTTAAGCCTGATCTTTCTACTTTCCAGCTGCCAGCCCAGGAGACTGCAGAGGTAAAAAAACACCTGGACCAATAAAATCAGGCTGTAAATACCTCCTGACTGCGTGTGCAGATAGAGATTGAGCGGCAGCAGGAGCAGGAGCAAGAGTGGGGTAAGGCTCCAGCGTAATACCCGGTGCGAGATATATTGAAAACTCAGTATACCATAGCGAAAGGGGTTTAACAGAAAAAGTAAACGGGACATGGATTGCCAGCCTCCGGCACAAATCCTGATCTTACGCTTCATTTCTTCTTCTGAGCTGGCTGAAGGTGTTTCTGCAGCAAAGGCACGCGGCTCATAAGCCACTTTGTAGCCTTGGGCGGCAATCCTGAGGGTAGCAATGAAGTCGTCCAGGATCGTATCATGTTCCAGCGGCTCAAACAGAGCCGTACGGAAAGAAATCAGTTCGCCGGCGGCTCCTACCAGGCTATGAAGCTCGGCATCTTTTTTCTTCAGGAAAGATTCGTATTTCCAATAAAGCCCTTCTCCTGCACCGCTGGCAGAATCCAAAGTCTGCTGTATTACTTTCTTCTCACCAGATACCGCCCCTACTTTGGGGTCAGCGTAATGTTGTACCATCAGTCGGATTGCTTCGGGATTGAGCTCAGTGTTTGCGTCGCAAAAGACTACAAATGGTGTTTTCACCTGCCGAATTGCCCTGTTTTCAGCTGCAGATTTACCTGCTCTTTCAGCTGAATGCAGCAATTTAATACGGGGATATTTGCCCACTATCTCAGGGCTATTATCGGTAGAACCATCGGTGATAAACATAATACTGAGCTTGTCTTCAGGATAGTCTAGCGCCAGGCAATTGTGGATCTTCTCTTCCAGAATATCGGATTCGTTGTAAGAAGGCACCACCAGTGTTACATCTGGTAAAAACTCAGCCAGCTGTCGGGATGATCGACCTTGCAGCATATGCTTGATTGCTACCAGTAAGGCCAGCAGCAAACCATAACCTATATAGGTATAGAAAACGATCAGTAGGCTCAGCCAGAAAGCAATTTCAAGCCATGTCATAAGTTTGGGGGGTTAAAGTCTTGATTACCCTGGCAGGCACGCCGCCAACGATACTATAAGCAGGTACGTTCCTGGTAACTACTGCTCCGGCAGCTACCACTGCCCCTTTTCCGATATGGACACCCTTTAATATGGTGGCTCTGGTGGCAATCCATACATCATCCTCAATGATAATCGGGCTGGGTGATTCCATTTTATCCCTGTCCTCCACCCCATGAAAATCACTGTCCATGATGATCACCTGGTTAGCAATCTGGCAACGTTTACCGATGTTGATCTGGTAGCGTGAAGACAATATGCAGCCGGTATTGATGAAGGTATTGTCTCCGATACAAATGCTTGCATGTTTTGAAACCGAGATCTGGGTGCGCCCCAGGTGTGACCAGATACTTACCCGGTCCCCCATGATGAGCTTTCCCTGCAGAGAAAGGTGCAGTCTCCCACGCAGGGTAGTCAGCCTGCCTTTGTTCGCGCGGCGCAGCTGCCATCGGGCATTGAATACTCTCCAGGCACCCTGCAATCCCCGCCTGATGAAAGCTGGTCCGGACTGCTCGTTTCGGATACGCTTTATTTGCTGAACTAGATCTTTATACTTTGACATGTTTTTGCCTGATACTTTTGTACAATTTATTCGTCTCAGAAGCAGTCTGCTCCCAGCGAAAATATTTTGCTCTCTCTATCCCTTTTTGCTGCAGCTTTGCTGTCAGTCCTGGTTCGTGCAGTAGCTTATGCAATGCCTCAGCGATCTTTTTGGGTTTCTCAGGATTAACCAGCAGTGCAGCATCTCCCGCTACTTCGGGCATTGATGTACAATCAGAAGTGATGACCGGCGTACCGCAAGCCATTGCCTCAATGATCGGAATACCGAAACTTTCGCGCAGCGAGGGGTACAGAAATGCAGTCGCCAGCTGATACAGAAAAGGAAGCTGCTCGTGCGGCACATAAGCAGTCAGGTGTAGCCTGGAGCGCAGATGACTGATCCCCAGTTCCTGTAACATCCTGCTTAATTCTTCTTCCGAACTTTCGGCAATTACCAACGGCAATCCATCAGGTTCTTGAGATATATAGTACGCATAGGCCATCAGCAGGCCCACCATATTTTTCTTGGGTGCGGTATTTCCGAGGAAAAAAAGGTATGCAGAGGGCAGGTTCATTTGTCGCCTGAAAGCTTCAGCTTCCTCAGCAGCGTACTCCCGAAAGCGCCCATCTACGCCATTGTAGGTTACCAGGAGCTTGTCGCTGGCACCAAAGTGACTTTCAATCGTGTTTTTTTCAAAATTGGATACAGTAATTACCCTTCTAGCCTTCTGGTAAGCTGATGGCACCACCCATCTTCTGTAGTAATGCCCCAATTTCTGATACAGGGACCCTCCTCCAAATGATTTGTTGAGGTAAATGATATCATGCAGGGTAAGGTATAGGGGTGTTTTCAACAACAGGGGTGCGGTATTGCTGGTGCAATGCAGCAGGTCCAATTTGTACTTATCAACCGTCATGGGTAGCCAGCACTGTTCCCAGTCCAGGTAAGTCAAGCCTTTAACTTCTATTAGCTGAAAATTATCCGTGGGTTCAAGACAATGGTCTTCTCCGGGCTTTACGAAGATAAAATACTGGTTTTCATGGTCTATTTGCTGTAAATGACGGATCAGTTGCAGGGCATAAATATCCATACCATGCTTCTTCTTACGGAAAATCCGCTGTGCTTCAATGCCAATTCTAAGTCCCATATTAGTGCTGGTTATGCGGAGTATGGATAAAGCTTTTGTTGGCTCCTTTCAGTCGGAACAGTAGCAGAAACATTCTCAAAAAAGCTCTGGGCAGGTGAAGTAAGCTGAGCCAGAATGATTTTTTGAGGTACCAGTTGGGCATGGCCAGCACCAAAGCCGCTACCGTCGCCAGCCAGACTGCAAGCCAGTAAGCAGGTCCGGGATAAACAGGGAAAAACCAGAAAAAAAACGCCAGAATGGTGGTGATACCCAGCAGGATCAGCCGGGGAATCTGCAGGTTTTGAAGGGCCTTATTAAAGTAATCCAAATTACCAGTTCTGAAAAGGTCCAGCAACGCATCTGTGAAGTGGGTACTGAAGTAGTGCCACTGCGCAGACAACCAACGCTTCCGCTGGTGCTGAAATACTTCAGAGGATTGAACTTTCTCGTCATAAACCAGCGCATCCTCCAGATAGGCAAAGTGAATCTTCTTTTTCAGGAGGCGCAATTCCAGTTCTTTGTCAAATCCACCCACTGCCTGAATTTGCTGCATGATTTCCCGGAAAAGATGGTAATCAAACGCCATTCCCGATCCTATCAGTGCCGAAGAAAGACCTACTGCCACATGCGCTTTGCGGAAGATATGGTTATTGATTTCTTCGCTGCAGGCATCCAGCATCGCAAAGGGGGTATTGGTGTTTTTGGCTATACGATGCCCCTGTACCACCTTTTCCCCTGCCGCAAAGGCGTCATTTATCCTGAACAAAAAGTCATCGGCCATTACATTGTCTGCATCCAGCACCAGCGCTACATCTGGGCTGGTATCCATACACTCCAGTGCCCGGTTGATGGCTTTGGCTTTGGTGCTTTTCTCAAACTGCACCTCTACTACGCTAACGGGAATCTGTCGCAATGCCTTGAGCGTCTCTGGTTTCAGGGAGTCAGCAATCACGACGATCTCTTTATAAGGATAGGGGTTTGCTGCAGCCTGTCGAGCCGTTGTCACGATTACCGCATCTTCCTTATAAGCGGGCAAAAAAACACTGATTTTTCGTTTTGGCGGAGAACTACTAAACTTCCGGGCTGGTAGAAACCTGCCGAGAATGGCAAAAATCAAATAATATGCAGCCCAGAAAGCTAACGTACTGAAGATCAGCACCATGAATATATTTGTCAGAACGTTCATAAGCTTGGATTTGGAAATTTGACCTTATTGCTCAGATTCCAGAAAGCTCCCTTAAACATGGGCGAAATCAGATTGAGCTGACCTTTGATAAAGAAGCGGATTGTCTGGCTGGGCAGGCTTATGAACACAAACCATAGTATACTGAAACGCCTGCGCCACCCCTCGGCATGGCGCCTCAGGAATGCTACCCGGTTGCGGTTCATGTAATAGGATTTCAGCGGGCTCAGTTTGCCCACTGTCATGGATTCTTTGTGTAGAACGCGTGACTTGGCCTCGTACCAAAGTTTGAAACCGGCTTTTTTAACCGCTTCGCAGTAATCCAGCTCTTCGTAATAGAGAAAATAGAAATCAGGCATCATGCCTATTTTTTCCACTACCTCCCGCCGAATCATCATGGCGGCACCATGCGACAGATCAGTATAACCTGATGTATCGTAGGTGCCGTCATCCTTGGCCTTGCTGCCTATAAATGAACCTCTGCCAGTAGTCAGACTGATGGGCTTACCTCCAGCATACTGTATGGTATCCTGGGCGAAGTGGTAAACGATTTTGGGGCTGATAATCCCGATCTCCGGATGTGACTGCATACGCTCAACCATGGGTTCCAGAAAGCCGGGATCAGCTTCCGCATCATTGTTGATCAACAGAAAATACGCTCCTTTAGCATGTTTGATACCGAGGTTGTTACCCCCGGCAAAGCCCAGGTTCTCCTCACTTTTCAGTAGTTTGATTGCTGGAAAATCCGTCTCCAGACCATCAAGTGATTCTTTGGACGCATTATCCACTACGATAACCTCTACCTTTGGATAGGTGATTTTATCAAGACTCTTCAGCAGGTCTTCCGTTAGTTTACGGCCATTATAATTGATCGTAATTATACTGACGAGGGGTTTATCATTTGAAGGCATACCATTTCTGATTTAATTTTTTTAAAGCTTCTTCGTCTTTTTCGCTATCCCACTGAGGAAGAATAAATGCCAGCGCAATGCTGAGGTAAATCACTATACCAGTGGGATTCTGACCGAGTACCTGGTTACCGTAACTGGCCAGCATGATGCCAAACATACCACTGATCAGTGCCAGCCCTATCTGCCGCAGCCAGACTTCTCTGACCTGCCATACACGGTAGATACAACTGGCCAGGATACTCAGCAGCATCATTATATGCAGGCTCAGCCCAACCATACCGGTTTCCGCCCATATTTTTACGTACCAGCTATCGGAGGGAGTCTGCGCCAGAAAGGTGTTGGGACTGAAGCGAAGGCCCCAGTAGCCGGAAGACCCAATGCCTCCCCCCAGTGGTCGGTTGGCCAGATAGGCTTTCATTTTTTTCTGATTTTCAATCCTGACCTGCAGGCTGGGATCATTTGGGTCCAGGGCGCTTCGCATGCGCTGTATCTGGTAGTTCCCCTGCCCGATGAACGTATACTTTAGTACAAAAAAACATGAACCGGCCACAATAAAGCCCAGTACCAGGATTTTGAAATTCTTGCTAAGTAAGAAGTAAAGAAAGAAACCAGAAGCAGGTACGAACAAGGCACCACGTGTACCGGAAATCATCATGCCCCAGAGGCAGACCACTGAGATCAAACCCAGTATAAGCTTGTGCTTCAGATTTTTTGCTCCTAGCGTAAGTATGCCGGAAACCAGAAAGGCATGTGCCATGGCTGCCCCAAACTGGCCGGCATCCGAATAAAACGAAAAGACGCGCAGCTTTCCGTGCAGAATGTGGGTAGAGGCATTTCCAGCAGCCAGCCAGGCGTTCTCAGCACCGTCCAGGCCGATATAAAGCTGCTTCATACCGTAGAAGGAAGCGACCACTGACCAGCCCAGCCAGGTGATGATGAAAAGTCGCAGGTCCGCCCGCCTCCTGAAAATAATGAATGCCAGTGGAATGATCGCCAGCATATAAAAAGAAACGCCTCTTACAGCATAGAACCAGGCGGTCATACTACGCGCTTCGGGATTGAAAACCTGTAAAATGGTAAAGATAAACCAGATCAGTATAGCCACAGTAACCACATTCCAGATGCGGAAAGGCTTAAATTTTTGGCTGTTAAAAAAAATACCGATAAAGGATAATGCCAGTAATGCATCAACGCTCAGGCCAAGCGGACCGGGTACGTAGCGGGTCATACCGATGGCAGCAAAGGCCATGTGCAGGGTTAGCCACATGCCAAGAGAGGCGTATTTTACAATAAAATAAACAGCAGTTACACCCACCGGCAGCGCAACCAAGGCGGCAAGTACTATTATTCCAGCTTTGGCAATGGCAAAAGCAATGACTACCATCATGCCAGTCAGCAGACACAAAGCGGTGAAGCGCGCTATTTTGATGTCCAGCACTGTAATCATTTGCTAAACTTTAGGTCTGGCTTTAGCCTGAATTCAATTAATGAACGTACTCCGGTCCTCAGTATATCCGCCGGACTGACTGGCAGGTACTTACGCAGGAAAATATATCCCATCACGGCGCCGCTACCGAAGGTGAGCACTGACACCAGCGCCACGCCTACTACCGATTTGATGGTCAGGAGGATAATGATATCACCTACCAGGTTTACAAACAGCATGATTAGCACCTTGTAGAGGTTGCGCTGTGGCTGATGGAGTACGTCTAGGGCTACACCACTGAAGCGATCAAAAGGAAGTAAAAAAGCAAATAGGATAAAGGCTCTTAGCACCCAGGCCGATGACTCAAAACCAGCGCCTCCCAGTAAGAGTACCAGCGAATCGGCCAGCAGAAAATACACAACAGACAAGGGTAGTATCAGAATGGTCAGCAGCCCGGTCCAGTAACTAAATTCTTTGCGCATTCCCTCCATATCGCTGCCCTGCACCTTTTTTGACATCGACGGCAGCGCTGTACCCATCACTGCCCGAAGCGGAATTTCCAGTACCTCCAGCAGCTTCTGCGGAAGGCTATAAATGGCTACCGCCTGCGGACCCAGAAATGCCCCGATCAGCAGGGTATCCGAACTGCGGAGCAGGTTGGCACTAATGGTAGTTCCCATGCTAAAACGACCAAACCTGATCAGCTTCCTGATTTCTTCTTTACCGGCTGAAAAAAGCGAAGAAACCGCTGATTCACCTCCTGCCATAAGCAGAATACCGCCTAAAGCCTGACTGACAAAGTAAAGCACAGCCACAGATGAAAAATGCCAGCCCTGCGCAGGAAGCATAAACAGCCCCAGTATAAAAGACGCCTGCACTGTCAGCTTTAAGAGAAAAAGCGGCAGGAAGCGCATACGTTCCTGCAGCAGCCATTGTCCGAGTTGAAAAGGAAAAGTAAGCAGTAGCGCCAATCCACTCCAACGGATAAGATAATGGAATCCGGCACTGAGTTCGCCAATAGGCAGGAAAAGGCTCATGAAGAGGTTGATGATCATCAGGGCAAGGGATATTCCCAGACCTATCAGCCAGGCAGAGCCTGTCCAGCGCTTTCTTTCTGGTTTTTCGGAACCTGCCAGATGCCTGATCAGGGCGGTGTGCAGCAGGCCACTTCTTAACATTTCCAGAAAAGTGTAACCACTCAGGAAAAGCATCCAGTCACCAAAAGCCACTGTATCCATTTTCCTGGCCAGTATGGCTACTGATACAAAGCCCAGCACAGCTGTTGTACCTGTACCCAGCAATGACAGAAAAGCAGGATTTTTTCCTATGGCGCTTAATTTATTCATCAGCTCAGTACTACTTCATTTTGGTGAGCGTATTTTTGCAACAACTGGTGCAGCTTGTCTGCCTGATGCTGCCAGCTTTGTTCCCCGGCTTTTGAAATCCTTTGCTGCTTTAACTGGGGATCGTTTTCCTGCAGGGCCAGTCTCAGCGCATCTGCAAAAGACCCAGCCTGATCTGCCCGGTACACCAGTTGGTCAAATTCCTCCAGCTGCGCAAAGGATGTCATGACCACGGGGATGCCCATAGCCAGAAATTCATTGATTTTGAGCGGATAAACACAGTAAGTAAGTTCATTTTTCAGGTAGGGAATAATCCCCACATCCATCTGCCGCATGATAGCCGGAACTTCATCAGCCCCGACCGCTGGTGCAAATGATACATTTTGAAAATCCTGAAGCGTTTCCCGGGCGTTGGCATTGGCTACTCTGCCTACAAAACGAAAGTCGCAGTCAGGCATCTGTGAAATTACCTGCCGCATAAGTTGGGTATCAAAACGTTCATCAATACTGCCGGTATAGCCAACTACGGGCCTGTCCTGTGGCTTTTTGAGGATGCTTAGTGCCTTTTCAAAGAGAGCATAGTCCACACCATTGGTGATGGTGGAAATAGCCCGGCTAAAACTTTTCTTCCTTTCTTCCAGTGCCCTTGAACTGGTCACCACCAGGGTAGCCTTCTGCATAAGCATTTTTTCCATCATGGCACCGTGTTTACCCAGCCAGCGGGCCTCTGCGATTTCATCATAGCAATAGTAGAGCAGGCACTTTTCCTTAAATTTCCCCACCAGATGTGCACCCAGAAAAGGCTGAAAAGCATTGATCAATAATGGCTTATGCATATCCAGCTGATGCATCGCACGTTTTATTCTATCCTCTGCAAGTCGCGCATTCCACCGGCTCATTTTCAGAAAAAGCCCCTGATGGCTAATCCAGTTTACCGGCAAAAGCGGCGGAAGGCTCAGGATAAAGATTTCTTCTCCTGTTTTGCTGAATTCTTTTCTGATTGCATATTTGAAAGATAAAACCGGTCTTACAGCAATTTTTCTGATTCCCAGCAAACTGAAGAGTACGTCCTTGAGCGTATAAGCATAGTCTACATATAGTATCCGATAGTGGCGGCTCAACCCATGCACCAGTTGTACTGTAGACTTGGCGTAATCGCCATTCCAGGAAGGAAGCGCCATACAAATGAGATCTTCTTTTGGCATAGTTTGGTGGCTATTTGAACTGGAACATGAGAATTTTTTTAAATATTCGGCGAACAAAATTTCGCTTACGCGGCACCTCTCCCATGATACTTTCCAGGTTTTCAAACCTGACCTCATCCAGTATCAGTAAGGGTGCCTGGCTGACTGCTTCTGCAAAATTATGCAGCATAAAGGCATCAGATTCACTCCATACATTGGCGGACCTGACCACTACCAGGCTCATATCCAGTTTTTGGAGCCAGTGTACCGGCAGATCAAAATTCAGGAGATTAGGTAATACGATAAATATTTTTTTGGGTGGGGCAGGCTGACTTTTAAGCTCGCTGACAAAACTGTCAATTTGCTCTAAAAGAGGCGTATCGCTGTTTTCTTTCCATATTTTTTGGGGAAAAGGGACATCACCATCGGCCTCATTATTGGTGATTAAAGCTACTTTTTCACCCTGCTGCTGCTGATACTGAGTAAGCAGCCTGGCGACTTCTGCTGTATTTACCTCTTTACCCAGGCCCAACAATGCACAGCAAATAGCATCTGCTGCCATCTGGTTAGTTAGCAGCCTCAGCCTGTTATTCAGGTGCCGCATCATGATTTGCTGGATGAGTGGCAGATCATAAGCTTTAGATTTTACAGCTCTCTCAGGAAGGGCGCCCGCCAGTTGTAAGCCAGTGCTGGACACCGCTATCTGTGGCGTCCGCATGCTGAAGTCCAGTACATGCCCTACCACCAATGAAGCAAGCACCAGGATAAAACTTACTACCGATGAGCCTACCACAACGACTGCCCGCTTGGAAGCTTTGGGTTTTTCCGGAAAATAAGGCCCATCTATAACTTTCAGGTTATTGGACATCTCCAGGTTTTGTTGCCTGAGTTTGGCCTGGTTGAGTCCATGTAGCAGGGTAAGATATTCTCTTTCTACCACATTCACTTCTCTCTCTAACTGGTTGAGCGTGGAGCCAAGTGGGGCAAAGTCGTCATAGACTTTTTCAAACTGGGCTATTCTCTGGTCAATGACATCAATTCGGGCACGGCTGCCATCAACTTCCAGGAAGTTATCCATCCATTCATTGAGCAGGGTGGGCTGTGATAAGCCTTCGTTGGTAAAATTGATCTGGTACAGGCGGCTTACCTGTGCATGTATTTCGTTCCTGAGATTAGCAGCTTTTTCCTGCATCTGCGTTATTCTGGCCGGATCATCGGCCTGTAGCTCCATCTGCGCTATTCTGTAACTGATGTTACTGAGTTCCTGCCGGAGCTGAAGAATTTTATCACTGCTCTCAATCAGTTGGGTTCTCTGACTTAGGGAGCTCTCCAGTTTTTTCAGCGCAGCTGAGGACTGAGCCAGTGCCATTTCTTCTTCCTGCCGGCTTTTGCCCAGTTCTTCCTTGGCTTCGGAGATAAACTTGGTCTGTTCGTTATAATTGATGATCCGGTTTTCAACACCAAAATCACGTAGTCGGTCTTCTGCATTTTTGAGTCTTTGCTGGGCTTTTTGTACCTGTTCCTCAAAATAACCTACCACCTGCATGGTTTCTGAGGTTTTGACGCCTTTGTATCTTCCCATAAAGACCTCAGCCAGCAACTGGAGCGTATGCTGGCAAATACCGGGATCATGCGTGGAGTAGACCAGTTCCAGCATATCGCTATTGGATTTTCTTGTAACAGTCAGGTGTTCTCTGATGTAATCCAGGCTGTAAGGAATACTCGGGGTGTTCAGGAGTTTCTTGATGGCTATCCCTTCAGGAAGCACCTTCTTTTCTACAATATTCTGATAGGTTGCCTCCGGGTCTCCGCTCACTTTTACCAGCGCTATTTCATCCGGGTGTAACCATTCACTGATCTGCCCGAAGCTTTCATCTCCGATATAGATAGAATCCGCCGCATCCAGGGAGATATGGGTAGCGAGCAGCCGCATACTGACCTCTTCCAGGGTTTCGCGTGCGGTGAGCAGTGTCAGGATGTTATCAAAAGCATTATTGACCGCAAAATAATCTACCCTACTGCTTTCATCACTGGTTATACTATATCCACTAGCCAGACCGGTATAGATCAGGGTACTGGAGGCATACTCTTTTTTACCATTACGGGTCATAAAAACCACTAATCCTCCCATGATGAGTGGGATCAGGATTAGCCATTTCAGGTTAATGATCAGTAAGCGGTAAAATTCAAGTAAGCTCATTTTTTCAGGATCAGCTCTTTGAGTGGAATTCCGATCAGGTCTTCAAACTGGTGGAAATAGGTAAAAAAGGTCGCGTAGGCCATGGCGTACTCTGTTTCTGCCTTGGCGGTGATTTCCTTTACCCGAGACCATTCGGTAATGGGTATCAGGCCCTGCTGGAACTGCTGTTCTGCCATCATCAGGCTCAACTGTGCGCTCTCAACTGCATCAGCTCTTATCTTCAGAATTCGCTGTGCTGCGATCAGTTGAAAGTACTCCTGGTTTACCTGCCGACTCAGCAGCATTTCTGACTCATCTTTTTTGTAGATCGCCGCATCCAGTTCTTCCCGGTGCAGCTGTATCCTGGTATTACGACCAGAAAACTCATATAGTGGAATATTGATGTTGAGGCCGGCACGATAGCCATTGGTGATGGAGGTGCTTTGCAGGTCGCTGCTGCTGTTGAGCATCAGCAGGTTCTGATTTCCTGTAGCCACATTAAAATTTGCCATGATGTTGTTTTGCCACAGTTTTTTGGCAAATGCTACCTGGGCCTCTCCTTTTCTGATCAATGCATGCTGGAACTTGACCGAAGCTGAGTTGCGCAAAGCCAATTCCTGCAAAGAGTCAAGCGGAGGAAGGAGCCACTGGATATCCGCATCCAGCAATGCCTCTTCTGCCGGGCTCTGCGCTGTAGCAAAAGCACAGGAAAGCAGTAATACAATAAATATCGGTAAGATCTGCTTACACATTCTCCTTCTGGATTAGCGCTGAAAATGTTTTGAAGAGAATCTGTATATCCAGCCAGAGCGAAAAACTACCCGCATACTGGTTATCAAGCGCGATGCGTTCTTCTTCGGTCATTTTTCCTTTGCCTCTTTTGCTGATCTGCCAAAGGCCGGTGATACCAGCCGGTGCGTTGAAGCGCTGAGAAAACTGGTCGGTAGTCAGTTTCTCTGCCTCGTAGAGTGGCAGCGGACGATTGCCTACGATAGACATATCACCCATCAATACGTTGAATAGCTGGGGTAACTCGTCTATGCTGGTGTTACGGATGATTCTGCCGATACGCGTAATCCGCGGGTCATTTTTAATCTTGATAAAAGTAGGGCCTTCTTCCTTTTCACCCTTCTGCTGGTAAAGAAATTCACAGTATTCCTTTCCGTCAGCTATCAATTTGGCGTGACACTCTCGCTGGTTTTCCAGGCAAAACGAACACTTTCCTATTTCTGCTACAGCTTCCTGGTTTCCTTCTTTGCTGTATTGGTTCAGGTGATTGATACTTTTGAGAAGCTTATCAGCATCCTGTCGCATGGAGCGAAACTTATAAAACCTGAAAATCCGGTAGCCGGTACCCACCCGCAGAGAGTAGTAGATGACGGGGCCGGGTGATTCCAGTTTGATCAGCAAAGCAATCAGTAAAAAGAATGGAGACAAGGCCAGAATAAGGAGTCCGGAAAAAATGATGTCAAACGTACGCTTGTACAGAGGCAGTCGGAAGCGGTTTTCCTGACGGGAGTGTGGCTGCGCAACCTGGTGTAGGTTAGCGTATTTGAGCAGAAACTCAACTCTTCGGATCATCATCTCAGAAGTGAATGTTCGGTCAAAAACATCACTCACTTTTTCTTTTACCGCTTGTAATCGGAGGTTTTCACTGATTTTATCCTGGTAAAAAATGAAGATGGTTTCCTGCCTGATGGTACGGAGCATATTCATCAGCGAGATACCGGAGGCTGATTCCATGCTCTTAAAACTGATCACCACATCTACAGTAGATTTACGGGCATGCTCATATAATTCAAATGGATTGCTAAAACAGATAATATCGGCAGCTCCCTCCAGCAATTGCTGAAAGTCCTGCATTCTTTGGTTATCTGTATCCAATATTGCCAGTGTTGCTTTTGGAGAGTCAGGCATCTTTCTTTGCTGTACTTTAGTAAACACGAAGCAACTGGTTATTTATCACTAAAAAAACCGCTATTGGCCGTTAAAAGCAATCATGTAATTATTACAAAAAAAACGTCCGGGCAGCGAAAAGGGCTTTGAGTACTGACCGGATTATGCATATTCGTAGATAAACTTATGCTCGCTGGCTTTGCAAAACGGCAAAAGCCAAAGCATGATTTTTCCCAGGCTTTGTGCCAAAGCATATATTCAAACCCTTGGAGTTGCAAGGTCAAACTACCTCCTGCTATCCTAATCGGGTAAACCCTTAGTACCGGCTTAGTTGGGAAGAATTTCGGCTGATGGTAGCCTGGTTCTGACGAAATCAGTAAATTGTTAACCAAATTTAACAACCTATACTGATGGAAGAAAACAATAACCCCGACCACGGCCGTCGTGATTTTATCAAGAAGTCGGGTAGCTTAGCGCTGGCCCTGGGATTGGGGGGTAGTGCTATGGCAGCAACAGCTAACAACCTGCCCCGGAATGTAATACCTCGCTGGCGAGGCTTTAACCTGCTGGACTTTTTTTCTCCCGATCCTTCCCGGTCCCGGCCTTCAACCAAAGAGGATTATTTTCGCTGGATGTCTGACTGGGGGTTTGATTTTGTCCGTATTCCCATGGCCTATCCCTATTATCTGAAATTTGACAGAAGCCGTAATATCAGACCTGATGAGGTGTATCAGTTTGATGAGGCGATGGTAGACAGGATAGACAAACTGGTAGACATGGCTCATAAGTACGGGCTGCACGTGAGCCTGAACTTGCACCGGGCACCCGGCTACTGTGTCAATGCCGGATTTCATGAACCCTATAATCTCTGGACAGACCAGGAAGCACTGGATGCCTTCTGCCATCACTGGAATATGTGGGCCCAACGCTACAAAAATATTTCTTCAGACAAGATCAGCTTTGACCTGGTCAATGAGCCAAGCATGCGGGAAGATATGAATGATCAGCACTCCCGCAGGAGTACGGTGCCGGGCCACCTCTACCGTAAGCTTGCCAAAGCAGCCAGCGATACGATACGCAGTGCTAACCCGGATCATTTGGTCATCGCAGATGGTAATGATGTAGGCAAAAATGTTATCCCTGAAATTACTGATCTGAACATTGCGCAGAGCTGCCGGGGCTACTATCCGGGTATCATTTCTCATTATAAAGCACCCTGGGCAAACAAAGACCCGGATAGCCTGCCTGAACCAAAATGGCCGGGCACCATCCAGATGCTGCAGACCGACAGTATCAGCGGAGAAGCGGTATACAGGCCTATGGTGCTGGAAAGAAAGATGCTGGAAGAATTTTACGCGCCCTGGATAGCCCTGGTAGAACAGGGCGTTGGCGTGCATTGCGGGGAATGTGGCTGCTGGAATAAAACGCCTCACAAAGTGTTTCTGGCCTGGTTTGAGGATGTGCTGGACATACTGACCAGCCATGGTATTGGCTACGGTATCTGGGAATTCAGCGGTTCGTTCGGGTTACTGGACTCCGGCAGGGAGGATATTGCCTATGAAGACTGGTACGGTCACAAGCTGGACCGGGACATGCTTAACCTGCTCATGAAGTATTAGGCTACTCCTCCGTAAAAGTGATGGTAAAGCTGCTGCCCTGCTCCGGGCTGCTGTCTACAGAAATTTTGGCTCCGTGACTGTTGACAATGTTCTGGGTAAAGGTCAGCCCCAGGCCCATACCTCCTTTTTTACCGGTATGGAATGCGTCAAAGAGCTTGTTGAGGTCTTCGGCACTGATACCGGGGCCGTTGTCGCTGATCTTCAGTACCTGATGAGTGCCCTGCCTGCTGGTCTGTACAGTCAGTATCCCTTTACGCGCTTCCACCGCTTCTATGGCGTTATTGATCACGTTCAGTAGCGCCATAGAAAGCTTTTCCTTGTCCATAGCAATAAGCGGCATGTCATGGTCATACTGTTTGTCTACCCTGATTTCGCGAAGCCTGATACGGTCCTCCGCCAGCTTAAGCGATTTTTCAATTACCTGGTTCAGACTTTCGGGTTCAAGGTTTAACTGGGAAGGCTTGGACGATTTTAGCATTTCCGTGATCAGTTGGTTGATCCGCTTGGTATTTCGCTTGATGATGTCCAGGTAAACTTCCAGCGTATCTTCGTCCAGGTCAGCACTAAACTGCTCTATCGCCAGGTTGATATTGGTCAGAGGATTCCTCACTTCATGCGCAATACTGCGCGCGATATTCCCCGTCATGATCAGTTTCTCCAGTTGTATCAGTTCCTGCTGTACCTTTTTTCTCTCAGAAATATCCTCAATAATTCCCTGGTAGCCCTCTACTTTCTTGTGGCCGCCAAATATCCTGGTGATGGAGAGATTGCAGATAAATTCTATCCCCTCTTTACTGCTGAACAGCACCTCCATGTTACGCACATGGCCTTCTGCCTGAAGCCGTTGCTTCAGCATTTCATACTCATCGTTTATACTGAATAGGCTGGACAGTTCGTGGTCGATTAGTTCCTTGAAACCATAGCCAAAAAGCTCAACCATCGCCGGGTTGACATCTGCAAAATGAAATTCCTGGTTGATGATAAAAATGGCGTTGAGTGACTGTTCAAAAAGGGCCCTGTATTTATTTTCCTGCTCATAGAGCTTGTACATGGCCTGCGCATTGCTCAGCGCATAACGTATGCTACGCTCAATGCTCTGGGCGTCTATCCTGTCTTTTACAAGGTAATCTGCCGCTCCCAGTTGCATGGCTTCCAGGTCTACCTCAGGCTCTCCCTGACCGGTAAGCATGATGACGGGCTTGCGCCGGTTGATGGCTACCGCATCCCGGAGCAGGTCCAGACCATTCATTTTCCCCAGGCGGTAGTCAATCAGGTAGATATCAAAACACTGCTGATGTATATAATCACGGGCCTTCTCATAATCCGGTTCCCACCTGACCGAAAACCTGCTTTCGCTGATATCCGACAGAAGATCTTTAACAATGACAAAATCATCCTCATCATCATCTACTACCAATATCTCAACCCTCTCATCAACCATTGCTGCTTGTTATTCTGATTTGTTGTCAGGTAAAACTACGATACCAAACCAGTAGTTGCCAATTGCTTTGGCTACCTCTACCAGGTCATCAAAAGTAACCGGCTTGGAGATAAATGAACTGATACCCAGGTCATAACTCTTAATGATATCTTCTTCCGCTTTGGATGTAGTAAGTACGATAATGGGGATTCGCCTTAGTTCAGGGTCTGCTTTAATTTCAGTAAGGGCTTCCCTGCCGTCTTTCTTGGGCATATTCAGGTCCAGTAAGATTAGGCCGGGACGGGGAGCGTTCTCTTTTGAGTACTGCCCTCTCTGCTTAAGGTAATCCATCAGGTCCTCGCCATCCACTACAAAGTGCAGGTCGTTGGCCAGTTTATTCTCCATCAGAGCCTCTTTGGTCAGCATTCTGTCATCCGGGTCATCATCGGCCATCAGGATGGTAATTGTCTTGGTTGAATTCGTTTTCATGAAGTAATTAAGTCTTGAGTTTTCGGCAGATCCACCATAAAAGTTGCGCCATTTCCGGGGGAGCTGCTTGCAAAAATACTCCCGCCATGGTTCTCGGCAATTTTTCGGCAAATGGCCAGGCCTATTCCGGTACCGGCATATTCATGTCGTCCGTGAAGCCGCTGAAAAATATTGAATATCTTATCCAGGTACTTTTCATCGAAGCCGATACCGTTGTCTTTGACATAGAATCGATAAAATGCCTGGTTAGTATCAGTGGTGGTATCTTTCTGTACCTCCTCTACTTTGACAATAATTTTAGGTGGAATGCCTTCTTTTCTGAATTTAATGGCATTACTAATCAGGTTCAAAAAAAGCTGCTGCATCAGCCCCGGGTCTATTTTCAGACTGGGAAGATCACCCACGCTTACTTCTGCCTTACTTTCCTCTATAGCTTCCTCCAGGTCCATCAGTACATTTTGCAGAATGTCGTTCATATCAACCGTACGATAGGATTCCTGGATACGGCCAACCCTGGAGTATTTTAAAAGGTCATCAATGAGCTTCTGCATCCTCTGGGCGGCATTCTGCATTCGGTCTATGTAGTCCTGTGCGCTTTCGTCCAGTACATCCCGGTACTTGGACTGCAGGCGGTCGCCAAATGCGCGTATCTTACGGAGAGGTTCCTGCAGGTCGTGAGAAGCTACGTAAGCAAACTGCTCCAGACTCTGGTTGGCGCTTTCCAGTTCATAGATTTTATTCCGCAGGTCGTTCTTTTTAGAATTGAAGATGCCGATATCCTCCGAAACCAGCAGTACACAAAAGATGACGCTGTTTTCATCTCTTACCGGCAGAAAGCTCAGCCTGAAAAGATTACCGGCCATTTCCATCTCCAGCCTGCGGCCTTTACCTTCCAGGCATGCTTTGAGGATAGGCAGCAACTTACTAAATACCTCAGATGGTAGTTGCTTATTTAAAATTTCCTGTTCTACCAGTGTCTTGTCAAAAGAAAAAGCCCTGAGAGGACGCCCGTCTACCAGCATTACCTGCATATCCTTGGCAATGAGGGCCACATCTGCATGCGGCAGGCTTCGGATAAGTGTACGATAAAGATTCTCATTGCGCGCTTTCTGCGCAATCATCTTTTTGTAATCAGTGATATCGTTAAAGTTGACGAGCAGTTTTTCGTCCATACGGATAGCTGATATCTTAAACCAGTTGCTAAAACCGTCATCAGCGTAATAGCGCTCAGTTTTAAGAGCATCTCCGCTTTCCAGCACATTCCGGTAAGCCCGGAATAAGCCGGTACTGGAATGATCCGGAAAAACTTCCAGCAAACCTTTGCCGATAATGTCTTCTCTTTTTTTCCCAATAATCTTTTCACCAGCATGGTTGATAAAAAGATACCTGAGGTCTGTTATTTGCCCCTCATGATTGCGATATGGAGAAAAAAGGATAATACCGTCCTCGGTATTATCCAGTATGGTTTCAATGAGTGAGGGCGTATATGAAAAATTGCTGTTCATGTAGAAGCGTCAAAAAAATCAGGCTGACTGCGTTTATAAATCTATGTTATAGGATTTCATTTTATTGTAAAGCGTCTTACGATCTATTTTCAGCACATCCGCGGCCTTGGTTTTATTGTAGCCTGTTTTTTCCAGTACGCTGATGATGGCATCTCGCTCGGCTATCTTGGAGACAGACTTAAGGTTGGAGGCGTCTTCCTGCGACTCTACTGCCTGGGGTTCAGATTGTTCAAAATAAACCGGAGATTTAATCTCCTCCGGCAGACACTCAAGCGTCACCGTATCGGACTGGGCGAGCAGCACTGATCTCTTCACTACATTGTACAGTTCCCGCAGGTTACCATGCCAGTAATAATCTTTCATTTTGGCCAGTACTTCAGGGTCAAAATCTTTCACCTGCTTGTTCAGTTCGGTGTTGGCATTGTCTAAGAAGTAGCGGGCAAATACCTTGATATCACTTTTTCTTTCCCGCAGCGGTGAGAGATGAATTTTGAATTCATTGAAGCGGTGGTATAAATCCTCGCGGAAAGTGCCATTTTTGACAGCATCGCCCAGGTTTTCGTTAGTAGCCACGATGATGCGTACATCAATGGGAATATCTTTGGTGCCGCCGATTCTTTTGATCTTGCGTTCCTGTATTACTCGCAGCAGTTTGACCTGGTTTTCGTAAGAGAGGTTGCCAATCTCATCCAGGAAGAGCGTACCTCCGTTGGCCGATTCAAAGCTTCCTTCCTTATCATTCAGCGCTCCGGTAAAAGCCCCTTTGACATGTCCGAAAAGCTCGCTGCCTGCCAGGTCTTTGGGCAAGGCTCCGCAGTCTATCGCTACAAAAGGTTGTGGCTTGCGCTTGCTGTGGTCGTGGATTTCGTTGGCTACAAATTCTTTTCCGGTACCGGTTTCACCTTGTATGATCACCGACATATCGGTGGGAGCAATCAGGCGGATGTGCTTCATGACCTGCTGAGCTTGCAGGCTTTCTCCAATGATGAAGCGTTTCTTTTTACCGGATTTACTGGGCTGTTTCTGCTTTTGTTTACTGGCTAAAGCTTTCTCTATGGTAATCAGTATTTCGTCCGGGTATAGAGGTTTGGTCACATAATCATAGGCTCCCAGTTTGATTGCTTTTACCGCTACTTTAACGTCGGAATAACCGGTAATCAGCAGGAGGGCTGCTTCCGGGTTTATTACTTTAATTTTTTGTATCAGTTCCAGCCCGTTGAGGTCAGGCAGTTTGAAATCGCATAAAACCAGATCGTATTTATCTTTTTTTAGTATCTCAGTAGCACTAGCTCCATTCTGAGCGGTGCTTGTCTCATAACCTTTTTTGCTGAGAAACTTATCCAGCAAGAGACAAATGTCCTGATCGTCATCTACAATGAGTATTTTTTTGGTCATTGAACAGGATATAGGTAATTGTGTGATTTTTTAATAAATGAAAACTTCCATTTGACGGCAACTGCTGATGAAGTTTTAAACAACAGTACAGTGCCCGGTAACATATCCTATCTTTTTGATTTTTTTTCCATCATATTCAACTTTTTTAAGGCTTCGCTAATTTTTTCTCGGTTGAATGGCTTATCTATAAAAAAATCAATCCCGTTAATTTCTGCCTCTATTTGTTTGAGCATTCCATCGTGGGCACTGATCATAATGATTTTTGACTGATCGTTGTGTTCTTTGATTTTTGGAACCAAATGATACCCCAGGCCGTCAGGCAGATTCAGATCCAGGAAAACCAGATCAAATGCATCTACCTGAAATTTCCCTAACGCTTCTTCAATGGTAAACGCCTGGTCAGTGATATACCCCATTTGCTTCAGCAGGGCTGACAGCAGAAAGCATATTTCTTTTTCATCATCCAGTATAAGAATTTTTTTTCCTTCCATTATCTACAACTACTCATTGCGGGCAGAATCTTGTTAATGATTAGCAATTTCAAAAAGTGAACCGAACAAAAAAATGCCCTCGGAAAAAGTAGTGGTTATGCAGGAAATAAACCTCATGGTCTGATAGAAAGTTTGGTTTTCCGTCCCTAAAACTACTCCTTAAAATACAATATAATGGTCTGATTTAAAAAAAACAGTATGAATTGAGCATAACAGTCTCTACTTAATGGTTAATTTCACTCATGAGGAAAGGCATTAAATTCCACAACATGTGTGGAAAAAAGTCATCAATGAAGAAAAATTCGGGAGTCTAGAACAGCGAAAATTCCGGCTCATGAATGGATTTGGTAAGGGTACCGCCCCGATTAATCACCGGTTTTCTTCTGGCATATAGGAAGTTTGCCGTTACATCATCCTTTCCCGTACGTAACTGATCCAGTCACCCCCGGGAATTTTATTCAGCCCCTCAATATTACGGTCGTATTTCAGATACGTAAAAGCCTGACACTGCTCCAGAAATACCAGGCGGTAAAGTCGGTTTTCTACGTCTTCCAGTATGTTCAGCTGATCAAGTTGCTGCTCACTGACCCTGTATACTTCTCCCTTTACACTTTCTACTGCTCCGGCTTCCAGCATGAATGGATAACTCTGCTGATAGTCATAAAGACAAAAACCACTGATCCGGATCTCTTGCCGGAGGCAGCAAGAATTTTTGAGATAGTGCTCATTGGTACCCCCTTTGCGTAAAGTACCGTATACAAAGACATCAAAGGTTTTCATCCTGTAAAATTACAAAACAGCTACGAGCAGAAAAGTTGTTTTGTCCCCACTGATACTTATATATATGCACAAGGAGCGTTGTCTGTTTATCGTAAATCCCATCTCCGGACTTGGAAAACAAAAAGAAATACCTGATCTGATCAATAAGCACCTGGATCGCAGCCGTTTTGATGATGACCTGATTGTGACTGATTATGCCGGCCACGCCTTTGAGCTGGCTTCTGAGCAATATGCTGATTTTGATGTCATGGTAGCCGTAGGCGGTGATGGAACGGTCAATGAAGTCGCCGGAGGACTGATTGATAAGCCCACCGCGCTGGGCGTTATCCCACTGGGCTCAGGAAACGGTTTTGCCCGGCACCTGGAAATCTCTATGCAGTCGTCCAGGGCTATACAGCAGCTGAACCAAAGCAAAAAGCAAAGCATGGATACCGGGCTGCTGAATCAAAAGCCCTTCTTTAATGTGTCAGGAGTGGGGTTTGATGGTCAGATCAGCAAGATTTTCGCCGAACAACTGAAAAGGGGTTACATCACCTACGCCCGCTGCATCATGGAAGAACTGCAGACCTACAAAGCCAAGAAGTTCAGCTACATTTATGACAATAAAGAGGTAGAAGGAGAATTTTTCCTGATAGCCTTTGCCAATACCACCCAGTACGGTAATAACGCCATCATTGCCCCGCAGGCCAGTACCACCGACGGCCTGCTGGATGTGGTACTGGTCAAGCCTTTTCCGCCCATGTACCTACCCGCTTTCACGATGATGGCCCTTTTCCGAAACCTGCATCGGTCACCCTATGTGAAAATAGTGAAGACACCGGCAATAACGCTGCACAATCCGGAAGCAGCTCCCGTCCACATTGACGGAGAATTTCTGAACCACGATACCCGGATTGAAGTCAAAATAAGGGCGGAGAGCCTGCAGGTGCTGGCTCCGGTTAAATAAATGTTAAGCAGACGGTATTTCAACGCCAAATCTTCATCCGCAGGTAACAATAGCATAAAACTCCAGTAACCTGTTATTGCCTGATTATCCTTTCCTTTGCATAACCAAAGACGCATCACTGATGCCCTATATTGCAGGAAGAAGAAAATACTGCTATTTACCCTTCAGCTTGCGGCAGACTGCCGGCATCCTTCTTACACCCCCTACCCTTCTTTATTCCGCAGAGCGAGTTTCAGGTTTGGATTCGGTTTTCAGCTTTCGTGTCATCATTCTTATCCCATCAACAGCACTTGTATGTCCAAAAAGAAAAGACAACTGGATGTAGCCATTATTTCTGACGTCCACCTCGGTACTTACGGATGCAATGCCAAGGAGCTGCATCGCTACCTCAAAAGCATTCAGCCCAGAACATTGATCCTGAATGGAGATATTATTGACATCTGGCAGTTCAGCAAGCGATATTTTCCTACTGCCCACATGAAGATTATCAAACAGATTTTCAGTATGGCCGCCAAAGGGGTAGAAGTGTACTATGTCACCGGCAACCATGACGAGATGTTGCGGAAATTTGAAGGCTTCACCATGGGTACGATCAGGATCGTCAACAAAGTAGTGCTGGAACTGGACGGTAAAAAGGCCTGGATTTTTCACGGTGATGTATTTGACATCACCATGAAGCACTCCAAGTGGCTGGCCAAACTGGGGGCGATTGGGTATGACAGCCTGATCATCCTCAATGCGATGGTCAACTTCATTTCTGAAAAACTGGGGCGTGGCAAAGTGTCATTCAGCAAAAGGATCAAGAACAGCGTCAAAAGTGCGGTCAAGTTTATTGATGACTTTGAGCATACAGCTGCTGACATTGCCATATCCAACCAGTATGACTACGTGATCTGCGGCCATATCCACAACCCGGAAATCAAACAGATCAGCAACGACCAGGGCAGCGTGACTTACCTCAACAGCGGCGACTGGGTAGAAAACCTGAGCGCCCTTGAGTATAAAAAAGGCCGATGGACCCTCTATCGATACCAGGCTGACGAAAAGCTCCGCAATGAGACCAGTGAGGAGGAAGATGTCAGTATGGATATGTCGGTGCTCTACAGCAATATGCTAGCGGAATTTCAACTCAAAAAAGCATGAAAGTACTTTATGCCATACAGGGCACCGGCAATGGCCACCTGAGCAGGGCCCGTGATATTGTACCCCTCCTGCAGCAAAAAGCTGAACTGGACCTGCTGGTGAGTGGTACACAGGCGGATGTGACGCTCCCCTATCCCATCAAGTACCAGTTGCAGGGTATGGGATTCATCTTTGGCAAATCCGGAGGGGTGGACCTGCTGGAAACATACCGGAAAACCAACACCCGAAAACTCTGGCAGGATATCCGACAGTTGCCCATTGAGCAGTACGACCTGATCATCAACGATTTTGAGCCGGTATCGGCCTGGGCTGCACATCTGAAAAAAAGGCCCTGTGTCAGCCTGAGCCATCAGTGTGCTATCCTTGCCCCATTATCTCCCAAGCCCCGCAAGACTGATGCATTCGGCAAACTGATACTGCAGCGTTATGCACCTGCTCCTGAGCGCTACGGTTTTCATTTCGCTGCCTTTGACAAAAATATTTTTACGCCTGTCATACGCCAGGAGATCCGTCAGGCTGAAGTAAAGAACAAAGGCCACTATACGGTATACCTGCCCGCTTATGATGATGAAAAGCTGATCAGCCGACTCAAAAAAATTGATGGGGTAAAATGGCACGTTTTTTCAAAACACACCAAAAAGAAGTATAAGGTGAAAAATATCCGGGTAAAGCCGGTCAATAATGAAAGCTTTATCAAGAGCTTCACCGGTTGTGAGGGGGTTCTCTGCGGTGCTGGTTTTGAGACGCCCGCTGAAGCGCTTTACCTCAACAAGAAACTGATGGTCATCCCGATGAAAAACCAGTTTGAACAGCATTGCAATGCCGCAGCGCTGGAAAGCCTGGGCGTTGGCGTACTGAAAAACCTGAAAAGAAAGCAGATCCCAAAAATAGAAGATTGGGTAAACGGAGGAAATTCAAAGGAAATTGATTATCCCGACATTACCGAAGAAATCATTAACATGCTCCTTAGCAAGCATTTACATTATCAGCCTCAATCCTAAAGCACGACAGTTTGCAGCAAAAAGACATTGGGGCTTCATTTCACTGGGGTGTATCTGCGGCCGCCTTCCAGACCGAGGGCGCAGCGGATCTTGATGGTAAGGGGCCTTCTATCTGGGATGAATTTACTGCCAGAAAAGGAAAAATTTACAAAAATCAGCATGCCAAAACCGCCTGTGACTTTTACCACCGATATCCTGAGGACATTGCGATCCTCAGACAGTTGGGCATTCCTAATTTTCGTTTTTCCGTAGCCTGGTCGAGGGTACTTCCGGAAGGCATCGGCAGAGTCAACCAGCCAGGCCTTGACTTTTATAAACGGCTTGCGGATTACTGCCTGGAAATGGGCGTTACCCCCTGGCTTACGCTTTACCACTGGGACCTCCCCCTGGCGCTTAGTCAGAAAGGGGGCTGGACCAACCGGCAGATCGTTGACTGGTTTGCTGAGTTTGCCGACCTCATCAGCCGGCAACTGGGGGATCGGGTGAAACACTGGATGGTACTCAACGAACCGGTGGTATTTACCGGAGGAGGCTATTTTCTGGGAATTCATGCTCCCGGCAAAAGGGGCATGAAGAATTTTTTGCCGGCTGTCCATCATGCGGCCCTCTGCCAGGCCGAAGGCGGGCGTGTGATCAGGCAAAACTGCCCTGATGCCAGTATCGGCACTACTTTTTCGTGCAGCCACATAGAACCCTACAAAAACCACAGCCGTCACCATAAAGCAGCCGAAAGAGTGGACGCCCTGCTTAACCGCCTGTTTATCGAGCCCTCACTCGGCATGGGCTATCCGGTGGATTCACTCCCGGCCCTGAAAAAAATTGAAAAATACCATCAGGCAGGAGATGAAGAAAAATTACTTTTTGATTTTGATTTTATCGGACTACAGAATTATACCCGGGAAATTATCCGGCACTCATGGCTGATGCCCTACCTGTATGCCAAACCAGTGGGTGCTGAAAAAAGGTCCGTTCCGACAACGCTGATGAACTGGGAGGTCTACCCGGAGGCCATTTACCATATTCTGAAGAAGTTTCACACGCAATACCGGCCAAAGAGAATACTTATCACCGAAAATGGCGCAGCCTTTACCGATGAGTTGGTAAATGGACAGATTAATGATGATAAAAGAATTGATTTCCTGAAAAGGTACATCGGGCAATGTCTGAGAGCTAAGGAGGAAGGGGTGCCGTTGGAGGGATATTTTGTATGGACGCTCACTGACAATTTTGAATGGGCCGAAGGCTATCGGCCCACTTTCGGGTTAGTACATATTGATTTCAAGAGTCAGAAAAGAACGATTAAAAAATCTGCCCGCTGGTATGCTGAATTTATCAGCCAGCAACAAGGTATTTAGTCTTTGTCTTTGACATCCTGCTCATGCTTTTCTGCATCTTTATCCCGATATACCTGCTTGAGGTATGCACTTACTTCTTCGTGGAACAACTGCAGCTCTTCTACCTGGCTTTTCCACTCCTTCATGCGCTTTTGCCACTGTCGTGAAGGATTCTTATTTTTTGTTAGAGTTTCCATATCGACTCAAAATTATAAAATCAGATGAAAAAAAGTAATTATTTAGTACGTGTACCAAAAATAAAAAAATAAAACTTAGTCGTTTATACCAATACGCCATTTGCATGGCCTTTGTTCAAAAATTCTCGTGCCTGCTGCTCACTGGTGAATGTCTGTAGAAGCAAGTGGGGGAAAAACTGCTGTGAATCCTGCAGCCAATCATGTTCGGCCATCAGGTAGAGATAAGACTCTGGCGTGGTAAATAGGGCTACTTTACAAAGTCCTTCAGACCCATGTTCATAATGTAAGGTACTTGCTTTTCTTGACCACCTCTTGACAAAAGTAAGAAAGGCAGCATGGCTGATATCCTGGAAAGTATCTTTGATAAAAAGCCAGTGATTGGTGAGGTGAATCAGTGAGATATTCATGGCGATATCCATGGTATCATGATAAAGCTGTGCAAGGCCTGATCCGTTGAAGTTTACTTCTACTGCATCTAAAGTTTTGTTGTATTCTGCTACGGCTAAGCTGTTGATTATTCTGTTCATAAAAATCTAATTATACTAACATACATTGAAGACAATTTTCACCAATAAGTACAAAAAACCGGGATGCTGTACTGAAAATGAAAGCAAAAAATGTAAATCCTCGATTAAAAAATAATTATTATGATGCTTTTCTTAGAAAGAATATATAATAAAAAACTCAAAATTAACACTTTAAATACGTTTATTTTTTAAAAATTGTTTTGATCTTGCCCGTATTATTTTAATGTTTTGTATCATCACTGTACTTCCAGAGATGAAAAAAAAGCACCGCACAAGGCTTATTCAGCAATAATTTGGATAAGCAGCAAAATTTCCTATTGAAAAAGTATAATTTGCTTAACGAAAAAAAATATGCGTGTTGGTACATCTTATTTAGTTAATTTTTCCAAAATTTTCAGCGATGGGTTTTTACCTAGCAGTAAAAAAACCAAACTCTGTGACTTTATGCTCAGCTTCCTTTCCTGATAATTTATTCCTGATTGAGTTAATGCTACTGCGTATAACCCACAATATCAATTCCTTAGCTACTGATAAGGAACAAAAAAAGCCCGACCACAATTGATGCGACCAGGCTGATAACTGAAAAGTGAGTAATAAGGTAAGGTGATTCTAGAAGTTATATCCCAGGCTTACCAGCAGTATGCGGGATTCTCTTTTGTACTCAAAGCTCTGTGAGAAGTTTTCTCCGAAGTTCTCCCCTCTAAAGTTCCGTGTGTCAAAAATGTCACGGTAGGTAAGGCTCAGGTTGGCTTTGTCATTAAAAAGCTTACGCTGGAGGCTCACGTCTACATAATAACGGGCGAGATCTCTCCCCTGTGCTTCTACTTCAGGGGCAGTGTAGTTACCTGTCAGCTGAAAATCCACATCATACGGCAGGTTGATATCGGTAGTCAGCTTGGTATTCCAGGAATACCCGGAATTGGTAAAGTCAGCGTCAAGGTTGGTACCATCTACCTCAGTACGGAAAACAGAATAGCTGGCATTCATACTCCACCATTCTGTCAGCTGGGCTGTACCAATCAGCTCAAATCCGTAAGTCATACTGGTATTGAGGTTGGTTGGCTGACGATAAGAGATACCATCTTCAATCCTGACAATGTAATCTACCTGACCGTCTACATGACGGAAGAAGACATTGGAGGTAATATCCGCCCGGTTGAAACTCAGCATATGGCCAAATTCAAGGGAGTGAATAAACTCCGGCTGAAGGTTAGGGTTCCCCTGGCGAACGTTCAGTGAGTCAGCGATGTCAGGAAAAGGATTCAGTCTCCATCCACCCGGACGGTCTATCCTGCGGCTGTAGGTAAACTTCAGCTTGTTCTGGTCGCCAATACGGTAAAGTGCCTGCATACTGGGGAACAGGTTCAGATAGCTTTGTTCGTTTTCCTCTCCGGTGTTGTAGAGTCTGGTATCCACAAATGTCTGCTCCAGCCTGGCGCCTGCAGATATGTCAAACTGCTCAAAACTATGAGAATAAATGGCATAGGCAGCATGTATCTGGTCCTGGTATTTGAAGCGGTTGCTTACTCCCTCCTGATTGATCCATTCGCCGGAAGACTGATCAAGTACTTCGTACAGGTAGTCATTGTCAAAAGAACGGAAAGTAGACTTATAACCGGCTTCCAGTTTGCCCGGTCCCAGCGGCTGCACATAATCTGCCTGCACGATGGTGGTCTGTCTGAATTCATCAGTATCTGACCTTTCATTACCGGTAGGATCTTCGTTTTCCGGATCAATAGTACCCGAGTAAACGTCAATATTCTGCATTTCTAACTGATCGCGATACGAATGACTTACCACAGCACGAAATTCTTTGTCTTTATTATCAAACATTCGCTCGTAAATCAATGCATTATCCAGCGAATAGTTTTCTTCTGTTTCACGGTTCTGACGGTTGTACTGCAGCAGAATGTCATTCGTTTCTATGCCAAAAACCTGGGTGAAGTTATTTTCAAAATCAGATTCAGTTTCAATGTTGAAGGCACCCTCATAACTGAACTTATTTTTGCCCAGGAAATAGTCTCCACCAATATTGACTGTGTGTTCATTGTCATTTCTTTCACGGTCGTTGAACTGTTCCAGCCGCTCATTATCATCAAAAGTTAGGCGGGTAGTCCGTGAGTATCCTATGCCCGGCCACCTGCGGTAGCTATAGCCACCGTATACATTAAATTTGTCGGTTTTGTGGCTTAACCTGAGATTGGTATTCAGGCGGTAGCGTGTACCTACGGTTACTTCTGCCTTACCATTTGTCCCTGTTTCCTGCCCTCTTTTGAGTTGAATATTGATGACACCTCCAGCACCTTCAGCATCATACTTAGCATTGGGATTATTGACGATTTTCAGCTGTTCCACGGCACTTGCGGGTATCTGTTCCAGGTCAGAGGCCAACACAGAGTTTCTTCCGTCTATCAGTACATTGGTATTACTACTTCCACGGATAGTTACTGTACCATCCTGGCTTACGCTAACTGAGGGCGTATTGCGCAGTACATCCAACAGGCTACCACCAACGTTGGAGATCGTCTGGTCGGGTCTGATATTCAGGCCTTCCATGTCGGTAGTGACTGGTTGCCGTATTTCGTTACTTTCCACTACTACTTCATCCAGCCTTTTGGTACCCGGAGTAAGATTGATGGCACCTAGCCTGAGAGGCGCGTCGTCCACCTCAATTTCTTCCATGTACTTATTCTGATAGCCTACGAATATAACCTCCAGTTCATAGGATCCGGGTGCAGCTTTGAGCACAAATTTACCCTCGCTATCAGAAATTCCTCCGGTGAGTGGCGTGTCATCCCCAGGTTCATACAAGGCCACCTGGGCAAATGGTACAGGCTCTTCAGTTTTCTGGTCCAGGACGATACCGCTTAACTGGTATTTATCCTGCGCCATTACGGGGAGGCTGATAAAAAAAGTGAGTACTAATGTTAAAAAATGGAATATATATCTTTGCATGAGGTTTAGTTTTCTACAAAATTTTTGTTTAATCAATCTTACTTAATATATAAACAGACTCAGGTGACTGATGTTACCCCGTTTGTAGATTGATGGGATGTATTTGTAGAAAGTAAGGGCAAAAAGTGGCTAAAAAATAGCAAAAAAGACTTTTTCGGAAAAAAATGCGGCTTTGCTACTTCTTGATTTGTGCGATGGCAGCGTTTGCTTCCCGGACCGGCAACTGGCATATTTTATCCTGGCAAACGTAGATAAAAGTGCTACCTTTTACCAGTTTATTTTTCAATAATGGCATTTGCCCCTCATCTTCTCCCCCCAGGTAAATGGCATTTGGTAAATAAGGCTTGCGGAGCTTCCTCAACTGGGCACTATAGTCGTGCCCGAGGATGGCTACCTCATAGGGAGGATACACCTTTTGTACAAAAAGGCTGGCCCAGTAACTGTAGGAAGCAGGATACTGCAGCATATCTGCGGCAATTTTGAGGAGCATCTGATCAGAGATTTCCAGGTAATCATCGCGGAAATCAAGATTACCAAGGATAAAGAGATTGTGCGCCATGACCGAATTTGATGACGGAATTACATTATCCTGTACTTCTTTCTTTCGGGCAATGAGCGAAGACTGCAGGTCCGAGGTGTAGAAAAAAAGCTGCTCAGCAGGATCGTAAAAATGATCCAGCGCAAATGTTGTAAGCAACCTGGCTTTCTCCAGCCACTGTTCGTCCAGCGTATGTTGGTAAAGCTGCAGGTAGGCGCGTATCAGCAGGGCGTAGTCATCCAGAAATGCCGGAATCCTGACCTCTCCATTTTTATAAGTACGGTACAACTGCCCATTTTTTTGCAGCATGGTTTTATCCAGAAAATGAGCAGTAGTGAGGGCTTTTTCCAGTAATTCCGGTGCATCAAGGGCCACACTGGCCTCCAGCAGTGCTTCCAGCATCAGCGCATTCCAGGCAGTAATTACCTTATCGTCCAATGCGGGACGTGGCCTGAGATTTCTGGCATTGCGCATTTTTTTCTTTGCTTCAGTCACGGCTGCTTCACTGATAGCACCAGGCTCAGGCAAGTCCTGCAGGTAAAGAATATTTTTACCGGCTTCCCAGTTGCCCTCTTCGGTGATATGGAAAAGAGGCATGAACCATGCAGCATCCTTTCCCAGTACGTCTTCTACTTCGGTCCTGGTCCAGGTGTAGAATTTGCCTTCTTCGCCTTCTGTATCAGCATCCAGTGAAGAAAAATATACCCCCTGTGGATCGTATAGTTCCGCTTCCACGAATGCCAGGGTTTCCTGCACCACCTGCCGATAATACTCCCTGCCGGTCATCCGGTAAGCATTACTGTAGAGGCTGATGAGTTGCGCATTGTCGTACAGCATTTTTTCAAAATGGGGCACCTTCCAGGCCTCATCCGTCGCATATCGGGCAAATCCTCCCGCCAGATGGTCGTAGATACCACCCTTGGCCATTTGATCAAGACTGGTGGTAAGGGCCTGAAGGATAGTGTCATTTCCGCTATGAAAATAATACTGCATCAGCAACTGCTCTTTGGCAGTGACAGGAAATTTGGGTGCCCCACGGCTTCCTCCGTACTTAAAGTCAAGTTCAGGTAGCCAGTTAGTGAAATACTGTTGTAGCTGTTTTTCTGTAAATAATGCCTCCTGACCCATAGAGGCAGGATACGCCTCTGCCCTGATGCCTTTGGTAAGTTGCTCAGCCACCAGTTCCAGCCTTTCCGGTGACTTTTCGTAAAGCTCTGCCATTTGTCGGATGATCCTGAGCCACTGGTCACGGGGGTAGTAGGAACCGGCAAAGACCGGGCGACCATCCGGCAGGGTGATAGCATTGAGGGGCCAGCCACCCCGGCCATTAGCCAGTATGGCGGCATCCATATACACCTGGTCTATATCCGGCCGTTCCTCCCTGTCTACTTTTACCGACACAAAATATTGATTCATCATGGCTGCAACGGTACTGTCTTCAAAACTCTCCTCTTCCATCACATGGCACCAGTGGCAGGCGGCATATCCAATACTGATAATCATCAGTTTGTCTTCTTCACTTGCCTTTTGCAGGGCAGTATCATTCCAGGGAAACCAGGATACCGGATTGTAGGCGTGCTGCAAAAGGTAGGGGCTGGTCTCGTTGACCAGGGCATTGGCCTGTTTACCGGATTCCGTTTCAGCATTGAAATTACAGCTGCCGCAAATCAGTATCAGTATCGGAAGGTATATGGAAAGTGATCTCAAGATTCGCACTATAGGTTAGGATGGTGTATACCGGCAAACGCCTGAACAAAAAAGCTAAATTTTGTCAGGCTTACAAATCTGATGGCAATCTAAAATAATGCTCTCACCATCACACTACCTGAGTGAATGGCTGGCGAGCTTTCGGGTTTTCTGCCAAAATAATTGACCGAAAGCTGAAGCCCCTCAATAAGTTGCTGCTGCCAGTTGAGGGTCCAGCGGATATTACCTCCCTGTCTGAGTCCATCCAGCATTTCGTAGGCTACCGGACTGTTTTCATCCCCATCGTAGCGAAGGTCCACATACTCCAGGCTGGCGTTCAGGCTATGTTTCATCAGCTTATTAAGTCGCATATCCAAGCCGACCACCTGCTGCAATGAGCTTTCATCTCCTGTCTCCCGGAGCTGCCCTGCCTGGTTCTGTCGGTTGGTGTAGGTATACCTCCCAGCCAGTCGGACATTCATTCCGGGCTGCCAGGATATTTCGGGCCAAAGGGTAAAATAGTTAATGTGGAAGTTACGGCCGTTGCTTCCATCCTGGCTACCGAGATCCAGTAGCTGTACCTCTTCGCCCTTCTCACTCTGCCACCGCAGCCCCCAGGTTTTGTTCAGGTTCCACCGCATATTGAAAAGGAAGGCCTGCTGGTTTCGTTCTTCGAAGCCTCCCTGCAGTAGTTGTTTCCGCCTGACCTTCCTGATTCCAATATCGGCGCCATAATCTGCTTGCCGGCGGTTAAAAAAAAGTGTGGAGCGTAGGTTCTCACGTACCGAAAGCAGATGGGTATCTTCGGTATCAGTCATGGGCAGCAATCGCTGCGCGATACGTTCATCACTGACCCGTTTGCTGAGGTTCCAGGAGGTAAGTGTTGAAAACCTTCCCAATAGTGATCTGATGCCTGATTTTTCCAGCCATTCCATGGGTGGCTGGATGTTCAGCTGGTAGTTGAAGGTATTGGTATAAGCCAGGATGTAATCGTTGCCCGGAATAAACACCCGCATATAATTGCGTTCGTCAAAATAGCGTGCTTCATAAAACTCACTTAACTCCTCTATGCCGTTCTGATTGTCATCACGCCAGGTATAAGCGCCTTCTCCTACCGGCACCTGCACATACAGAAATTCCCTTCTGGGTTCTCTCCCATTGGCCAGGCTGTAGTGCATATCGGAACGTATTGCGCCACCGGCCATATCTGCCGACCATTGCAGTTGCCCCATCAGGGTCTCGGTTTCTGCATCCTGTGCACGGAAGTTTTCGGTAAACAGGGAATCATTGAGCAGTTGCTGTTGCCGGTAAGCCAGTTGAACATTCAGCTGATGCTGCTCACCCAAAGGCAGATCAGCTCGCACAGTAAGGGTTCCCGAATGGTCACTACCTGCTAATGCCCCCTGATAGGGCAGGAAATCTTTTCTCAGGCTATAATCCAGCTGCAGTGACCCTCTCAGGCTATCACCACTTCTGAGATAAAAAAGGTGTTCTTCAAAATTCATAGCAGTAAAAAGCACAGAATCTGACGAAAGCGGTGTGAGTTGATTTTTGTCCAGGCGATAGCGATAACCGGGCTGCAGGCGATCTGTTCTAAGATAAGCCTCTACTGAAAATCGTTTCCAGTCGGAGACACTATGCTGCTGTTCGCTGTCCATCAGAAAAGCATCGCCCTTGAGCTGAAACAGGCCAACAGACTTATGGAAATTCAAGCGATGCTGCTGTCCCCGAAGCGCTAACCTCCTGCTTCTGCCAATCCACTGATAGTTGAAGGTATTTAAATGATCTTTTTTGACATTGATTGTTCCGCTTAGCAAATGGTCATCTCCGGTAGCCGCCAGGGTGTCATTGGGCTGGTAAGCCTGTACCGACCAGTCTCTTTCAAACTCAACAGAGCGGTAAGGATCAATGTCGGTAAAATGCCGCTGCCGGTACTCATACAGAGCGTTGCTACTCCATTGGTAATCACTCTTGCCTATCCTCCTGTCCAGCCCCTGGTATCTGAGCATGACTGCCTGCCCCCGATCATCCTCGGCATCAAGCGACGAAAGGGTATTCAGATCATTCTGGGACAAGGCCACTTCG
This sequence comes from uncultured Porifericola sp., assembly GCA_964518125.1. Classification (GTDB taxonomy): domain Bacteria; phylum Bacteroidota; class Bacteroidia; order Cytophagales; family Cyclobacteriaceae; genus Catalinimonas. The sequence goes on from CAZFFW010000004.1 coordinate 68,524, forward strand.
GTAGTCAGCAGGTCTTTACTGCTCAGTGATAGTTCGCTTCCCAGCAGGAGCATCTGCCTACTTTTGGGTGTAGCCAGCTGCCGTACCGGTTCGTAACTTCCCCGGGGCTGTCCGTTCAGAGGAGGTATCCACTGGTAGACTTTGCTGTTGACAGCAGTACCCGAAAGTATGTAGTTACCATTTCCTTCTCCCACCATGCTGAACTCCAGCCTGAAGTCTCCCTGGTCGCCAGCAAACTGGTAGTATTCGTAAACCTCCCCGTTAATCAGGGTATCTTTTCTGTCGTAAAAAACCTGGTAAAGATTACCTACTCCCGGCACATCTGCATTGCGGTTGGGCTGAAGCGAGACATCATCATAAAATTTTGCGGAGTCCACGGCAGGTACAAAAGCCATTTCGCGGGAATCACCTGCTTCGCTGATCAGCCATTTTTCCTCATCACTGAGGCTAAACCCCAGTGCCTGATTTGGATTATCGCCTTCCCGAAAAAAACTTCCGTAAATGCGCACTTTCTCAAACTGATGGCTATGCGAAGCAGTCAGAATACTCCGGCTGTAGTTACGGTCGGCATACTCAAAGTCTACATACACCCTTGAATAGCGGGTCAGCAGCACCCGGCTGGTGAAGGTGATTTCGCCCAGGTTATAGTCAATCACATAGTCATTGTCCATGCCTCTTTCCAGGAGTTCTCCATCCAGGTATACCTTCTCTGAATTGGCAATGATAAAGAAAGCACCGAGTGTAGCCCCGCTTCCTCCGCCCAGCGCCTGGTTCTGTGCTGCCCTGACCTGGTAAGGTCCCTGCACCCCTTCCTCCACCGACAGGCTAACGGACGAAAATTTGCCTCTGGCCAGGGCAAATCCAGCCTGGGATTGGCTACCGGATTTTGCGGAAAACTGATGTTTGTACCGAAACATAGCACCCTGCACGTTGCGGCGATACCTGAGAAAATAAGGGGTACTGGCAGTATTGCTGATATTACTGCCCAGCCGGCGGTTTCCCTCCCAGCTGTTGCCAGCCTGCTGGAGAATGATGTCCCCCGCAGTAAGAGAAAGGTGCTGGTTATAAATCTCCACCAGGACATTGTCAAAATCCTGTAGCTGCTGGGTGTTTCCATCAGGCTGTATTGGTATATTCTGGTCGGTAATGGAAGCCCTGATCCGGAGATCGTCAGACAGCTCACCCTCCATCTGCAGGTTAAGAGATGAGTTGATGAAGACATCTCGCCGGTTTCCAACAGAAATCCCCCTGCTGATACTACCGCTCTTATTTAGTTTGGGAGTAGCAAACAGTTCTTCTCCCGGCCCAAAAGCAGTCTGTTTCCTCTGTGCTGCCTCCTTGAAGAGGGCAGTGGAATCATAGATAGCCAGTGTTTTGTGCGCATGAACCGCAGAAAGCGAAAAAGGCAGGAGCCGATACCGGATTTCCAATGGGCCCTGAAGCGTTGCTTTTTGATGAAAATACAGTCTGGAGGTAGTATAGTCGTAGGAGTAATGTGCAGTATCAAGCTGTTGCTGTCCCTGGAAAATTATAAGGGAATTTGGCTGTAAAGAAAGATTATCTAACTGTAATGAATCTGGTACCTGCTGCAGGTGTAGTTTTTTCATGCCATTCTCCGGAGCAGTTAAGGCCTGCTGCGCAAACAAAGCAGGCGATATGCTGACGAATAAAATGGTAAAAAAAAACCTGCAAACACTCATGCCTGTTGCGTTAGCACCTTTGTGTCTATTGCCAGGGGCAGCTCAATTAAAAAGGTGGTCCCTTTGCCTTCGGTTGTATCAAAGGCTATTCTGCCGCCAGCATGTTCAATTCCTCTTTTGGAGATTGCCAGGCCGATACCTGAACCGGCATACTTGGTACTGAAATTAGGCAGGAAGACTTTGTGCTGTATCTCTTTAGCAATACCAGAGCCATTGTCGCTGATTTTGAGGATAAGCTTGTCTTTGCCAACCTTCAGTAACTCAATGTCTATTCTAGGGGTACGCCCTTTGGGTATTGATTGCCGGGCATTAATAATCAGGTTGCTGACAATCCTGCCCATCAGCTGTTCATCACTGACGATAAAAAAATTATCCTCAGCAATATTGAGGCGGATAAATCCACCTTCCTCCTCAAAAAGACCAACTATTTTCTTCAGCATTTCAGCAAAACTAAAATACTCGCTTTTTGGCGTTGGCATCTTGGCAAAGTCAGAGAAAGAACTGGCAATATCGCTCAAAGTATCTATCTGGTGCAGCAGGTTATCAAAGGGTTTGCTCATGGCTTCTACCTCTACAGCACCCATACCAGCTTTGAATTCAAACTGCAGTTTTCTTTTGAGATGCTGCAGACTGAGTTTCATCGGCGTTAGTGGATTTTTGATCTCATGCGCTACCTGCTTGGCCATCTCTCTCCAGGCAGATTCTTTTTCACTACGGGCCAGGGCAGCCTTACTGGCTTCCAGCTTTACCAGCATTTTGTTGTATTCCCCTATCATCAGACCAATCTCATCATCAGAGTCCCAGGAGAGCGGTTCGTTATAGTCTGCCAGCGAAGTCCGGCGAATCTTCTGGGTAATATACTTGAGCGGATAAGTAAGTAAAACTGAAGCCAGATACGAAATGATCAGAAAAGCAATAAACACAAAAGTGAAGATGTTCATGATATTGGTCAGCACCTGGATGATCTGTTCTTCCAGTTGGCTCCTTGATTCAAAGAACGGAAGACTCATGATTCCCATCAGTTCACCGGTGTTGGCGGATTTCAGTCCTATATAAGAGGATTTGTACGATAGACTACCTACTGATTCTTCCAGCACCAGCTTATTATTTTCCTGTTCTTTGATATTTGCCAGTGCTTGTGGATTGATATAAGCTGAAAGCAGGCTGTCTTCATAGATCAGCGGCTGGCTGGTAGCCACCAGTTTACCGTAAGGGTCAAATATATTCGCATCAGATTCTGCGTATTTGGCTACCTGTGAAAGGGTGCCGGCCAATGCTTCTTCGTTGATTTCGCCCTTTTCATAACTTTCCAGTACGTCTATCACATTATTACCGATCTGCTCAGCTTTTCTCAAATATTCTCTGTCAACTTCCTCACTATAAGAGCGGCTGATTACACTAAGGGTGGTAATACTAACGGCCAGCAATGGCATAAAAAAAGCAGCATTCAGGTATAGCTGTATTTTAGTAGAAAAATTCAGATTCTCCTGTTTGAAAGCAAAATAAATGGAATAAACGCCCAATAAAATCAGGATGATCAGGACTAATAGTAGAAAAAGAAAAGAAAAATTAGAGACAACGTTTACCAGCGAATACACCTCTGATGCGATCACGATGTATTCATCTGCTTTGCCTTCAACCACCAGATAGTCATAATCATCCCTGCTGAGCACTTTTTCTCCTTTGACTTTTTCACCAAAGGTATAATCCTTCAGGCTGGCAAAGGCAAGCTCGTCGCCGGTACTGTAAGTAAGTTCTCCACTGGCATTGAATATACCATAATCGTAGTCGTTGCTGGGATAAGACTGTAAATACCGCCTGTCGATGAGTAACTCAGGGTATACCCGGTTTGGAATGAAGCGTTTGAGTGAAAGGTCTACAATGATATAGCCGATTGTCGTATTATAGTCTTCCAGGTCTATCATGGCCAGGTATCGTTTGGGAGCACCCTTTGCCACTCGAAGGTTACTTACCTGGTTGATAAAAAATATATTCTCATACTCAGTCACAAAACGCTCATCCTCGGTGATTTCCACGAAGCGCTGATATTCAGGAATTCCAGTACTCTCCAGCGGTACACCCTTACTGTTAAACAAATGGATGTCTATATCATAGCGGTCAAAGTAATTACTGAGGTAAATCCTGTTGATTTTCTGGCGAATCACATCTTTGGGAGCCAGGGTATTGTACAGGCGATTTTTGATAAATTTATCCTCTTTGATTTTCTGCGCTATTTCATTGAGCAGGTATTCCCCCAGTACATCATTGTCTACCAAAAGCTGGTTAGCAAATTTCTGTTTATTGTCCAGTGTATCTATCTGCTTGATATCGTAAGCTGCCAGGGCTCCGGTAATAGCGCTGATGAGTGCACAGGTAAATAAATAAAGAAAGGAAATATAGCTAATCCTGGTCAGGTACTTAGGCAACTGAAAGCTATACAGAATACCCAGATACACAAAGCTGATAATGATGATTGAAGTAGGGGGTGCTTCCCAGAGTAAACTAGCCGAAACGCAGAGTGCAATGGAGATGATCAGCAGCCACTTTAATTTCGCCCGGGTTTGCACACTGAGGCTAATGAATGTCCGATAGGACATATGGGCAAATAGAAAATAGCTGACTGTATTGATAACAAATATCAATAAGCTTATGATTTTCATGCCCGAAAACTCCAGGTTATCAGTAATGTCCAGTGTCCATTGAGAATTAAAGTAAATTGACTTTATCGTATAATAATGCAGGAAAAGAGCACCGACCGATAAGAGCAGCAGAACGGTAGAAATGATAGCTTTGGAGCGAGACCTGTAGTTAAACACCCTTTGATAAACGGCCATTTTGCGATAGTACAAAAACACATAGACAATAATGGCCAGTAAACTGACTGCGTTCAGCAGCAGGTCGCCTAATGAAGGATTAATGCTGGATGAAGCATAATATCTGCCGTCAAAAAGCCTGATAGGCATGATACTGTACGGAAAATCAAAGTACAGCATCAGAAAGCGAAGCACGATAAGGCTGAAGATAACCAGGAATATTGCCCGGTCAAAATGATTAGCCCTGATCAGTAAATGCACTGAGCGAAAGACATTGAACAATAACAGACCGATGGATATAAAGATCAGTACGCAGAGCAAAGTCTGAAAGGACTTTGCCGCCTGATGTTCTCGGTAACCCCTGGCCGGCTCACTCAGTTCCACCTGTAATATAGGCTGGTCCTGGTAATAGATAAGTTGTGAGGACTGCAACGAATCTTTAACAGCCTTCACCGCTACAGCACCCTGCGGAAATATTTCAGGGTTATAGCCTGAGCTGATATATTTATTATTGATTTTGTTCTCCTGATAAACCGGAAGTAAAATATAAATCTCAAGTTTCTCATTTAGGTAGCTGACAGTATCCTGCCTTACCACGAAGTCACCACCGTCCAGGCTACGGTATTCCAGTTGGTAATCACCCTTTACTGCCTGATATTCCGGTACGTAGCGGTAATCTGACCAGTAGATAAGGCTATCTTTTTCAAAAATATAGAAGGGATATGTACTTTGGTACTGGAGGTTTACGAATTCTAAAGATGATGCTTTCTTAATGTTCTTCCTGATCTCGCCGGATTCTTTAAGGACAATATCCAGCGCATTTTCCAGATTATTGGTAATATCCCTTTGGTACTGGGCTTCGCTGCGAAAACCACCAATAAAAAAAAGCCTCAATATCAAAGCAAATAGTAACAATACTATCGCTGTAAAGAGGGACAGTTTTTTGATCTTAAAAGATTGAAATAAAGAATAATCCAATTTCATTTTCCTGTACGAATGGCATCAAATACTGTGCTTGATTTAGCTCTTATGGAATCAACAGCAACTGCCTGAATTACAGTAGGAACTACGGAAGGCAGCCAATGATTTCTACAGCATAGAACTACTCAACTGCACTTTGGTAAGGAAAATGAAAAAATCCGAAGAATCAACAAAATTTACTATTAACTATCACTTTCTCCCGCATACTGCTCATCATAACTTACCCCACCAAATCCATATAAGAATATCGTACGGGAGTAGCGGAAAATCACTGGCAGTAATAGTATCACTATAGCAGGTACAGCAGTGATATAGACGATTAGTTCAGGGTCATTAAAGAAATTGTAAAGGATGAAAGCAGTCGTGAGCAAGACACCCATGGTCATCGCATAGCTAACATACATTGCCCCAAAAAAGAAACCAGGCTCTCGTTCAAAAATTAATTGACAGTGAGGGCAGGTCTTATGGGTAGCCGTAAAACTCTGAGGTTTCTTAGCAAGACTATACTGATAAATATCCCCTTCTCTACAGCGGGGGCATTTATTATTTAGAATAGCCGATAGGAGCGACTTTTTTTGCATTCTCTCTACTTTTCTTGTACCAAAAAAAAGCTATTACGCCAAAAACCAGGTAAGGTGTGACAAAAAGATACAATATCCCAAGATTAAGGCCAGAACCCAACGCTGTATCCCCTGCGCTGACGTTATTTTCAATAGTCGTACGGCACATGGAACACTGCGCTAATAGGTCTGATATACCCATGACCATTGAGAGAATGAAGGTAACAACTAATTTCTTCATAGCAATAACTTTGGTAAACTAACAGTTTCATGCCTATTCCGGTTCTGAAAAGTCCGGTCTATTTACTGATAGTACTGACTGATCATCAGGTAAACAACTACTCCGGTCACCGAGACATAGAGCCATATAGGGTAGGCAAATCGGACGATTTTCCTGTGCTTATCAATTTTGTTACTTAATGCAAAATACAAAGCTAGTAACACAAAAGGAACAACCACGGCAGCAAGTATGATGTGTGAGATAAGTATAATCAAATATATGACCCTCAGATTACCAATTGTGCTGGCTTCTGTCTCTTCAAGAACTCCATTGCCATTGATGTCACCAAAAACAGTTGAATCAGCACTGGAGTGGTAGATTACATAAGATACCAGGAATAAAGCTCCCAGTATAAACGCAATCAGCATGGCAGTTTTATGATATTTAATCTTTTTTTGCTTGATAAACAGCAGGCCAGCGACTAACGCAACAGAGGTAGCGCTGTTAATGATCCCATTTAAATGAGGCAGAAAATCAACCCAGCCCCCTTCCACTTCAAGCTTAGTAGGAGAAAACAACAACAAAGCTACTGCCAATGGAATGACTACTGAAAGAATTCCAATAACCGTCAGGTAACGATTTTCATTAACTGTATTAATCATAAGCTGCTAATTCTTGCATGTATAACAAAATCTTGAGCTCACCCTTTAGCCGGTCTACTTCTGCTGATTGAGTACCAGCGTAATACCCACGAATGCGTCTTTCGGCATCATTTAAAATCAGTACATGTTGATAGGCTACTTCAGACAGCAAGTACCCGCATCTTGCCAGAGCGTCAAATGAATCTTCCTTCATAGAAACGAATTTCCATGTGGCAGGATTCCCTAGATACTTTTTACGCATCTCTTCTAAATCAGAAATTTCGTGTGTCGGCCCTGCAAATATTACTATCTGGAACTGCTCTTCACCAGCAAAAAGTGTTTGCAGGTTAGCCAGTTCTTCCAATACTACTGTACAGCTTTCATCACAGCTATCAGGCAAAAGATAAGAAACTGAGATTTGACCAGTAAGCAGGGCCGAAGATAGACCATTGGGTAAGGAGCCTTGCGCAGAAAAATCAGGAATAACATGAGGTGCATTAAGGTCATCACACCCACTAATTTCTGGAATGCTTTCCACATAATAAGCAGGCAGATCAAACTGGTTCTGTCCAAAATTTTTCAGGAACAACCAAATAAAAACCGGTATCGCTAAAGTAACTAGCAGGATACCGGCCTTTAAAAATTTATTCATTAAATCAATTTACTGATTTATGTACAATAACATACTAATAGCAAAGTCATTAAAACTTCAGCGCACCAATTGAGGATGCTTCAGCCAAGAGGGCTATAATCAGCCAAATAACAAATACCAGAGGTATAAGGATTGACCAGATCATTGTTTTTACCTCTCCTTTGAGGTGCATAAATTCCGCTACTATATAAAACGCTTTGACAATTGTAAGCGCAATGAAGGTAAAATACAGTAGTGGACCTCTCGGTAAGACAATAGCAAAAGCAAATTCTATTGCTGTGACTATTGCCAGAATCAGCGCAATCTTCCACAGTTTGCGAATTTTTGCTTTGTCTTCAGGTTGATACGCTACCGTACTGGTTTCATCTAGTTCTCCCATGACAATTATAAATTATATCAAATAGAAAAATGTAAAAACAAACACCCATACCAGATCCACAAAGTGCCAGTAAAGGCCAACTTTCTCAACCATTTCGTAATGACCTCTGCGTTCCAGTGTGCCTACTGCTGACTGATAGAAAATAATCACATTTAACAGTACACCGCTAAATACGTGAAATCCGTGAAATCCGGTGATAAAAAAGAATAGTGAGGCAAATAGCGGGGGCCCGTACTGATTTTGCATCAGGTTAGCTCCAAAGAAAACAGAACCATCAGGCATTAAACCTCCTTCATCTGTACCATGAATGAAGTGGGACCATTCCCATGCCTGACAGCCAAGAAAAACGATACCCCCAATAACTGTCCAGAGCATCCATTTTACAACAGATTTCCTGTCCATACGGTGTCCTGCCTCAACAGCAAGCACCATGGTTACACTACTAAGGATAAGGATAAATGTCATGATTCCTACGAATACCAGTGGAAGGTTGACTCCATGCAGGAAAGGTACCGCTTCAAATACTTTCTCTGGGATAGGCCAGTAGTTTTGTGAAAACTCAAAGTTAGCCGTATCACCTGTAAAAGCAGGATAAGAATAACGGATAAGTCCGTAGGAAATCAGCAGTGCTGAGAAAGTAAAGGCATCAGATAAGAGGAAGAACCACATCATCAGCTTACCATAACTGGCCTTGAGGGGAGAAACTCCACCGTTCCAGACGCTTTTTTGCTTTACCTCGTCTACTCTTGTTGTAGTTGTAGCCATTGTATACTTATGAATTAATGATTAAGGAGCAAAAATAGGAATAAATAGAGCCAAAGTCCATCTAAAAAGTGCCAATAAGTTGCACACATTTCTATTTGGTCCATACTTTTTGAGTGAACCTTATATCTGAACGCATTTATCACCACTAGCAGCATGAAAATTATCCCGCTGACCAGGTGGACACCATGCAAACCTGTCAGTACATACATAAATGAGCCAGCCGGATTACCCACAAAATACACATCCATGGCAACCAAATCCTGCCATGACATATATTGACCAACTAAAAATGCAAGGCCTAAAATAGTGGTTACTACCATACTGATTCTCAGGCTATTAAGGTTATCTTTTTTGGCAGATACATAGGCCCAGTGCATGCTAAGACTACTCATGAAAATAATTCCAGAAGTAACATATAATGTAACGGGCAACTCAAAATCTAGCCAGTTGCCTTCGGACTGACGCACTATGTAGGCACTAGTCAATGCAGCGAAAATCATCACTACTGTGACAATGAACAGCCACAAAGCAAACTTTTTCGGATGCATGGAAAGCGTTTGCTTCGGCTCCTCTACATATTGTAAGCTTATGTTTTCTAAATCTATTCTTGGTTGCATCTCAATCAGATTTTATCCAGTAGAAAAGCTATCTGCACTACTGGTAAGTATATAAAGGATCCAAACATAATCTGTAAGGCTGACTTACGACTACAGTCTATCATCAGTCTGAAAGTTTGAAACAGGAACAATGCACCACATACCGTGGCTACAATGGCAGAGTCTACTCCTGTAATACCAAACTTAAGCGGAAGCAGTCCCAGTGGTATCAGGAATAAAGCATATGTCATAATTTGAACAGCTGTTTTAAGGTCTTTTCCTCCTCCCGAAGGAAGCAGTTTAAAGCCCGCCTTTTTATAGTCTTCATCGGCTACCCAGGCAATCGCCCAGAAGTGAGGAAACTGCCAGATAAACTGAATACCAAATAGTACCAAAGCTTCATAGCCAATGGTACCAGTGGCTGCGACCCATCCCAACAAAGGAGGTAATGCTCCGGGAAAAGCCCCAACCAGTACTGCAATAGGCCCTACCCTCTTCAAAGGTGTGTAAATAAAGCTGTAGGCAATTAATGATAAAAGAGAAAGAGCAGCAGTAAGAAGATTGGTAAATTGAATCAGCAAAAAGATTCCAGCTGCTGCATTCAGTATTGCGAAGAGAACTGCTTCCTGTACACTAACTTTTCCGGTAGGAAGCGGTCTTTTGTTAGTCCGTGACATCAACCGATCAAGATCTTTTTCAATAATCTGGTTGATGGTGATAGAAGCGCCAGAGATCAGGAAGCCCGACAGGCAAAGAATGAAAAGTATTGTTAGATCAAGGGGCCCCTGACTTGCCAACATATAACCAAAAGCTGAAGAGAAAGCCACCAAAAATGACAATCTAAACTTCATTAAAGTTACATAGGACTTCAACTTTTCACTGATATCACTGAAACCTACTTTAACTGTAGACTTGGTAGCTAGCATTTTTATGTTGATTTGACCTCAATACACTAGATTTCTTTAAATCATAAACTTTCAACCAGATATAAAACTGCAGACCGAATGCCAATGAAGCAAACAGTAAATGAACTGGCTGAGCAAATCTTGGAATCGCAAACCATGCCATGATAGCGCCACTTGCTATTTCCAAAAGAATTACTATCATCAATACCAAGGAATTCATCATTAAGTTTCCTTGGTTACCATAAAGTTTTCCGACTTTGTAAAGCAGGAAAAAATGCGCCAAAAGCACTAAAATAGAAAATGAACGGTGTATATAAAAGATCAGGCCCAGTTGTTCAATCCAGGTATCTCTTTCCTGATAATTCATGGCTTTCGCAACTTCATCAACGGACTCCCTTACCTGAGTACCCATCATTATCTGAAGGATGGAAAGGAAAAGTAGAATAATAAGTGTAGTGTATATTGTTTGGGAAAAACCGCTGTTGAATGATTTTATGTTACTGTTTCTTACCCTAAGTACCAGGTAGGTTAAAAGCCCAACTATTAACAATGCCAGCAACATGTGCACTGTTATCATCCACTGAAGTAGATTAGTAGAAACAACTATAGACCCAATCCATCCCTGAATCCCTACTGATATAAGTGTAATTGCAGAAAAGGTAAAAATCCTATTATCGTGGCCAATAAATGTTATGGAAAGAACAAAAACACCAAAGATCAGTAAACCTATAACTGCACCAATAAGCCTGTTAATGTATTCCGTCCAGGTCTTGACCGGATTGAAATCCTGTTCTACCAGAATGCTTTTATCGTTACGGATATTATTTGCCAGATTTGCAAAACCTAAAAAGTCTAGGTAAAGTGTAAATCTGGCATTTTTTTCAGCCCTCTGCTCGGCATAAACCTCCTTATAATCAGAAGGGAGTTGTTCTACCTCTGTTGGAGGTATCCAACTCCCAAAACATTTTGGCCAGTCAGGACAGCCCATACCTGAGCCAGTACTCCTAACGATACCACCTACAAGGATTAGGAAATAAATGGAGGCCAAAGTGATCAAACTCAGCCTCCTGTATGCATTAACTTTAGGCTTTAGCCTCATTCGATTTGGCTTCCTCTTTTTCCTCTTTTTCCTCTTCTTTCTCTACAGCGATCATGTCATTCTCATGCGGAAGATTTGATTCAGGTGTTTCCGAGAAAGGTATATGCTGTGGAATATAATCCTCTTCGGCACCAGGCTTACTATAATCGTAAGGCCATCTATATACCTTTGGAATTTCACCAGGCCAGTTACCATGCTCAGGGAAACGAGGTGTAGTCCATTCAAGTGTATTGGAATTCCAAGGGTTAGCCGGAGCTAAACGCCCTCTGAACATGCTATAGAAGAAGTTATAGGCAAAGATTATCTGAGCAGTAAATGTAAGTATGGCAGCTATGCTGATAAACATGTTCAGGTCAGCAAAAGTACCGAATATGTCAAAGGTAGTAAACGAGTAGTACCTTCTTGGGAAGCCTGCAATACCAATGTAATGCATCGGGAAAAAGACCAGGTAGATACCCACAAATGTAAACCAGAAATGGATATAGCCCAGTTGCCTGTCCATCATCCTGCCGTACATTTTAGGGAACCAGTGATATACACCGGCCATCAGCCCAAAGAAAGAAGCACTACCCATTACCAGGTGGAAGTGAGCAACTACAAAGTAAGTATCATGTAGTTGTATATCAATGGCTGAGTTACCTAAGAAGATACCCGTCAAACCACCGGAAATAAATACAGACACCAGACCAATTGAGAACAACATGGCCGGGGTGAAAATAATATTGCCTTTCCACAGCGTGGTGAGATAATTGAAAACTTTTACTGCAGAAGGAACCGCAATAATAAGCGTCAGGAACATAAAGATTGACCCGAGGAAGGGATTCAAACCGGACACAAACATATGGTGAGCCCAGACCACAAATGATAAAATTGTGATACCCAACATGGAACCAATCATGGCACGATAGCCAAATATGGGTTTTCTGGAGTTCGTTGCAACGACTTCAGATGTAATACCTAAGGCTGGCAGGAGCACAATATATACTTCAGGGTGGCCTAAGAACCAGAACAGGTGCTGATAAAGAATTGGGCTTCCACCTACGTTAGGCAATGCTTCGCCTCCAATGTAGATTTCTGATAAGTAAAAACTTGTACCAAAACTTCTGTCAAATACCAGTAACAGTGCAGCAGCAAACAATACTGGAAATGATAACAGACCAATAACCGCAGTCAGAAAGAAGGCCCAGATAGTCAGGGGAAGCTTTGAGAAAGACATTCCCTTGGTACGAAGATTAATAACGGTGGTGATATAGTTTATACCTCCCATTAAGGATGAAGCTATAAAAAAGACCATAGCTACTAACCAAAGCGTCATACCGGCCTGGGAGCCCTGAATTGCCTGGGGCAATGCACTTAGTGGAGGATACACCACCCAACCACCTGCGGCAGGTCCTGTTTCCAGGAATAAAGAAGCAAACATGATAACACTGGCAAGAAAGAATAACCAGTAAGAAAGCATATTCATGAAACCCGATGCCATATCACGTGCACCTATCTGAAGTGGAATGAGGTAATTACTAAATGTCCCACTCAAACCAGCAGTAAGTACAAAGAAGACCATGATGGTTCCGTGCATGGTTACCAAGGCAAGGTAGAATTCAGCATCCAATGAACCTGTTGAGGTAATCCAGTCCCCTAATAAAGGACGCAGGAATTCCAGTTTCATGTCTGGAAAACCCAATTGTAAACGGAATATGATGGATAATAATCCACCAATAAATGCCCATATGATACCAGTCAGTAAGTACTGTTTGGCGATCATTTTATGGTCTGTACTGAATATGTACTTTGTAATAAAATTGTCGGTGTGATGATGTTCTTCATCATGGGCATGGCTATCATGAGCCATTGCCTCGTTAGTCATATTTGCTGATGCCATATAAACAGAATATTTATACTTTTGCTATTATTTTTCAGATTCTATGCCCGCACTCACTACTGCAAGTTCCTTCATCTCGCTAGGCACTTTAGCCAGATAGTCGGGATTTTTCTGCAGCCATGGTTGCTGGCTGGCATACCAATCTACATATTCTTCAGCCTCCACTACTTCGATCATTTTTCGCATTGAGAAGTGTCCTCTTCCGCATACTTCTGTGCAGAATATGTAGTAGTTAAAGTCCGGGTCACCCAGTTCTTCACGCATTTCAGCAGTAGTCTTATTGGGAACAAACCAGAACCTGGTAGGCATACCCGGGACGGCATCCTGCTTCAGACGAAACTCAGGAATGAAAACACTGTGTAGAACGTCCCTCGCACGAATATTAAAGAGTATGGGCTTACCTTTAGGAATTACCAGCTTGGTACCAGACGAGAAATCGTCAAAAGCTGCCCTGTCGGTAAAATCCATCCCCCACATATTGATCGGATCGATCAGACGGTAATCATAATCACCAAGTTCATTATCTTTTCCCGGATAGCGGAATTCCCAACCAAACTGATAACCCATCACTTCTATCACCTCGGCATCATCTGGAGCTTTTGAGGTAACATCCGTCCAAGCTTTCCACCCAGAAAAAACCAAAATTGAAAGTACAATCGCCGGGATTACGGTCCAGATAACTTCCAGTTTGCTATTATCAGGATAGAAGAGTGCTCTCCTGTTTTTCTGGTACTGGTATTTATAAGAAAAATAAAAGAGCAACACCTGTGTTATGATAAAAACAATTCCGGTTACTATCATAGTAATCCAGAATAGCCTGTCCAGCACTATACCATGATCAGAGGCTATAGGAACTGTATAAGTATCAAACTCTGCTACTGAATACCAGGCAGTTGCTGCAGCTGATATCAGTAAGAAAAGTAACATAAGTAGTGCATTAACTTTGTTACCTGAAGAAGCGACTGTCTTATCGGTTCCTCTTGCAACATTAACCAGTCTTACAATTCGGAGAACTGTAAAAATGATGGCGATGATCAGTATTACGCCTATTCCTATGACTAATTCAAACATATGGATTCTACAGTTTTAATATATCAAGTATGGTGATGGATACTCTCCTGCAACAAGGGGTGGTTCTTTGCTATCAGGGGAGCTTTAGCAAGATTACTCAGTACAACAAACAGGAAACCTGCCAAGTAAACAAGTGTAGTTCCTATTTCCATAAAGCCAAAGCCTCCACTTTCTTTAAGAACACCTGGCGTAATCATGAGGTAGAAATTGAGCCACTGGCCTATCATGACTACAGAACAGACAACCTTCAGGAAGATGGTATGTCTCTTGGAATCCCTTGTCATTAAAACTAGAAAAGGGAAGAAGAAGTTCAGGAATAGGGTCACGAAAAAGAAGGGTGAGTAGTAATCACTTTCAAGTCTTTCCAGGAAGTAAATAGACTCTTCTGGTATGTTAGCATAATAGATTAGCAGGAACTGACTAAACCAGATGTAAGCCCAGAAAATACTGAATGCAAAAACAAATTTACCAAGATCGTGTAAGTGTTCAGAACTCACTATTTTGATGTATCCGTTTTCACGTAAAAATACCACAATCAGCGTAATGGCAGCCAGGCCAGACACAAACCAACTGGCAAAGTTATACCAGCCGTACATGGTACTAAACCAGTGCGTATCTATGGAAAGAGTCCAGTCCCAGGCAGATGTGGAAGAAGTAATAGCAAAGAAAACAATGAAGATCGTAGAATATTTGACCATCTTATGGTAATGCTTAACTCCTCCGTTCAAGTCTTCTGCCAGCGACTCTTTCCTGATAAGACGGTACATAAAATACCAAATTCCAAAGTACACTGCCATTCTGATTAGAAAGAAAGTATTGTTCAAATACCCTCGTTTGCCTGCAATGATAGAATCGTAACGTGGGTCGCTTTCGTCGTAAAGGTAATCATGCGTCCAGTGGAAAATTGTGTGGTTTCCTATTAGAAAAACCAGCAGCATTAACAGACCAGCGATTGGTAACCAGGCGCCGAAGGCCTCTGGAATCCTCTTGATACCGGCAGACCAACCTGCCTGAGCGGCATACTGCAACGCCACGAAAAAGAGCCCAATTACGCCCAACCCAGTAAAATACACGTTGTTTATCCAAAGATTGGTATACAAACGGTCGTACCAATGCATCTCGTGACCACCTCCATGCCCGGCAGCGGCATTGGATGCTTCGGCGGCATGTTCTCCCCCTCCCAAAGCAAGAATGATCCCCAGAACTGTTAGTACCAGTCCAGCGATACCAAGAATGAAGATTTTTTTCTTGAGACCTGCGGTGAAATCAAATTTTTCAGCTGTCATCTTATTATTTCGTGACTTAAGATTTGAATTTATTGCTTTTGCAGTTGCTGAACGTAACGCACAATTTTCCAGCGATCGGCGATGTCTATTTGTGAACCATGAGCATTCATCCTTCCCCTTCCCCACGTGATCGTATGAAAGATATGTCCTTCAGTCAGATCAACATAGCGTCCAACATTATAAGCTGGTACACCTTTGTATACTTTGCCAACCGGGCCATCGCCCAATCCGGCACCTCCATGGCAGGGATAACAAAATTTCGTGTACAGTGCCTGGCCTTCTGCCAACACAGCATCACTTTCTTCCAATGGATTTTCGAGTACTCTTGAAGCAAGTTCAATGCTATCAGCAGGAATTCTATAAGGTAGAAAATCACCTGGGTTTCTGCGTACAGTGTTTGCAGCAGGGGTTCTCATGGTCATACCATGAGGATTCATAGGGTTAGAGTTATAAAACTCGCCTACTCCATCTTCAATTGAGCTTAGCCATGCGCCCTGTTCAGTGTCAGTAATCTGAGAAAGCGGCTCGTATGGCGTAGAATGGTACATTTGCGGAGCATATTCTAAACCAGGAAAATCACCCTCAGCAGAACAGGCAGCTAATATTAATGAAAATAATATGAGGTATATATGACTTTTGCGTTTCATCATCTTTATAAATTACAGGGTTTTTTCATTGACCTCAGCAGCGCCTGAATTCTTGAGGATTTCTCTGATCGCTCCTGCTTCAGTTTTGTTTTTGGCGAGGTCAATAGCCATGATATGTTTATCATCGGTAGCACGTAAATCAAAAACACGTGCCTTACCATAAGGGCGCAGATCACTTACCACCAAAAAAGTTATCACCATACCGAAAGCAGAAAGTAGTACTGTTAACTCAAAGGTGACAGGAAAAAACGTAGGCAGCGACGTATAATTTTTACCCCCAATGATCATCGGCCAGTCAATACCCATCATATAGAATTGCATCAGCAACGCAAGAGAGGTACCCAGAATCCCAAACATAAATGCTGCAATAGGTAATTTTGATCTTTTATAACCTAATGCATGTCCCAGACCATGTACAGGGTAAGGTGTATAACACTCGTCTATTTTTACACCTGCTTCTCTGACCTGCTTTACTGCTTTCAGCAGAATATCTTCGTCGCTGAAAACACCTACAAGATAATTGTTCTTTTTCATGTCTTAATTAAGCTTCTTTAGGGGTTGGTTTCAGCACATTTCCACCTTCAATAGGATCTTTTACTGCCTGCTTCTCAGAAGAAGACCTCAATATCGCTTTCACCTCAGCCATATTTATGACTGGGAAGAACTTTGCGAACAGGAAGAATAAAGTAAAGAACAAACCGAAAGTGAACAGGTAAACGCCTACATCATAAAGAGTAGGGCTGAACATAGCCCAACTTGAAGGGAGATAGTCCCGGTGTAGAGATGTTACAATAATCACAAATCGCTCGAACCACATTCCAATATTTACCACGATGGAGAGGATAAAGGTAGCTACCAGATTGGTACGGATCTTCTTAAACCAGAATAGCTGGGGAGAAATCACGTTACAGGTCATCATTGTCCAGTAAGCCCACCAGTAAGGACCAGTAGCCCTGTTTAGGAATGCATACTGCTCGTACTCTACTCCGGAGTACCAGGCCATAAAAAGTTCAGTAAGATACGCTACACCTACGATGGAACCAGTCACAATGATGATGATATTCATCAGCTCTATGTGGTTTATCGTGATATAGTCTTCCAGTTTATACACTTTCCGGGTTATCAGCATCAGCGTCAATACCATGGCAAAACCGGAAAAAATTGCTCCCGCAACAAAATAAGGAGGAAAAATTGTGGTGTGCCATCCGGGAATAACGGAAGTAGCAAAGTCAAACGAAACTATCGTATGCACTGATAGTACAAGTGGTGTGGCAAGTCCAGCCAGGATCAACGATACTGTTTCGTATCTTTCCCAGGCTTTCGCTGATCCGGTCCAGCCCAGACTCAGGGCTCCATAAACTGTCTTGGAGATGATTCCTTTGGCTCTGTCTCTGATTGAGGCAAAATCAGGAACCAGGCCAATGTACCAGAATACCAGTGATACTGAAAAATAGGTACTGATCGCAAATACGTCCCAAAGCAGAGGGGAGTTGAAGTTTACCCACAAGGACCCAAAAGTATTCGGCAGGGGAAGTGCCCAGTAAAAACCCAACCATGGTCTTCCCATGTGTATGACCGGAAACATAGCAGCACAGATAACCGCAAATATGGTCATTGCCTCTGCTGCACGGTTAATAGAGGTTCTCCATTTCTGACGAAACAGCAGAAGTACAGCAGAAATCAGCGTTCCGGCGTGTCCAATACCTACCCACCAAACAAAGTTGGTAATATCCCAAGCCCAGCCTACAGTTTTGTTGAGACCCCACATACCTATTCCTTCCCATAAAGTCATGAAAAGGGCATATGCTCCAATTGTTAAGACGCCCAGGGAGGTAGCCAGTGCCAGTAGCCAACTGATGGTTGGCTTACCCTCCACATGCCTACAGACGTCTTCTGTTACATCGTGTATAGTTTTTCCTCCTGTTACCAGAGGCTTACGTACTGAAGAAGTAATTTCCATAATAACTGTCTATTTATATGGCTTTATGCATTAGGCGACTCTTCGTCTTTATTTCTAATCTTTGTAAGGTACCAAATGTTAGGAGCAGTGTTAATTTCCTGCAACACACGGTAAGCGCGGCCTTCTACTTCCTCGGCAAGCGTTTTAGAAACATTACTTTCGGGATCATTAATATCACCAAAAGATATTGCGTTGGTAGGGCAGGCTTCCTGACATGCAGTGGTAATTTCACCGTCCACGGGTCTGCGACCTGCTTTTTTGGCTTCCAGTTTTCCTAACTGAATTCTCTGTACACAGAATGTACATTTTTCCATTACGCCACGTGCTCTAACTGTTACGTCAGGGTTCAGCACCATTTTGCCCAAGTCACTATTCATAGGTGTATTGACACTGGCAAAACGCTCGTTATCATGGTACTTGAACCAGTTGAAGCGTCTGACTTTATAAGGACAGTTGTTTGCGCAGTAGCGTGTACCGATACATCTGTTGTAAGTCATCTGGTTCAGGCCTTCTGTACTATGCGTAGTGGCTGCTACCGGGCAAACTGTCTCACAAGGAGCATTATTGCATTGCTGGCACAGCATCGGCTGGAAAGTAACCTCAGGATTGGCAGATGCCTTTTCCATACCTTTCAGGTCTTCAACCTCATCACTGCTGTAATAGCGGTCAATTCTCAGCCAGTGCATTTCGCGACGGTTGATTACTTCCTGACGGCCTACTACCGGCACATTGTTTTCAACCTGACATGATACTGCACAGGCATTACATCCAATACAGCTGTTCAAGTCAATGATCATGTTCCAGTGGTGATTAGGGTACTTATGCCCCTTCCACAAAGAAATGGTACCAGGATCTTTTGGCCCTTCAGAAGTCGCAATTTTCACTTCATACCGGCCTGCTTTAGGGTCTTGCTGGTACTGACCGAGGGTAGCATCCTGAATGATGGTTTCACGACCCATGAAGGTATGGTGTGTCTGGGTCTGGGCTATTTTATAAACCTCATCCAGTACTTCAATCTGAGCACCAGTGTTGTAGTACGCTAGCTGGTTATTGACTCTGGAAGCAAGGGGGTATACGTTTGCCCCTACCCCATCGGCTACCTTGCCGGCAATTGTACGGCCATAACCTACTGCAACGCCCACTGTCCCATTAGCCTGTCCTGGTTGAATCAGCACAGGTAATATTACTGTCTGATCGCCTACTGTAAGGCGGGCCAAGCTTGTTTTTCCATCAGAATCTTCTACACCTAATTCTTCCGCCATAGCCTGGGACATTGTGATATAGTTATCCCAGCAGGCTTTGGTAATCGTATCAGGCGTCTCCTGCAGCCAGGGGTTGTTAGCCTGTCGGCCACTACCCATTGTCACTTTTTCATAAAGCACTACTTCCAGCCCATCAGTAGCTTTATAATTACTGTTGATGGAACTGGTTAGAGCTGCGGCATTTACAGCAACACTTTCCAGAGGCATTCCTACGCTCATCAGGCCGGGAGAGGGTACTGTAGGAGCAAAATCCATGGCTCCGTCATATAAGGCCAGATCAAAAAAGCGTTCAAAATCCTGCTCTAGTTCCTGCAGAGGAAAAAGAGCGGTTTCCCAGTTATTTTTGACAAATGTATAGTAATCGGTATTCTCAGCGCCTGCCCATGTCAGGAAAGAAGACTGAGCCTGGCGTGTATTGAAGATGGGAGAAATGGCAGGCTGGGCAAGGCTGAATTTAGCCCTCTGTGGCTCAGCATCATTCCATGACTCCAGAAAGTTATGGTCGGGGGCCACGTATTGACACAAAGCAGTGGTTTCATCAGGAACTGAGCTGGTAGAAACTTTGAGCTTTACTTTTTCCAGTGCAGTAGCCAGGTTGGCTCCGAGGAAAAAATCGTAAACTGGATTGCTGTTGTAGAAAATAACCGCATCATAACGGCCAGCGGCAGCATCAGTGACGAACTGGCTCATTTTATTGCTGTCACCCTTACGGAAATATGACGGACGCCTTAAATCCAGTGTATTGCCGTAATTACCCAGCATCTCATTGATTGCGATGATAAGGCTTTGTACAGCGGGATCATTAGAGCCGGATACCACCAGTGACTTACCACGGTTGGCCCAGAGATGATTTGCTGCTTCCTGCAGATGTTTCACTTCTTCAGTCTTGGTGAATGAAGCTGCAGGACGGCCTGCTTTAGCGGCAATTAAGTTGTACATCTGCCCAACTACCAGCCCTTCCTGGGAAGGTTTGACCTGGGCGCGGTAATCAGCATTGGCGCCAGTAAGCGTCAGAAGTGCTTCAAACTGGTAATGCCTTGACATATCCTTTTTACGCTGACTTACTTTGCGCGTCTCGGCATACTGACGGGCGTAGGTAATCGGCGCAATCCACGTACCAAGGAAATCAGCTCCAAAACTCACAATTGAAGAAGCTTTGCTGAAGTCAAGGGTAGGCAGTATCCGCTGTCCGACTGCATCCTGGTAAGCGTCCAGCATTCCATCGGCAGCGATAGGATCATACATGATATGATTCATCCCGGGATAGGCTTCTACCATAGTATTGATAGCTGCCTGTGTAGAGGGACTCATAACAGTATAACTTACCAGCGCAATCCTTCCTCCAGCGTTACTGATACTCCTGAGCTGCTGACCTACCACACTGTCTAATTCACTCCAGGTAGTTGGCTCTCCGGCAGCCATAGGCGCCATATATCTTTGTTTATCATACAAAGAAAGGACAGAAGCCTCCACCTGTGCATTGACACCACCCAGCGTTACGCTTGACCTTTCGTTTCCCCTGAGCTTGATCGGGCGACCTTCTCTGGTCTTTACCACCACACTACAGTAGTTACCTCCGTCCAGATACGTTGATGCGTAATAGTTAGGTAACGAAGGGTCTACATCAACCGGCTTTACCACATAAGGAATTGCCTTACGGATGGGAGCCTCACAGGCTGCCAATGTGGCTGCACTTATCCCAAATCCCATCATTTTGAGAAAATCACGACGTGAGCTTCCATCAGAAAGCTCACCATTGCGTTTCTTCTCATCTATAGGCAAGTACTCAGGAAATTCTTTATCAGCATGCTTAACAAACTCAGCATCATTTCTGAGCTGTTCTAAACCTTGCCAGTAACTTTTTTTATTTGCCATTTTTTTGATAATGCTTTGCGTTTGTAGAAAAGGAATTAGTAGTGACACTTAGAACACTCAAGTCCACCAATATTCTCAACTCTCAGAGGCTCACCAGGATTGGCTGACTCATGCAATTCCAATAACTTGTCATAGTAATCATTGCCTTCAGCATTGACCTGGGTTTCGCGGTGACAGTTGATACACCAGCCCATGGTCAGTTTAGAATACTGATATACGACTTCCATTTCTTCAATCGGGCCATGACAGGTCTGACAATCAAGCCCACCCACATTGACGTGCTGCGCGTGGTTGAAGTAAGCCAGATCTGGGAGGTTATGGATTCTAACCCATTCAATTGGCTTTTTATTATTTCCGTATGTCTGTGTATCAGGATCAAAATCTATTGCTGCATAAATCTTCTGTATCTCAGGAGATTCAGTTTTGATCTGCTGATGGCAGTTCATACAGATGTTGGCAGAAGGAATGTTTGCAGATTTGGCTTTCATCACTCCGGTGTGGCAGTATTGACATTCTATCTCATACTGACCAGCGTGGAGTGAATGGGAAAAAGCAATTGGTTGCTTAGGCTGATAGCCCTGCTGTATCCCTACAGAATAGAGTCCGTCAATGATCAATTTAATGGCTATGGCCAAAAACAGGAATAATGAAATCCCAATAAAAGGTTTACTTTTTGCAACTTTCTGTACATTGACTTTCTGGTTCAGAATCTCACGATCTTCTTCATCCAGATCATCCCGCTGATTGAGAAAACGGGTAAGGACAGATATGATCAACACTAGTACCAGAAGAATCAGCACCAGTATAACTAGCAGACCTACCAATATGATGGTAAGGTACTCAGATGGAAGCCCGCCACCCGCTGTGCCTGCAGCAGCGCCGCCTCCAGCAGCTACTGCACCATCAGCAGCAGCAGTTTCAACCGGCGCCTGAGATTCACTTTTGATATAAGCTACAATAGAAGTAATCTCCTCATCTGAGTAATCAAATGCGGGCATGAGCGTCTTGTTGTACTCATTGTAGAGATTTACAGCGTAATCATCGCCACTTTGAATCACCTGCTGCGAATTCCTGATAAAGTTAATCAACCAGGGAAGCTCCCTGCGCTCATGTACATTTCTCAGTGCAGGCCCTACTACTACCTCATTGATAGCGTGGCAAACAGTACAGTTGTTGGTAAAAAGGGTTTTACCGCTACTTATTGTCTGTTCGTCTGCCGGAATTCCATCAGCAGGAGCTCCCGCATCCGCTGCGTCATCTTGCGCATAAGAAAGAGAGAAGCTGAATAAAAGGGCAAAACAGAGCAGAATTGATAAGGATCTTGGAGAGCAAAAATTGCTTAAATGCCAGTCTAATCTATTTTTCAACATTATTTCCCGTGATTTTGAACACCCACAAAAGTAATACGCCAACAATTGATTTCAAACATATTTTCACCAAATTGGTACATACTTTGATAAGCCGCGTAGTTACCCCACAATAATTTGAAAATCAAGAACTTAGTTCTTAATTCATACAAGCTTACGACCAATTTAGAATAAGTATAAATAGCTGAGTTGAGGAACTCAATGATAAGCAAAATGTAAAGCCTATTAGGTTGAGACTTGAAGGTCTCAGCGATTGCCGAATGGTTGGGCAATATATAAAAACTAAATAATTAACGGTATGCATAAATGAAAAAAAAGCCTGATTCTAAGGAACCAGGCTTTTATTGAGGTCGCGAGCGGATTTGAACCGCTGTAGGAGGTTTTGCAGACCTCTGCCTAACCGCTCGGCCACGCGACCATTTGTA
Source organism: uncultured Porifericola sp. (assembly GCA_964518125.1). GTDB lineage: Bacteria > Bacteroidota > Bacteroidia > Cytophagales > Cyclobacteriaceae > Catalinimonas. The sequence goes on from CAZFFW010000004.1 coordinate 91,607, forward strand.
TTTAGAGTTGCAAAGCTATAAAACTTGTAGATTTTTACAAACCTAAATATAAAAAGAGAGGGAGCAAAACTCCCCCTTCTTTACTCTTTTACTTTTCTTCAGAAGACTCGTCTTCTTCTTCATCCTGAGATTTGGCCTGCTGCTCCTGCTCTTTCTTATCCATCTTTTCCTGAGCGGCCTTTTTCTGGCTTTCCTGCATCTGCTCCTTCAGGCTAGAAAGTGCTTCAAGGTCACCGAGTGTATCACCACTATCGGGGGTACCTGGCTGTTTTTTCTTTACCTTAGGCTGTTTTTTCTTAGCACTGTCGGCGGCGATAGCTTTCTCCTCTTCTTCAGAATAGGTGCTGGAATGAGAAAGCACGATACGACGGTCATCTTTAGAAAACTCCACCACTTTGAATTCCAGCCCCTCACCTACTTCAGGCTCAGAACCGTCTTCCTTCTTAAGGTGCTTATAGCTGGCAAAACCTTCAATTCCGTAAGGAAGCTCAATTAAGGCACCTTTGTCAATTTTATTCATGACAGTACCTTTATGCACAGAGCCTACTGGGAACAGGTCTTCAAAAGTATCCCATGGATTCTCTTCCAGTTGCTTATGTCCCAGTGCCAGACGACGATTGTCCACGTCCAGTTCCAATACCTGTACTTCCAGTTCTTCACCTACTTTGGTGAATTCTGAAGGGTGCTTCACTTTCTTAGTCCATGAAAGGTCAGAAACGTGCACCAGGCCATCAATACCTTCTTCCAGTTCAATGAACAGGCCGAAGTTGGTCAGGTTACGAACGATGCCCTTATGGCGGGTACCGACTGCATATTTAGTCAGCAAATCCTGCTTGGTCCAGGGATCTTCGGTAAGTTGCTTGATACCAAGCGACATTTTACGATCATCACGGTCAAGGGTCAGTATTACTGCCTCCAGTTCATCACCAATACTGATGAAGTCCTGAGGGTTACGCAAATGCTGTGACCATGACATTTCTGAAACGTGTATCAATCCTTCAACACCAGGCATGATCTCCAGGAAAGCACCATAATCAGCTACATTTACTATCTTGCCTTTTACCTTAGAGCCAACCTGCATATCTTCTGAAAGTGAATCCCATGGATGAGGCGTCAGTTGCTTCATTCCCAATGAAATTCTCTTCTTCTCATCATCAAAGTCAAGGACAACGATATTGACTTTTTCATCAAGGTTGAGTACCTCTTCGGGATGGTTGATTCTACCCCATGAAATGTCTGTAATATGTAGCAGACCGTCTACACCTCCCAGGTCAATGAATACCCCGAAGTTTGTCATATTTTTAATGACACCTTCGAGCACCTGACCTTTTTCAAGGTTATTGAGGATTCGTGCTTTCTGCTCTTCCAGGTCTTTCTCAATCAACACCTTATGCGAAACAACCACGTTGTCATTAGCATAGTTGATTTTTACGACCTTCACTTCCATCTTCTTACCTACGAAAACATCAAAGTCACGTATAGGCTTCACATCAATCTGAGAACCGGGCAAGAAGGCTTCCACACCATGAATGTCACAGATCAGACCACCTTTGGTACGACGCTTAACAGTACCTTCGATAATTTCATCATTCGCCAGTGCGCTGTCAATTTTTTCCCATGCCTTAACGATTTTGGCTTTTTTGCGGGAAAGGATAAGTTGTCCCTGCGCATCTTCCTGCTCTTCAACATAAACTTCTACCTGATCGCCAACTTTTAGGTCGGGCAAATCACGAAATTCAGATGCAGATACCAGCCCATCAGATTTGAAGCCGATATTCAGGATTATGTCGCGATCGTTGATACCTACTATAGTACCGGTAACAACTTCGTTTTCGTTGATCTGGTTGAGGGTATCCTCGTACATAGAAGCCATATTGGCTCTTTCCTGTGCGGAATACTCTTCACCAAAACCGCGCATGTCGGCCTGGTCCCAGTCAAATTTTTCTTTTTGTTTTTCTTCAGCCATACTAAGAATTTGCTCTAGATACAGACTAACCTTAGAGCAATTAGGCCAGCCGTTTTTGGTTAAACAATATGAATAGCAATACTAAAAGGGCCAAAAAGCCCTTCCATAATTTTTTGCAAAAATAAGAAATTATCGCTCCTTATCAACTGTATACAAGTTTTAATCTTCCAAAGTTCTCTAAAAAAACAGAAGCGCATGCTGAACATGCGCTTCCAAAGACAACAAACAGGCTGTTTGTCTTATATTTCTTCATCCAGGTTGTCTACAGATTGCTCATGAGACCGAATTAGCGGCATGGTATTCTGTACAAAACTGGAAATTTCCGGAGAAGATCCTTCTAATTCATCTTCGATATCCTCCAGTTTACGCTCCATATCATCTGATGCACGGGTCAGGATTTCAATGTATTCATCAGCAAATTCATCCGCGTCAGCTTCTCTCAAATCATTAACTTCGCTTCCTTCACCGTAGTTGATATTCTCAGGCAGCGCAATATTCTTCTGATTGGCTAGCTGCGTCAACTGGTCTTTGAAATTCTGGTGATCTTTCAGTATAGTTTCGTTGACATCCATCATTGCCTGGCTCAGGCTTGAATTACCTTGAGCAATTTGTGCAATTTCAATAATCATCTGATTTACGCCATAGATTTCCGTAAGCTCTTCTGCCACATCTTCCATGTCATCATCAAATCTCTCTTCATTTACTTCCTCAGCCTGCTCAGTGGCTTCCTGTTGTTGGTTACATCCCAGCAAACCCACACACATAAAAGCAAAAAGTGTTGGCACTAACATTAACTTTTTCATAATTAAAAAATATTAAAGTCTTAAAAACATTAAAAAAATAAGCGTACGCCCGGGCATAGCTTTAAGTATATAACGACACATCGCTTCTTCGGTTATCTGTTTTTGGATATTCGCTGATACTACTGCATATAAGCGTCACGGGCAGCTTTGAACTCTGAGCCAGCCTTCCATTCCGGGAAGGAGGTTTCATTCGCCAGACGTTTACCAATACCGTACAATAGCCGGGCATCATTGACCATACCCTCAAAATTCCATTCTTCTGCTACATATTCATCCGATGGCTGATGGTAGTTTTGCTGTACCCAGGCTGCATTCCTATCTTTGGTCCATTCTCTTCCTTTTTCAGTTTGTTCGGATTCACCGCTGGCATATAAAGCAGGCACCCCAACCCTGGCAAAGTTAAAATGATCGGAACGGAAGAAATAACCCTTTTCAGGCTGCGGATCAGGAATAATATAGCGTCCCTGCTCCAGGGCAGCAGCCTCGGCGTATTCGTCCAGTTCAGACTGACCATAACCCACAATCGTCAGGTCTTTCATAGGTCCCAGAAACCAGATACCATCCATATTGATGTTAGCGACAGTCTTGTCCAGGGGATAAATAGGATTTTCCGCATAATACTCAGAGCCCAGCAGGCCTTGTTCTTCAGCGGTTACTGCCAGAAATATGACACTTCTCTCTGGCTTAGGCTGCATTTTGCTGAATGCATCAGCTATCTCCAGCATTACGGCAGTACCACTGGCATTATCCAGGGCACCATTATAAATAGAGTCTCCTTCTACAGGCTCATTGACACCGATGTGGTCCCAGTGGGCAGTGTAAATAATGTATTCATCAGGTCTTTCACTGCCGCTCACTTTGGCGATTACATTTTGAGAAGTTGCTTTTTTATAATCTACTTCCATGCTCAGGGAGGCGTTAATCCCCATGGGTATTGGCTTAAAACCTGCTTCCCGCGCCTGCCCAAGGTAATTACTGATTCCGGCCAGATCAAATATAGAACGGGCTGATTCGGTGCTGATCCAGCCTTCAAAAGCACAGCGGGAGGCATTATTATCCTCAGTCTGAAGATAGAGCGCTTCCCCGGTCCAGCTACTCCTGACCACACCCCAGGGATATCCGGCAGGAGCAGTATTGTGGACAATGATAACACCTTCTGCACCCTGTCGGGCGGCTTCCTCATATTTGTAGGTCCAGCGCCCGTAGTAGGTCATGGTATTTCCTTTGAAGAAAGTGGAATCATCCGTACCAAATCCCGGGTCATTTACCAGCACAACGGCGGTTTTGCCCTGCATATCTATACCTTCATAGTCATTCCAGTCATACTCCGGTGCTACTATGCCGAATCCGCAAAAGACCAGTTCAGAATCCTGTACATCTACTCGCTCGGTTACCCTACGGGTGAGGGCTACGTAATCTTCCCTGAAACCCAGGTCAAGCTGTTGTCCTTTACCTTTAATGATCATATCGCCGGTAGGCCGGGCATCAATGGATACCAGGGGTACTGCCTGTAAGTAGCTGTTGCCATTTCCAGGCTCCAGGCCCATGGCTTCAAACTGCTCCTGCAGGTAGTTGACCGTTTTTTCTTCCCCGGCAGAAAAAGGCATCCGGCCTTCAAATTCATCAGAAGCCAGGGTGACCAGGTGGTTCCTGATCTCATCCTGGTTGATGTAACTGGCACCATCCACTGAGGTCTCTTCAGTTGGCTGGCAGGAAAAAGTGACCATCATCATTGCCGCAAAGACGGCATACAATGAAATTTTGTGATCAATGAAGGCAGTAGTTTTGTGTATCATACATGGAAAAGGTTGACGCTAATGTTAAGCATAGCAAATATACAGGGATAAATGTAAATGTGTAGACCGCCGCTTTACTTCAGCGGTACGACATTTCCTGAAGCGTATCTGCACGGCTGATCCCTGTTGTGCCTTTTGGTAAATAGCTGTAAATGAGCAAGAACAATCCGAAAAGATAGCTACTTTATCCAATGGCTTGTAGATTATCCGACAAATTGATTTATTTTTGTAAGATTTGATTGATCAGAAAACATATTGACAGACATATTTGGTGTCTTTGTATTTACCAGAAAAGCCTCGCAAGCTATGAATTCAAATGCTACAGGACCTAAGAATTTCAAGAAAGAAAATGCCTATATGTGGCTTGAATATGAAGATGGTATCGTAAAAGCACAGTATAAACCTGATCTCGTACTGAACCTGGATGATGCCAGGAAAATTGTAGCTTACCGTCTGCAGTTGTTGGGAGAAAAAGAGTACCCGGTGCTGATCAGAAGTTCACGCCTCAAAAAACTGGAAAAAGAAGCCCGGCAGTATTTCTTTACAGAAGGCATGGTTAATTTCAAGGCTATGGCCTTTCTGGAAAAAAGTACCATTGAAAAAATGCTGTCAGCACTGATATTCAGCCTCAACCGCCCAAAAATACCACATAAAGTATTCTCTGACGAAGCGGAGGCGATCAAGTGGCTGAAACAGTTTATTTGACCTGCATTTACTTTTTTAGCTTATTCATTAAATTTCTTCTCGTGAAAGTAAAATCAACATCCATTTTTTTATTAAGCAACACACCGGAGAATGTAGTGGCTACGCATGCCTTTGCCCGCGAAAGCATTCTTACCATCATGGATCATATGATACCGGCTTCCGCCAACCCGGCAACGTCTTACAGTATCTGGATTAGCCGTGAAGAAGACCTGCATGATTTTGTGTTTCATATTCCTGACCTGGCCTGGGAAATGCTGGAATATGCTGAAGAACCGCTGGAAATCCTTTACCCAAAGCGCAAGTATAACCCAACTTCTGCCTCAGATACCCAATCGCATATCAGTGTAAGGCTGGTAAAAGGAGAAAAGCTGATACATTTTGTCAAAAAAAATGGTCCTCTGATCAGCTTTCCACTTTCGGTGCTGGACAATCAGCTTAGTACGGTCGTGGACGAAGAATACGATTTGCGGGACAAAGGAAATAACTATTCTGTAGTGAAGAGCATGAAACTTTTTGAAGATGGGAGCTTTACTTTTTTAAGGTAATCCTTCTTGTTAACTTTGCGGCCTGAGCCAATTTGAGATGAGGGACTTCAAAAAAACACTTGATCAGAACCCGATATTCGGAATTATTGCCGAAGCCTCTGCGCTGCTGGGGCTTGAAACATATACCGTAGGAGGCTATGTCAGAGATCTTATCCTGGATCGCCCCTCCAAAGATATTGATATCGTATGTGTGGGAAGCGGTATCAAACTGGCCAATCAGGTTGCCAAGCTGATACAGGCAAAAGAGCAAAAGCCGGTTAATGTAGCCGTCTTCAAAAATTTTGGTACCGCTATGCTGCGCTATCACGACCTGGAGGTAGAATTTGTAGGTGCCCGAAAAGAATCTTACCAGCAGGATTCGCGCAAGCCGGAAGTGAGCCAGGGTACACTGGAAGATGACCAGAAAAGAAGGGATTTTACGATCAACGCCCTGGCAATCAGCCTGAATGAGCAAAACTACGGGACGCTGATAGATCCTTTTGATGGACTTAAAGATCTGAAAAGAAAAGTAATCAGAACCCCACTAGCTCCGGCTATCACCTTCTCCGATGATCCACTGCGCATGATGCGGGCTATCCGCTTTGCCTCGCAGCTTACTTTTGATATTCATGCCGATACTTTCGACGCAATCACAGAAAACGCCGAGCGTATCAGGATTGTCTCCCAGGAAAGGGTTACTGACGAACTGAACAAGATAATCCTATCCCCCCTGCCAAGTTACGGATTCAAGCTTTTGTATCATTCGGGACTCCTACAGATCATCTTCCCGGAACTGGTAGAGTTGAAAGGTGTGGAGACTATCGAAGGTAAGGGGCATAAGGATAATTTTTACCACACACTGCAGGTACTGGACAATATTTGCGAAGCTACCAGTGACCTTTGGTTGCGCTGGGCAGCTATACTACACGACATTGCCAAGCCAGCGACCAAACGTTTTGACAAAAACGTGGGCTGGACATTCCACGGACATGAAGATAAAGGCGCCCGTATGGTCCCCCGGATCTTCCGTAAACTGAAGCTCCCGCTGGACCACAAGATGAAGTACGTGCAGAAACTGGTCAGGCTGCACCTCCGCCCGATAGCCCTGGTGAAAGAGGAAGTCACCGATTCAGCGATCAGGCGCCTGCTGTACGAAACCGGTGACGATGTGGATGACCTGATGACCCTCTGCCGGGCTGATATTACCTCCAAGAATGATGTCAAAGTACAAAAGTACATGCGCAACTTTGACCGGGTGATGGCCAAGATGGTGGAAGTAGAGGAAAAAGACAAAGTGCGCAATTTTCAGCCTCCGGTATCAGGCGAGGACATTATGCAAACATTCGGTCTTAAACCTTCGCCGGTAGTGGGCGAGATCAAGAATGAAATCAGGGAAGCTATCCTTGACGGCAAAATCAGTAACTCCCGTGAGGAAGCTTTTGCCTATATGCTGCAGATCGCCGGTCAGAAAGGCCTCAGGACTCAGCAAAATCACTGACCATCTTCTATCCGGCTGAAATCTTTGGTTTTTTCCATGTTTTTCTCCAGCCCGATACTTGATTTCACCCCACTCAGTATGCTTTGCCACCAGTAGTGGAACATCGCCTTTGATTCGTCCCTCTCGTACTCAATATTACCGATTCTCAGAAAAACCGCCTTGGGGTTACTTGCTTTGAGCACAAATGCATTGGCAATAAATGAACCCAGTTTTTCTTCCAGTCCAGCCTGGCCTTTTTCCTTATCTATCATGAGCACGCTCAGGTCGTTATACCTAAACTCCATGGTCCCGGTAGTTTTTTGCTCGTTTCCAGAAAAATTAAAATTCATCTCCTGGCAAACGCCCTCCTTGATGTGCACAAAAGCCACCGGCTCCAAAATTCGGTTAAAATGGATGAGATCCATCTGGCCCAGTTTGCCGCTTACGGAAAAATTCAGATCGTTTCTGCTGAGTGGAAAACGAAAAGTAGCCGATAAGTCGCCCTCGCCCATCACTAGTGCATTCGCCTTAAGGGTGGTTACCAGGCCAATGTCAAGATCGGAAGGTAGATTACTGATGTTTTGGAGACTGGCATTTACCTCCTGAAAGCTGATGATGCCTGCCTGCTCGCTTTCATCGGCTTTTTCAGCATAACTGATAAATCCATTACTGATCTGTACCTCACCTACCTTGATCAGGTTTTCCATGTTCAAGAGAAATTGCTGGTGCAAAGCACGTCTTTTACTTTCGTCACGGGGGAGTCGCTTGTCAGTGTAAACCTCCAGTACCGGATCCTGTATCAGGATTCTGTCAGCCAGCCATTTCTCATCGTTGAGCAGCGCATCATAGTCCATACCTTCCACCAGTACCTGGTCCAGATAAGCTGAGATCAGTGATTTACGATACTTGAATTTTTGCAGGTAAGCATTTTTCTCTATTTGAGACTGTAGCCTGATATTCTGGAGGCGCAACTGCCGATCGGCCGTACGGATGCTTACGCCATCTACTGCTATGCGGTACAGACCATCATCTACGGTCTGCTCGAAGTCTTCGATGTCTACCAGGAGATTTTCGGCAAAGAATAGGCCGTTGGATGATTTTTCCTGCTTCAGCGCCTGCTCGTCCAGAGAAAAACCATACACCGTAGCACTGATACGGGGGGATGAGAATACTTCTTTACCATCTTTCTTGGAGGTAAAAGCCATACTACTTCGGGGATACTGGATTTCATCAATGGAAACCTTATTCAGATAAGGAGAAATGATCTCATGAATAGTGCTGGCTTTTCTGTTTTTGCCATCTTCTTTTTCGGGTAGAAAGACCCTCAGCGTCGGCTGCCTGGGCGTCAGTTTCTGTACCGATAAATCGCCGTAGAGGTAAGCCCGGTGCAGGTCTATACCATTGATGAGCACATCATCCGAACTGAAATTTATGTGTGCCTGGTTAACTTTTCTGATCAGCCCAGCCGAGGGTTTGACGCTGACTCCCCGGATCTGTATACGCGAGTCACGACTGGAAAGCAGTGCTTTTTCTGCCCTGATCTGGTGTTTTTCATCAGAGTTGAAGAAAAGCTCTCCGCTGAGAATGGAATAATCCACATCGTCCGCATAGAGGATTTTGTGGAGGTGCCTTCGCCGGTCTCCGTTGACGAGAATTTTTCTGGCAATGAAGTCAACCGAATCCAGCCTGATATAGGTAAGGGTATCCGTCGTATTTTTTTTGAAGTAGGTAAGAGCACCTTCTTCAACATGGACAAAACGTAGGTTGATATTTTTCAGCTGTTCGCTTAGCAGCTGATTCATATCCGGTTGGAGGGGCTGCCAGGTATCTGCGTTTACCTTTTCTTTATTACCGGCTCTTTCTTCCAGTATAAAAGAGGGCTTCTGTATAATCAATCGGCCAACATGCAGGCTTTGGTCATGGATCAGCCGATAAGGATCCACATCATCAGCCATTATCTTGCGGGCATTCAGCTTGAGACGGTCCTTGGTGGGGGAGGCAGCAGTATTGGTGACCATTTCCAGGCCCACTGCATCCATCTGCCCTTCATAAGAATTATAGTGAAGGCTTCTGCCTTTCAAAGCCCTGAAAAGCTCGTTCTGCTGTTGAAAGTTCCAGCGATAATCCTTCATTTTCAGGTCAAGGGTATGCGCATAAAATGGCCTGAGCGGGGACATGCGGGTAAGCGAGTCAAGGTAAAAATTTTTCAGCCGCAGGTCTACTCCCTGGGCGCTGAATATGGTATCTACACGGCTGCTGCTAACCTGTTGCAGCAATATCTCAGCCTGATTCAGCAACAGAGACCGTAACGAAATACGGTTAAGGTATGGGGCAAACTGGGGGTACAGATTTTCATAATCAAAGGAAATGGCATTTCCGGCCAGTTTTTGCCGCCGATAATTTAATTTCACCACCGGAGAATATGCCGAAAGGCTGCCCGC
>CAZFFW010000005.1:0-101015 GCA_964518125.1 uncultured Porifericola sp.
CGTATTCTGGAAAGAGAAGCTTTGCACACAGCAGGCAGTTTTCCCAGCGAACCTGCCAAAAAGAACCAGCTTTATAGATAGAAAGAGGCTCCAATGGCCCTGGTTGGCAACTTCAAGTTACAAAATCTAGCCGAAGGCCATCTATTCATTGGGTTGAGATGGTCATGAAAAATCTCAAAAATAGCTTAACTTCAAGTGTATAAAACTCCCAGGATGAAAGCATACGAAGAAATTATTGATTTCATTGCGTCAGGGCCATCTTCTGATAGCGTACTGAATTTTCAGGCTTCTGAAAAAACAAAGGCATATGTCGGGCAGCTTATTCAGAAAGAAAAGGAGGGTAATTTATCTGCTGAGGAGTTGTCCGAACTAGAGCATTATATGCAGTTGGAGCATATCATGAGGCTGGCAAAAGCTAAAGCACGTTTGCACGTCAGCCATGGGTGAGCATATTAGTGCAACACTCCGGAAACTGGTAGTTGAGCGTGCAGCATATCTTTGTGAATATTGTCTGATCGCAGATGCTGATACTTTTTTAGGTTGTGAAGTAGATCATATCATCAGTCTTAAGCATGGAGGAAGCACTGAAACTAACAATTTGGCATATGCTTGTGCATACTGTAACAGGTACAAAGGAAGCGATATTGCTTCGCTTACCAAATCAGGAGAGCTAATCAGGCTCTACAATCCTCGTACAGACAGGTGGAAAGACCACTTTTGGTTGGAGACTTATCAAATCCTACCGGTTTCACAAATAGGTGAAGTAACCGTCAAAGTGCTGAGGCTGAACCGCCCAGAGCGTATTCTGGAAAGAGAAGCTTTGCATACAGCAGGCAGGTTTCCCAGCGAACCTGCCAAAAAGCTAATGATTTAACGAAAATGCGGCTATTACTACTCTTTATCTAAGGTCTGCGCCCCACAGGTCTTTTGCTTCAGACATTCTCATGGAGTTTGCGGGGGCCAAGCACTGATGGGTGAGCTTTGCTACATACAAAAGCGTTAAATCTTCTGTTCATCACTTCCCGACTTTCGGTTCTCTGATCATTTAAGCGGATAGCATATGTAAGTGGTGGAAAAATAGTGCATCTACGTGCATGAAAGCAGTGATTGCAGCCTGGCTGTAGGTCAGTCCCTCCCTTCTAAGCCATTTTTATGAAAGAACTTTATTCCTGAAAATTCATTTTTTCTTTATTGGTATGATGGCCCTAATTTTGCGAACTTGCCCGCTCCATATACACACTTGCTTTTTTTATGAAACGCTACCTCAATTCTGTAAAATACGTAAAAAACTGGGCCAGATTTTGGCAGTTTTACTACACTTGCCGGACGAAGCAAGGAGAAAAAAAGACATTTACACTAAAACTCAGGAATAATTTTGAACTGGAAGTACACCCTGCGCTTGTCAGTGCATTTGACGAAATATTTTTAAGAGAAGTATACAAGGAAGGGGTCAAGAATTTGCCTTTGCGGCCGGTGGTGCTGGATATAGGTGCCAATGTCGGGTACTTTTCAATGTATGCCCTGGCACAGTATCCAAATGCTGAAATTATAGCATTTGAGCCTATTCCCATCAACTATAACCTGCTGAAGAAGCACAAAGAAACAAATGCCTTGCAAAGTTTGACGTTGAGCGAAAATGCCTTATTCGGCAAAAGGGAAAGCATTCAAATCAATTACAGCAAAGATGCACTTTATACAGTAGGGGCTTCGGTTGTCAGCCGGAAGTATGCAGACGCCACCATATCGGTAGAAGCCCTCACCATACCTGATATTTTTGAAAAATACAGCCTCCAACACTGCGATCTGCTAAAAGTTGACTGTGAAGGCGCTGAGTACAGCTTGTTGTATAATTGTCCGGACAAATATTTCGCAAAAATTCATAACATAGCCATTGAAGTACATAACTGGGTAGATGGTGCAGGAAACGACATACAATCTCTGACTTCTTTTCTGACTTCTAAAGATTTTGTCGTTAGCAGCAAGTTTAACCAAATGCTGTACTGCTCAAAAAATAAAGCAGCCTAAAACCACCGCTTCGGGATCATCAGTAAATCATCCATCTTCGGTACTTATCGTCAGTCACCCGGTCCAATAAGAATTAGTGGGTAGAAAACAATATTCACTCCTGTTTCGGTTGTCGGCCACCGCTTTTGGCAGAACAAGTAGTATCAAAAAGCCCCCCCGCGCTGATGCCCAACCGGTGCACTGCTTCCCTGAAAAAGCTTCTCTTTGCTCCAGGAGTGACTGAACAGATGCTAACGAAAGGTGTATAGGCAGCCCTGTACCAGCCGGAAGCCTGAGCGCTCTACACAACATTTTGGCAGCTCCACACTGCGTAACCCTATGGGTTGTCAACACAAAATTTTGATGTATATTTCTGGTATAGGAGTATGTATGCCTTATGTACAACGAAAAATACCCGCAACGCAAATGACGGTTTATGGTCCACTATGGCTATTTTATGTTATTATGTATGTACAATCGTTAGCAGGCACTGAAGAAGAAAAGAACAGAGAACTGAAAGAGATTATATAAATTTGTCCAATGGGCAAATACGATAAATTACTCATCAAGTTACTTAGAGGAACTTCAGATCAGAACATAGATTTTGAAGAACTAAGGAAATTACTGCTTAAATGGGTTTTGAAGAAAGAATTAAAGGCAGTCACCATATACTGACAAAAGATGGAATTGAAGAAATTTTGAATATTCAGCCAAAGTCCGGAAAAGCTAAGGCTTATCAGGTTAAGCAGATAAGAAATACTATTGTAAAGTATCAGTTAAATTTAGATGAAGATGAAAAATAGTGAATGCACACCGCGTCATAAATACGAAATCATCATTTACTGGAGTAAAGAAGATGAATCTTTTATTGCTGAAGTTCCGGAATTAGCGGGTTGTGCAGCTGATGGCGAAACATATCAAGAAGCTCTAGCCAATGTAGAAACAATCATTGATGAGTGGGTTGAAACTGCAAAACTGAAGGGACGATCAATTCCGCAACCGAAAGGGAGATTACACTTTGCCTGAAAAATTGATGCGCCTGCTAACAGCGCGCACCAGCCATGCTTCGGGCAATGCCCTCGCCGTCTGCTGCGCTGGCGTTATGCTTAAAATAAAATGAAATCAATTAATACGTTAATATTTTTCTGGATTGCTCTTTCTACATGCATGGCTCAACCCAAGTCAGTTGCACTTGAAGACTACTACACATCCAAAGAGATCTTAGAATTACAAAGACTTATTCAATTTGTGGATAAGGGAATAACAAAAAATTGTAAGGATGCCAAAGTAGATTGTTACAACAAATTTTTTGAAGAATTTGACAATATAGCAGCAAACGAGGACTTGCAAATCCCACTATCACAAGAAGATGAATTGCAGTTGCTGCAAGATCTGGATTCTGATATTTTTAATGATATTTGGAGAATCTGTGAATATGAAAAATTTTACAAAAAAGATAGTTCAATTAATATTCAAAGCATTTGCCTCAACACTGAAGGAAGATTTGCAGAATTTTTAATGGATCTGACAAGTAATCACGAAAAGCTAAACCATTATGGAAAGCCTTTCAAAATTACTGGTCAATATACTCCTGCTATGAATGGTATACTGTTAAAATATCATGAATGGTTCAATATTGAATCGCAAAATGAATTGTTTCTAATGGCAGTTCACCTTTTAACATTGAATTATCCAGAAAAACAAGATAAAAATTGAGCATAACATTATGCAGCAGCTATTGCTACGGCTGCGCCTTCGCAGCGCCTACGGCAGCCGTTGTGGTCCCTTATCAAAAATCGCTAACCCATGATGAAATTCTTTCAAAAAATTCGCCGAAATCTACTTTATGAAAATAAGTTCCGAAAATACCTGCTTTATGTTCTCGGTGAAATTGTACTTGTAAACTTAACCGCTAAACCACGCAACTCCTCATAGCCGAGACGTTATATGCGATTTTCCTCCATGAAAGACTGCTCCAAGGGTATGGAAGGTATCGGATTCGGTCTTTTTTTTAATCTACTTTTGTAGATAACGTAAAGCTGAAGTATTCGGATTTTGTAATTCACTGAATATCAGTATATTATATTTGTTAGTCAGGATGTTGCATTCAAGAGGTTCTAACGACAGTTATTGGAAGCTTCGCAAGAATTTGAAATAAGGTAAAAACCACTTGAAAAAGGCCTTTGTGGTGGTTTTCAGCCAATTTAGCTTTACTACTATAAATGGTTTTCTATTTGCCTTTTACTCGATTTCCTAGCAGCTTGATAAGCTTTTTTGGAAGGTTCGGCCATCTGCAGCACTTGATTTCAATGATGGTTTTTCGATTCTCCCAAATTGGTATTTTCCGAGTAAGTGCAATGATTTCTAATCGACTTCAGCAGATTAAATCCACTTTGACGGCTTCTAAATACTAGCAAAAAACCCGCATCCGAAGGTGTTTAAAGCTCCAATTGATAAAAATCCTGAGTATAGATATCACATCCAAGTTCCTCCTTTTGCTTAAGTAGGCCAAAGTTTTTCTCATCCACTGTCCCCATATCAAAAAAGTCAAATCCCTTCTTTTTGTGTTGATGGATCAGTGTGATAAAGAGATAATCCATCGCGTGATAACTTTCCCCAAGGGCTGTAGTCGCTCCATACTGAGATTTTACTACCCTACCTGTTTGAAATAGAGTGAGTCCGGCCAGAAGGTTGTCATTGAGATAGACATTGTATTGATGAATATTGTCTGGAAATCGATCCTTCAGAAGTGAGATCTCCTCCACCGTATGAACTGGCTTTACATCATAACGTTCTTCCAAACGTGGGATAAGCACTTCATTCCAAAAAGGGGAAAAGTGATTAACCTCCCGAATCTCCAATCCCAATGAGGATGCTTTTCGATAGTTCTTACGCTTGGTTTTATGGAGATTCAACGGAAGGTGATAATCAATTGCCAGGTTCAGATCTCTTCGGTAGATGCTTGCTCCGTGCTCTGACAGAAAGAACGTTAGTTCATTAGATGGCCGATGGTGGTAGAACGGGGGAATGTTCTTTATAAAAAGCTTTGTGCAGTTACTCTTTTTTAGAAATGATACGAGTTCGTTAAGCATGTGGTAAATACGTTTGCCTCCCACATTTTCCTTCAGGATCAATCCGCCATAGGTTAATCCCTGGTGTGAAACCACCTTATCTCCAACACGATTTGCAGGAAAAAGAGCGATCAATGTATAATTCTCAAAAAGCATGAGAGAGAAATCCTCAAAGCGGTCGGAGTGATACTCCATGAAGTCTCTGTGGAACAGAAATGTGCTGTTTTTAGCATGATTCAAAAATTGATTCCATTGCTTTTTATCTGCATGCTGATATTGTCTGACTGAATATGATTTCACACTATCTGATTATTCGTTTAAAGTACTTAGTAATGATGATATATTCACCGTAAATATGAATAAATCAGGTTTGGAACTCAACAGAAATAGATCAGATCTTATCAAGACGATTAATTGAATCTATCTAACAGAATTTATTTGAATAAATCGTGTTTTATGCGTCATCTTTCACAAAAAATAATGAGCATTCTTGTCAATTTGAGGATAGGAGGTGGTTAAAAGTATTTTGTGTGGTGGGGGAGAAAGGTTTTGTATAATTTTGCATATTGGTTCGTGCTAGACACATATAACACAGGCATATACGTCCATGCCCTCTCGTTGGTCGGCTACGGCATGTATGCCAGGGCGTTGTATCTTATTTGGAAAAGACACATGCATAGAACAACATTTAGTTTAGCATTACCCATGTAGCTTTGAGGCTCTAGTGGCAGGCATCCTGGCCGGCTGAAGCTTACTGATAAGTTCAAGTTTTCAATTTGAGCGACTTGCCAGACATAGAATTGTCTATATTGTTAATCTACAGCCGCTGACTCTGACCACGGACTGAGAGCAGCCTGTACTAAGAAGCACTATAGCCTGAGTGTACTCCTACAACAAGCAATGGTTAACCCTTTTGATTACTATCATTACCCCCTTAACTGCCTTACACTGTAGCTTTTACTAAGCATGTTTTCAACCTTTCGCACACTGCGAAATGATGTTTCGAAGTGTGCGTTTTCTAATTTCGCAGTGTGCGAAATCAGATTTCGTAAGCTGCGAACGCCTGGAAGTCGGTAAAAGCGGGAACTGCCTCCTGCGGCAGTAGGGAAGGGGAGAAGTATGCGGGGAATGTGATAAGAAGTCCCATATTATCCAAGATAAGCAAAGGAGCTTTCGCAAAATATCGGGAAATGAGCGCTTTCTTACAGGAAGATAATCTTTGCCAGAGTTCTGAAACTCTGGCAAAGACTACAGACAGGGGGTGATCTGCTACACTTTTGGTGCCCGCATGGGCATATCTACAGATAAACAATGAACTACTTTTAACCTGTAACTTCTAACCTCACTCCACCATCTTCCAGAAGGCGATACCACCGGCCTGCTTGCCAAGTTCGGCATAGGCCACGCGCTTGCCTTTTTTGAGGTCTATCACTTCCATCGTGCCGGGCTCTCCACCGATGCCTTCCACTGAGACAAAGGCATAGCGGCTGTCGGGCGACATGGCCACGCCATGGGTCACCTTGCGGATGTTTTCAATGCGGGCGATCTCTTTTTTCTTCTTCAGGTCCCAGACTCCGGTGCTGCCGTCGCTTTTATAGCTGACTACCAGTTTGCTGCCGTCAGGGGTGATGTCCACATTGTAAGGCCCTTTGCCGCCTTTGAAGCGGTCTACGATCTTCCACTGCTCCAGGTCAATTTCCAGGATTTCGTCGGAACCGTTACCGGCTACATAGGCCAGGGGCTTCTGCGGATGCGGGATCACCCAGGTGGGCTTGGTAGGCGAGTGATGATGGGAAGCCATGCTGCCCATATCGCTCATGGATGCCATGGTGTTGTTACCATGCATAGTATGACCGCTATGGTCTTCGTGCATGGCGTGGACATCTTCACCGGCGGGTTCTACCGCTTCATTGGTATCCAGGTTGAGGATGCGGGAGACTTCCATCGTCAGGGTGTTGATCTCAAACAGATCGCCTGACATCATCCCTACCGAATACTGATGCAGGCCGTCCGGAGTGATACGGGTACCGTGTGGCATGGTACCTACAGTTACCTGCTTGAGTTCGGTCATACTTTCGGGGTCTACTACCGAAATGGTACTGGGCACCATATCTCCGTGGAGGTTGAAGTTGACGACGAACAGCATGCCGTTGGCTTCAGAAATCTGCATGGAAGCAGGAAAAAGCCCGAGCGTCGTTTCACCTACTTTTTTGTCAGTGCCGGTTTCAAACTTATAGAGATAGCCGAAGGGGTTGCCGTGGGCCATGGAAAGGTACCAGTGCTTACCATCGGGCGCTACCGTGATGCCATGGGGACCTTCTATTTCCGCCGGCCATACGCCTACCGGTATCCGTTTGATGGTCTCTGCTTTTTCTCCGTCAAATTTAATCACGGCTACCTCATCTTCTGATTCGGCGGTGACATATACATAATATTCCTGGGCCAGCAACGGGAAGGTAGTTGCGAGGAAGAATAGGGTTAAGAAAAATATGTGTCTCATTTTTCTGGTGGTCATGTTGAAAGAACAACTTTGCCAGATTTCAAAAATCTGGCAATGCTATAAGGGGTTTGTGAGGGCACAAACCCCGGATGATTTCATCTTGATTCCAAGGTGGTTTCTTCCGGTTTCTCCGGCTCCAGTTTGGCAGCCCAGAGGCCACTGTTCCAGTCGGAGTAGAAGATGTGGCCCTTATAAGGCTGCGCTCCCCAGGTAAAGGGGGCGTTAGGAATGTAGCCTTCCGGGTCGCTGGGAATGATCCAGGCGATCTCGCGGCCCTGCTTGTAGAGGTCGCCCATCAGTTCACCGCTGATGTCAATGACACGCACACCACCATTGTAGAAAGCGGCATACAGCAGCTCATTTTCTTCGTCTACCCAGTAGTTGTGAGAGCCGGCGTTGGGTATTTCAAAGCGGGCGATTTCATCAGGGTTCTCCAGGTCAGTAAAGTCCACAAAGTGCAGGAAGCCGGCAGCCATATTTTCTTTATTAACATCCAGGCCGTAGGGAAAAATTTCATCCCCGCCAATGACATAAAACTTGCCGGTAGACTGACTTTTGAAGGGGAAAGTAGCATGGTTGGCCCCGCTGGGATAAGCATAGCTGGCAAACTGCGTAGGATTTTCGGGAGAGCCACCGGCAATGCCGTTCCCCACATCTACCAGTTGTATACCATCCGACCAGTTGGAAGAGTAGGCGATGCCATCCTGCACCCATACGTCGTGGATGGAGTGGGCGGGTGTCTCCAGTTCAAACTTGCTGACGATACGAGGCTGCTTAGGGTCTTCTATGTTGATGACATAGTATTTCTGTCCGGCACTCAGGGCATACACATGGTTCTGGTAAATGTAGAGGTTGTGTACACCGCCGGTGAGGTTTTCAGTAAAAGTTGAAATCACTTCGGCTTCGCGAGGATTGGTCACATCAATGATGACGATGCCGTTTTTACGATTGGAAGCACCTTCCCGGCTGATGATGCAGATCTTTCCGTCTTCAGAAACTTTCACATCATTGACGGTACGGGCATCTACCTGTACACTGTCTATGCGAATGATATTGGCGGGATTGGTCACATCCCAGAAGTAGGCTTTGCCATCGGCACCCCAGGTACCGGTGACGGCATAGTCACGTCCGTCTACACCTTCCCACACCCAGAAGTCAGAGGTATGCTTGTCATCTACTGAGCCTTTACCTACCAGTTCTATTTCCCGTTCTACTTCACGGGCTACTATTTTGACGGTTTTTTGTGCCGCATATGGTCCGGCGGCAGCCATCACGGTATACATACCGGGCTCATCGGCCACAAAGCGCCCATCCTGCTTGATCAGGCCGGAGGCACTGGAAGACACATCGTCGGCTACGCCCTGGAAGGAGTAATATACCGGGGCATCGGTGATCTCATTACCTGCCGCATCCAGTACTTTAGCATCAAAATGAAATACATCACCGGTACGAGCCTGCTCCATATCGGCTTCCAGGGCTACTTTGGTCGCCGGAAAGGGGACAACGTTGATTTCTACCTGGCTTTGGATATTTTCATGGCTCACGGTAAGGGTAGCTGTACCGGCCTGATCTGCCTTCACGTTGAGGTAAGGATCTGCCTGTGCTACGGCCGGATCGGAACTGCTGACCTTTACATTGATATCGTCACGGACGAGGCCCATTTCATCCACTACCGTCACTTTGAGCGGGATAGTGGTGCCGGCATATACCTTGGCAGGCACATGGCTAAGTTTGATTTCGCTGATTGGCGGATATTTAACTTTCACCGGATAATCAATTCTGAGTCGTTTCCCTCCCTCAGACCGGGGCGTCAGGATGATGAGCTTGTGCTCACCGGGTAGGTGGGCGGTTACCAGGCCGGTA
Source organism: uncultured Porifericola sp. (assembly GCA_964518125.1). Classification (GTDB taxonomy): domain Bacteria; phylum Bacteroidota; class Bacteroidia; order Cytophagales; family Cyclobacteriaceae; genus Catalinimonas. Next base: position 9,439 of record CAZFFW010000005.1, read on the forward strand.
GTATCTACTTCCACTGCTTTGCCCTTGCGGGAGTAGAAAAGTAATTGCTGGCCGGGCACTTCTTTACCCTGGGCATCCACCACTTTGGCTTTGACACGGGCCGTTTGTTCAACATCTATCACCAGCTCAGCCGGCTCAGTAACGATTTGCCAGTCCTGGGCAAAAAGGGAAAAAGAAAGAAATAAGCATGCGATGCTTAGGAAAAATACTCTCATGTTCTTCAAGGTTAGGTTTTGCTTAAATTTAGCAAGTATGCACTTCATTTCCATTAGATAAGGAAATAAATCACTTTATGCATGTGAAAAGCGGTATGGCAACTTACCGATGGTGGAAGGCAAAAGATGGAACAGCAGTACTATGCAAAATATTTGCCCTTACTGTTAACCTGATAATTGTTAATCTCAGGATCAGCTAAGAGGAGCATACACTTATGATAGGGTTCATTCAATCAGGCAAGTTGTTTAGTGTATAGAAGATACGCCGGTTATCCAACCTGGCACCTTTCTCGGATGCAAGTGTGTCTATTTCCAGGTCATACACGTAGCCGGGGATCATTTCATCCAGTTCCAGGGAGACCGTTTTCCCATCTTCAGAGATTTGAACATTTCTTACCCCAACCGGCTGTTCATCCATTCTCGGTGAGCCATAATCGCTATGGTACTTATAGTAGTAGCGCTGAAACTTATAATTTTCCGCCCTGGCTGCCAGTTCCTGATTGACCGGGCGGGTGAAGGTCAGGTCAAAACCATTGTTTTGTACGTTCATGCGCAGTACATCCATGGGGGTGCCGCCATTGAAGACAATGCGCTGCATACCCTGGTCGCCCTTCCAGACGTAGGCGGTGCTGCCCACCCAAAGGCTGCCGTCCGGCGCGAAGACCATACGGTGGTTGCCGATGCTGAGGCCGGTAGAATCCATAAAGCTGACACAGGCTCCCTGCATTTCACCCTTCACTTCCTCCAGCATCACCCGCATGATGCGGGGGTAATCCATTTCTCCGACCAGTAACTGCCCGGCAAATGGACCGAAGTGTACGTTTTCCGGGATCACCAGTGGCTGGGTGGGGGAGTTGGACATCAGGTTGTGGGGAAAGAGCACCGCTGCCCTGGTGCGCATACTGTCCAGCGTCTCCACCGGCAAAGTATGGGGATCTACACCATATTTTTCATTCCAGCCTGCCGTCCATGCCAGGCTGGATACCTGTCCGTAGTGTTTGCCCTTTTCTACATGGTAGAGCTTACTGGTGCCCAGCCAGTCGCCCTGGTTGTCGGTGACAAAGAGGTTGCCCTCCAGGTCCAGGCCGACCCCGTCGGGAGAGCGGAAGCCAGATGCCCAGGGTTGGAGTTCTCCCTCTTTGGTAAGTTTCAGTACCCAGCCCCGGTAGGGTACGCTGGAATACATACGCCCCTGCCGACCGTTCGGATTGAATGCTCCCCGCAGTTCATCCCAGATACCGGCTCCGCTGGAGGCACAGTTGAGCGCAATGAAATAATTGCCCTCACCATCCGGAGCAGGCCCGAAGGCAAACTCATGGTAGTTACCCGACATGCCAAAATCATCTGTTACCGTCATATAGGTGTCCGCTTTGTCGTCGCCATCAGTATCGGTTATGCGGGTAAGCTCGGGGCGCTGCATGATCAGCAGTTCGGCATTACTCAGTGCCTGAACACCCAGCGGGTCATGCAGGCCTTCGGCAAAAAGGGTCCATTCTTTGGTCTCCGGATCATAGAGCATGACCTCTCCCCGGTGGAAAACTGCGGCCAGGCGTCCGTCGGGCAGGAAGTCCAGGCCACCTATTTCGGGGGTAAGGCCATCCGGAAGCGCAATGTCCTCTACAGTGTAGAAGTTATCAATTTTGTCTTCGTTAGGGTCGCTGCAGGACCAGAGAACCCAGGAAAAGAGTATTATCATGATCGGGCTGTGGAGGCACAGACCAGGGGAATCTATCCCAAACGCAGGCTTAGGGACTTGGAAGATAGCCGCCGCCAGTCGTTGCCGAATGACCTCTAAGTGAAAGGGCTTCCGGATCGAATATCTCAGTTTGATGAAAATCTCTCTTATGCTGGTCATAGCTTAAATTCCCTGCGTTTTTTCGGTGATCGTAATGGTAAATTCCCGGGCTTCTTCGGGTGTGAGTTTCAGGTAATTACCTTCCCAGCTACCTTTGTTGACATAATAATCTACTCCATCGGTGTCTTCGCGGACAAACCAGATGGGTTCTTTCAGATTTTTGAAGGTCATGACCCGCTTCATGCCGGGCTTTTCCAGGGTAGGGGTGATGCGTTCGGTGACCTCCACATCGTCCAGCAGATAGATAAAAGTAGGGTAGCGGTTTTCCATACGGTAGCCCTTAAACTCAGGACTGGGACGGTGCTCTTTGCTGCCGATGCGAAAAGGGGCCTCATTATTTTCGCGGTAAAAAACGACCCCCACAATGTCGGCACGTTCCTTTCCTTTACCACCCCAGTTGCGCTGCATGTCCACGAAGCCGCCTTTCCAGAGGTAGCGGAAGCGGCATGCGCCAGCGTCCCAGCAGTAGCTCAGATTATTGAGCATGCCCACCGCGATGCTGGCCGGTCCGGTTTCCGGCATGAAAGTGCGGTACATCATGGGGAAAGTTTTAGGAAAGGGGTGACCGGAGCTTTCTTCTGCCACTGCACCCGACTGACGCCGCTGCTCGGGTATGTTGGTATCGTTGGCCAGGGTAGGCAGCAGGTTATTGGTCACGTACATTGCCCCGTACATCACCGTACCATGCCCGGGATAAGTGCAGACATATGGGTAAACGCCTTCCTTTTCTGGTGCGGTAAAGGTGATGCTGTAGGTTTCGTCAGGCTTCAGGATGGGGATAGCGGCCAGCACCTGGTCAGTTGGGGGAATATAGCTCTTTTGCTCTCCTTCAGCGCCCATTTTCAGGGCCATATCCACTACATTCACTCGCTCTCCAGGTTCGGTGATGACCAGGTTGTGGGCCATTTCGTCGGTATTGACCAGCGTTAATTTTACAGTCTCGCCCGGGGCTACTTTGATCCTTACCGAATCATATTGCAGACCGGAGATGGCTTTGAGGACAATCTCACGGGGTGCTTCCTGCTGTGGCTTGAAGGAAGGAAGGAAAACAGAGGCAATAAATAACGATATGATCGCGATAATAGCGATTCCTGCACTTCTCATAGGTAGAAATATAGTTAATCCTTTCAGGCTATTACAGCCGATGAAAATCTTGTCCGAACATAATATAAGAAAGAAAAATAAAAATTACTCAGGAATACAAAATGTGTGTGCTGATCGGTAAAAATTGCCCCTTCATAAAAAAGAAAAATTACTCAAGCTAGACCAGGAGCCATAGGACTTCTGGATTACTTGTAGTTAACGAGTTCGTAGCGGTACCGCAGCCCTTGTTTGATCAACATAAATGATATGATCATAAAGGCTTGGCCGAAAGTAGCGATAGTGGTTTTTGGCTTCTCCCAAGAATACCGCTCCTAAAGAAAGGTAATTAAGTTCCTTATTAAAAAAATCCCTCCAGGGCTGGTGCTTTTGTAAATCTTCTACATTTACGGCAAAAGCGGCTGTACCAGTTTTGTTGAAAATACCATTAACAGAATTCTCTATCGGTTCTTCTTCTATTTCATATACATTCAATCCCTGATTCTGACCATCAATTCTGCCAACCGCAACGAACGTACCTTTGGAGAACATAAATGCCAGGTTGGTGTAAATGTCAGGAGCCTCCTGCATCATGTAATGTCCGATTGACCCTGAGCCATACTCAGGATCATAGGCAACATGAGCATTATGGGCCCACAATACCACTTTCTCTCCCTGATAATATTCCAGCATCCAGCGAGTGTTTTCAGCCATATATTTATCCCGGTAGTTAGTTGAATAGTCATTAATGCTGTTGAAATAACGCACTTCTGATACCTGCCTGATGAGTCTCAGTAATCTCTTATGGAGCGCAAATTCTGAATTTGAAGAGGAAGCAACTAACGCAGTCTCATAGGTCTGCAGGGAATCTTCCAGGGCATCTAAACCCGAGATAAAATTATCAAAGTCCTGTTTGCTAAAATTTGCAAAACTGTTTTCGGAATTAGTTTCGGCATCATCCAGTATTGTTTTGGCATAATCTAAGAAAGGCGCATTTGTGTTTTCTAAAAATTCCTCCAGAAGTTCGGGATGAAAAGTATTGAACTGACAATCTACGCCTACATAGTGTACCCGCTCTTCCGGAGCCTTATCTCGATTATATTCACTCATCCACTCCAGCAAATTACGCACTTCACGATTCTTCCAGGTCCAAAAATGCATCTTTTTTGACATAAGCGACGGAATATCAACTGCTCTTCCCTGCTGAACCGCTTCATTGATAAAGATAGATTCCCCGAAATCCGCCTCAAAAGCAAATACCTTATAATTGTGATTTTCTACAAGATATCGGAATATCCTTCTTTTAGCATTAAAGAACTCAGCTGTGCCGTGCGTAGACTCTCCCAAGGCGATAATAGGTTTATCGGCTACCGGATCCAAAAAGCTCAATTCTTCGTCAGTCCAACGCAGGGGTTCGGCGTCAAGAGGAACCATTTCCTGCCGAAGCGTAGAAATAAGTTCCTCGGTTGTGTCATCTAATTGCCCCAAATCCTTATCCTGGCAGGACGAGGTTATATTTAACAGGAAAAAACAGGCGAGGGTGAACTTGATGTAATACATGATAGCTGGCGTTTAGGTGAAGAAAAAGTGAGGCATAGGTTCCTCTTTGGGAATGCAACTTCTTATATTTTCGTAAAAATACACCTAATAGTTGCAGTGAATATCAAATGAAAGGTGGGGTACTACAACAAAAAAGGAGATACTGCCACGTATCCCCTTAAGTGCAATTTTTAAATTAACGATCCAGTATCATCCAAACCTCGTGCATCGGATCGCCCTTGCTGCTTTTTCCTTTATGAAACCAGTCGTCGCCCTCACGTTTGAACTCAAAGCTCAGGGAAGCCCCTACGCGGCTATCATCTCGGGAGAAGAATTCTATATTTTCGGTGTATTTACCGTTTTCGGCAGTATACGAACCTCCACCGGTACCCATAAATTCCTTTGTTTCATAGTTGAAGGCCGCCCACTGGAACCTGCCGCCTCCTAATATTTTGATCGTCTGCCGGGGTCCCAGTTCGCGGCGTTCTCCCATATTGCCATCTTCGTCTACGCGGGTGGCAAAGCGCCAGGCACCGTTGAGTGCATCAGGGTTGGCATCCACCCGCTCCCAGCTCTGTCTGATCATTTGCCCCTGTACGTTTCCATCCAGTGCAAAGGTGTTCTTTTTCAGGTCCAGGTTAAAGGTGAGCGGCACCCTAACGATACTGCTTTCATCGGTAAAGAAGTCAAAAGTAAGCTGTACTTTATCACCCTTTACTTCATACATACCCCCTCCGGCGCTGATGAAGCGGCCATCCTGATGGTGGTTGCCAAACATAAAGTAGTCTTCAGCGAAAATGACGGTCATGTCGCGATTGCTGACGGTCATACCATTGTCTTTGCTAAGCTTCCAGGCGCCTTGCAGGGAGGGCTGTGCTACCGCAAAAGCGGTTATGAGGCACAGCAGGACGAGAGTAGAAAAGAGTTTGCTCATAGGTAAATGGTTGTTTTTTCACAATGTACAATGAACAGATATCAATGAGCAAGCTTTTTCTGCAAATGCTCTTACTGCTTTGGCTATTCTATCCTGAAAACGAATGACTGCAGTGGTTCCAGCCGCAGGCTCAGCCCGCTTGTCCCTTCGCTGATGATGGCCTCGGCAGCATTCATGGTCAACTGGGTATCGGTCTGCAGTATATCTTTCAGGGTGTAGGTGCCTTCCCGGCTCAGGCCCATGGCTTCTATAGCCGTACTGGGAATTTTGAGGTTGAACTGCTGCGGGTTATTTGCATCAAAGTTAGTCACAATGAGCAGCCGCTGGTTTTCATTAAACCTTAGAAAACTATAGGTCATATCATTGTAACCCTGGGTATAGCTGCGGTTGTGGGGATGCAGGTCATAAAAATAACCTTCCGCGATCGCGGGCTGCTGACAGAGATTCAGCACTTCACTGTAGTAAGTACGTAAATCCTGCTGCTCCTGGCTCAACTGTCCGCCATCATAAGCCAGGCTGTTCACCCACTTCTGGTGCTCAGGCACGCCCCAGTAGTCAAAGATGGTGGTACGTCCGTCGTCACCGCTGAATCCGGCCTCGCCCAGGGCAGGCTCGCCTACTTCCTGCCCGAAGTAGACCATTACCGGACCCGTGTGCAGCAGGGCACTTACGACCAGGGCAGGTTTGGCTTTTTCAGCACTACCGGCAAAAAAGCGGGAGGCGATGCGCTGCTCGTCATGATTCTCCAGAAAGCGCAGCATATTCTTGTTCTTGTCTCTGAGGTACTGCCAGATATCGGTAACATGGCGCAGGTCTGACCGGCCTTCTACCACGGCGCGCAGCGTGTCGTAGAGCTGTACTTTGTCGTAGAGAAAATCAAAACGGCCGGTATCGATATAGTTGCGGTACTGCTCGGGATTGTAAATCTCGGCAATAAATACAATTTCCGGGTGCTGCTCCTTCACCTTGGGAATCACCCAGTTCCAGAACTCCACCGGCACCATCTCGGCCATATCACAGCGGAAGCCATCCACCTCTTTACCGGCCCAGTAGAGTAGTATATCCAGCATCTTGTGCCAGGTGTCGGGGATTGGGTCAAAGTAAGTCTGCCGGTTATTGAGGTAATCTACGCCGTAGTTAAGCTTTACTGTCTCAAACCAGTCGTTGATATTGGGCGTGGCAGTAAACTGGTCATTACCGGTGGCCTTGGCTGGCATTTCTTCAAATTTGTTATCCTCGGTAATAAAAGTCCTGTCACCCAGCGGATTGTAGGATGCCGGTACCTGGAAAGCTTCACCCGGGATATAGTAGAAATTATTGTTGGGGTCAAAAGCCCTGCTGGTATCATCACCGGTACCAAAATCCTCTACGCCCTCTGGTTTGGCATCTGACACATAGCGGCGGGCTACGTGATTGGGCACAAAATCAATGAATACTTTCATCCCGGCATCATGCGTCCGTTGGACCAAAGCCTCAAATTCCTGCATACGGTCGGGGACACTTTCAGCCAGGTCTGGGTTTACGTCATAATAGTCCTTGATGGCATAGGGCGAGCCGGCCCTTCCCTTGACGACATCGGCATCATCCAGTACAATACCGAATTTCCGGTAGTCGTTTAGCACGGCATGTTCTATCACGCCGGTATACCATACGTGGGTTACGCCCATTGCACTGATACGCTGCAGGGCCGCCTCATTGATATGATTGAATTTACCCACACCGTTTTCTTCAATGGTGCCATACACAACATTTTGTTGTTGGGTATTGCCGAAGAGACGGGTGAAGACCTGGTAGACGACCATTTTCTGGTTGCCCTCTACTTCTTCCAGCAGCAGGTTCGGGTCCTGCTGTGCTATGGATTGCAGTTGTTCGTGTTGGTTCACAGATTCTGTGGTTTGCTGTTCTGATGTGCAATAGGTAAAGTACAGGCTACATATAAGAGCCAGGCAAGTTGTGCGAATATTCATAAAGCAATATCTGATAATCAAAGGGTAAAGCTAAAGCTTTTTTTAGCATGCTGCCATCTGCACGATGAGTGGAAAAAAATTTTATGTGAAAAGGTCTTTCCCCTGCTTGATCTCTGATAAGAACAGCGCCTTTGCTTAACTTTTCTGGCCTTCGGAGGTTAGTTGATTATAGCTTTTTGTCACGGCCTTCTGTTCATTTTACAATAAAGCCCGGCAGATGAAGGTTATAATTCCAAAGTTAGCTAACTTCACAAAAATTACATCAAACTTACAGACGTATGCTGCGAATTGCCCATCTCAAGGGCGGACAGGTGTTGACAACTAGTGTTTTACTGTGCTGCCTAAGTTTTTTTATCAGTCTTTCAGCCAGTGCCCAGGACTGGAGTTTTGCTGTTGGTCCGGGTGTGACCAGTTTCATCGGGGATGCCAGTGAGCAAAAGCTGAGTGCCGCCGGCTTTGCCCTCAATGCTGAAGCCTGGTACTACATCAACGATAATTTCCAGCTCAAATCGGGTCTTAGCTTTTACCGACTGAGGGCCAATGATCCGGATTCTACCCGCATGAGGAGTTTTGACTCCAATAATTTTGAGCTGTACAGCTCGCTGATGTATTACTTCAAGCGGGGATTTTTTACACCCTTTGCCTATGCCGGTCTGGGCTTTACCACCAATAATCCTATGGGGCCGAGCAGAATCGGTGAGTGGGACCTGCGGAATATTGAGCCGGAAGCTACCAATATAGGGGGGCTGGTAGGCATAGTGCCGATTGGCGTGGGGCTGGAGTATGAAATCACGCCTGTACTTTCTGTTGTGGCTGATCTGTCGCTACGCTATGCTTTTTCTGACCAGCTGGATGCCATCAGCAAGGAGATCATACAGGTAGATGAGCTTAGCCCGCAGGCAGTGGAATACTATGAGTCGCTGTCTGAATCTGTCAGCCGGGAGGTAAACGAAGAATCCACACTCCGGGGGGGTAGCTCTACTGAAAACGATATTTACAGTATGTTTTCCCTGAAGATCAAATTTACCCCAACGGCCTCTATTTTTGGCTGCATAGATCCCTATAAGTACTCGCGCCCTGATCGTAAGCGTAAGCGCCGAAACTTTGACCCTATTTAGCGAACTTCCTGGCCCAGCCGGGTTTCCAGTTCATTGATCCGGCTGAGGTAGGCTTGTTCTTTGCGGCGCATCTCCTCCTGGGTGGCCGCCAGTTCTTCCAGATTCTGCCGCATTTCCTCCTCCTGAGACTGCAGGATTTCGGCTTTCTGCTGCGAATCGTTTAGCAGGCTTTGCGTATGCTCATTAATACGGATAGAGCGGATAGTAGCCGCCAGGTTTTCCGACAGTTTCTCTACAAACTGTATCACATGCTCCGGAAAGGTCTGGAACGAGGCCATTTCCAGTATACCTTCTACTTCATCGTTGAGTAGCAGGGGCATGATCAGCAGGCAGGTGGGACGGGCTTCACCCAGTCCGGAGCTGATGCTGATATAATCTTCCGGAATTTCAGTCAGCATTATTTTCTCTTTTTCCAGGAAAGCCTGTCCGGCCATTCCTTCTCCGGGAAGTATCTTTCTTGTCACAAATTTTTCCCGACCATAAGCATAGCAGGCCACTAGTTCCAGGTAACTTCCTTCATGCTGCTCCCGATGTATCATGAGCGCTCCCTGGTTAGCTCCCAGGTAGTTAACCAGCTGTGATAACAGTTGCCTGCCCAGCTTTCCAACATCCTGGGTATGGCGTAGCAGCTGTACAAACTGTGCCAGTCCCTCTGCACTCCAGCTTCTTTTTTGGTTTTCTTCATTGTTTTTGGTCAGTTGCTCCCGCATTATGAGCAGGGCATTACCCAATACATCCTGTTCGCTGAGCGGCTGGTATTCCTGCTGCAGTTCTCCAGATCCCAGTTTCCGGGCAAAGAGAGCCGTTTTTCCATAGCCCTCCTGCATGATGGCGATGGCATCGGACATTGCCCCCAACTCGTCAATTTTGTTAAGGCGGCTGACCTTCTCGGGCAGGATACCCTGCGCCAGCAGAAGGATGGTATTTTTCATCTCACGGATAGGTCTTGAGAAAGAACGGGAAAAATAATGGGCAATGAAGTAGATGGCTATGGCACTTAGGCCGATGAGCAGACTGATGACCAGCATAAGGCGTTGGACCGGCCCCAGGATCTCTGCTTCGTCTATTTCTGCGATGAAGGCGTAACGCAGCGGCCCTATGTTTATAGGCGCAAAAGAGGATAACACCTCCACACCCCGATAATCCTTGATGATCTGGGTGCCGCTTTCACCTGACAGGGCTTTATGGCTGGCTTCGGTCTCCACCATTAGTTCCAGGACGGTTGATTCTGTAGCAAAGCGGGAGTCAGAGCGCATCAGCAAATCATCGCCCACGATATATACTTCGCCGCTTTCACCCAGACCGGCCCTGTTTTGGGTGATAGCATCAATTTTATCCAGCGGTAACTGGGTAATCAAAACCCCGATGACACTATCATCCTTCCGGATAGGTGAAGCTACAAAGGAAGCGGGTTGCCCCTGGCTGGGAGCATAGTGGTCAAAGTCCACGATGGTAGCAGCCTGCCTGCCCTGCCGGAAAGCCCCGGCAATATTCTGGTCGCTGTAGGGTCCATCAAGCAGGTTGGTGGCAAAGTCTGGTTCGTGTACTACCGTATAGATAATGTCCCCCTGCAGATTGACCAGGAAGAGGTCGTAGAGCCCGTAAGTTTCTTTGATGATGGAAAGATAAGGGTGGTGTTTTGTATTGCTTTGGGTATAAATCTCAGAATCTACTCCGGCAATATAGGCACTGTCCATTTCGCTGAAGGCCTGCTGAATGGTAGGACTTTGGGATAATACCTGAACCAGGTCCATCTGAAAGTCAAAAAAATCTGCAAGTTGCTTTTTCTTGGTCTCCCGGATGGCAGTAAGCTGGTCAAAAGACCGATGAATCAAAGCATCCCTGGCAAACTGGTAAAAAATGAAGCTGGAGAGCAGCAATGGTAGTAGGCTGATGACCAGCCAGTGAGCCAGTAATTGTTTGGAAATTGACTTCCTTATCCAACGCATGGGCATGAACAGATTTTTTACCAATTTTACATATTCTCTCGCCAAGATCTACTCGACAAACAGAACTCTAATCACGCAGGTAAGGTAGTAATGCTATTAAAAAAGTAGCAGCGCAGAAATCCCGGTGGTGACGATGATAAAAATGCGATAAGCCCGCTCAGGAAATTTGCGGACGATATAAATACCAAGGTATCCTCCCAGCCCGATGAGCGGAATCATGCTGGCATTGAACCACAGAGAATCTACCGAAATGGTTTCCCAGATGTAGTAGTGGAAAGGAATTTTAAAAACATTGATGATCAGGAAAAACCAGGCGCCGGTGCCGATGTAGTGGTTTTTGGGGAGGTGCATAGACAGCAGGTAGACCGACATGATCGGGCCGGCTGCGTTGCCGATCATGGTGGCGAAACCACCTGCCAGGCCGGTAAGTCCGGAAAACCACCAGGTTTCGGGCACCTGTATCTTCTTTTTTCTGGCATCCTGCCAGACCATCAGCCCCAGGCAAACGAAGATGATGACGCTGATCATGGTTTTGAAGGTCTCATCGTTGATGATATCCCCGATCCACACGCCCAGGATGATTCCGGCGATGGTCCAGGGCAGCAGACGGAAGAGAAATTTCCATTGGGCATGACGGTTGTAGTACATGACGGCGATGATGTCGGCTACTACCAGCATGGGGAGCAGGATGCCGGTAGAGGGACGGGCGCCAAAGATTCCGGCAAAGACCGGCACCACCACGATGCCCGCTCCGGAGATGCCACTCTTGGAGATGCCGATCAAAACAGAACAAAGAATTACCAGGGCCCACTCAAAGGCCGAAATGTCCATCCAGCTTATCATAAAAAAAAGATAAGCTGCAATCTAAGGATTAGTAATTTTGAAAGCCAATCTCGCTGGCCTGTCCTACCGAATTGAAGCGGATCACCATCGTAAAAGGCGTATCTACAGCATTCGCGCACTCCGGCCCGGGCTCAATGTAGTAGATCAGGTACTTCTGGCTACGGTTAGAGAGCTCCTGCCGGTCGGCTCTGCCCAGGGTAGCTTCAATTTCGTACTGTGTAAATCCCTGCAGTGCCTGGGGGAGTTGCATGACCTGTTCTCTCATTGCTAAGCGCACCCCTTCGCATCCGTGGGTATCGTTCTGGAAAGCAGTTTCGTCAAAATTTTCTATATCGGCGGCCTGGTAGCAGGCAGTGAGTATTAAAAAAGCAAGGGTCAGCAGCTGACTCGTTTTATGTATCATTGGTGAATGGGTATTTCAGCGAATATAAGCAGAGAGGAGGAGAGTTTGTTCCACGAAGTGTGACATACTGGCCTATTTTGCCAGCAGATTGAGTAATCGCTTACTACCTATTGTCCTTTCTGGCCGACTCCAATCATGGTTTCATCATCTCCACCGGACGGGCTAGCTTTTTCCGGCTTGCGGCTGAAAACAACCACAGCACCGATACCAGGAAGTAGGCTATACCCACAGCCAGGAAAGTACCTACCCAGGCAGATTGCTCGCCCAGGTACATCACCAGCATCACCGTGAAGGCCAGTCGGATTACTTCTACGGGAATTGTCCGGCGGACATTTTCAAAGAGGCTACCCAGGCTGATGAGCGAGAGCAGGATCAGGCAGGCGGCGCTGAGCTTTTCACTGGCTGCCATGCTTTCAGCATTGAAGAGAAAGAGTGCTGTACCCACCAATGCAATCACAAACTGGAAGAAGATGTAGTAATGCAGATTGGATTCTCCCTGGGCATCGTATTTACGGTACTGCTGTTTGTCCACTTCGGGTGGTGCCTGGTAACCTCCCAGGTAGTCGGGGCGCCAGCCGGGCTTTTTGTAGAGTACCCTCAGGCGATCGCTCCAATTTGGCGTTTCTTTGAGCTGCTGCGCCATCGCCACATAAGGCTTGATGTTGGCCCAGACCGGGTTCCAGGTATCCACTGGCTGGGTGACGCCGTAGGTAGGTTTTTCTTCCTCCTTCTGGAAAGTCCCGAACATCTTATCCCAGATAATGAAAACTCCCGCGTGGTTTTTATCAATGTACTTGGGGTCACGCCCGTGGTGTACCCGGTGGTGGGAGGGGGTGTTGAAAATGTACTCCAGCCAGCCCAGCTTGCCGATGGTTTCGGTATGTATCCAGAACTGGTAAAGGGTTACAAAAGCGGAAACGGTCACAAAAGTGAGGGTATCAAATCCCATAATGGCCAGGGGCAGGTAGAAGATGAAAGTCCACACTACCTGAAAAGAACCCTGCCGCAAGGCGACTGAAAGGTTGTAGTCTTCGCTCTGGTGGTGTACCACATGCCCTCCCCAGAAGAGGTTGACCTCGTGGCTCATGCGGTGTGCCCAGTAGTAGCAGAAATCGGCCAGCACAAAGAGCAGGGCGATCGTCCAGGCATTGACCGGTATCTGCAGGATGGCGAAGTATTCATAGAAGAACTGGTAAGCAGCGACCACCAGTATTTTGAAGAACAGCCCGCTGATCTGCTGGGTGATGCCGCAGCCGATATTGGCAAAGGCATCGTTGAGCCGGTAATATTTCTTTTTCTGCACAAACTGCACGATCAGCTCAATGCTGATCAGCAAAAAGTAAATGGGAATGGATAAGACAATGGGATTAATGTCCATAGGGATATTTGGCTATAATTTACAACCAGGGCCACCAAGGCTTTACAATGCTCACAAGCTGTCTGAATGCGTAAGTTTTGTCCTGCCTTTAGTGACCTTTAAAGTATTTTTAAACAATTCGCACGCCTGTTAAATTTCTAAAGCGTTCATGATCATGAATCCGGCTTTTTTCGATAACAGTGAATTCAAAATAGTCATTTTCCGGAAAAAGGCCATAAGTTTGTGCCGCATAAACGCATACAATTAGCCATTCATTATTTTAGAAAAGGATGTTAAAACTCTTCAGACTTCTGTGGGTATTTACTGCGCTTCTTTTTTTTGCCGCTATTACCCTCAGCTACGCCTTTCTGCCCGAGAGGGTAGGGGTGCTGGCAGACGATGCCGGTACAGCCAGTGAATTTATCAGTAAAGAAACCTTTTTCTATGGGGCTTTGGCCATTTTCGTCGTGGTGAATCTGCTGGGGTCAGTATTCCTTGGGGTACTGACAGCAGTACCAGCGACTTCCGGCTTTTATTTCAAAAGCGAGACGTTCAAAGAAAATATAGCCAGTTGGTTCAGCACCTTTATTTCCGTTATCAATATTTTCCTGGTGACGGCAACCCTCTACATTTCTCTTTTTAATAACCAGGGGGACTACATCATCTCGGATTTCAACTTCCTGATTTATATAGCCCCCCTTTTGCTGGCGGCCAGCCTGTTCTGGCTGGTAATGATTATAGCCCGCCGTTAGCGCAGGCTGGTTTTAAAGGTAACACCTGCCCTGAACCAACGGCCTGGCATGGGTACATAACCAGCCTCCCGGTACTCGGTATTGGTGAGGTTGGTGGCTTCGGCAAATACGTTGAAGCGCTCATTCTGGAAGAAAACCCGGCTGTCCAGTAGGGCATAATCCTTCAGCGTAGCCCTGTCCAGGTAGCGAAAGCGCAGACTGTGGTAAAATCTTCCGGCGATTTTATGCGTCACATCGGCGATCAGCTGATGGTTCAGGTTGTCCAGGGCGTAGCGTGATTCCACTCCTTCCGTTTCCTGCATTTCGGCATCCAGGTAAGTGTAGTTGATGCCTGCCTTGCGAATCCAGGCGGATTCTTCCACGGAGAAATTGTAGTTGATACCCGCTTCTATGCCCTGAATATCCACATTGTAAAAATTGAGCGGGCGCCATTCAGTGTCCACATCTTCCCGAACCCAGTCAATGAGATTGGACGCATCGCGGTAGAAGTAACTGAGCTGTCCCCAGAAATTTCCCCGAAAGTATTTGAATCCACCTTCGTAGGTGATGGCATCTTCCGGCTCCAGTTCGGCATTTCCTACATTGCGTGGGCCGTCGTAGTAGAGGTCGGTATAGGTAGGGATACGGAAAGAGCGTCCTACATTGGCAAACGCCCGCCATTGGTCGCTGATCTCGAAGCTGGCATCTATACCGGGGAAGAGGTTCCATCCGTAGTCGGAGTACCAGTTCAGGTACAGACCGGGCGTTACGTCCAGGCGATTCCAGAGGGTAAAGCGGTGCTCAGCAAATAATCCAGCCAGGCTGCGGTTGCGGTCGCCCAGGTTGTTGCTGTTGATATCCTCGTAGCGGTACTCCAGGCCAATGCCCGTCAGGCCCAGCTTATTGTGGTTGGTGGTATGCAGTTCGGCACCGCCTACATGGGTGGTATGCAGGTTATTGAAGAATGAAGGATCGCTTCTGCGAAAAACATAATCATCATGTCCTCTTCTCCAGTACAGGCGGGGCTGCAGACTCCAGTTGCCCGCTACCACTTCGTAGTCTACCGCTACAAATGAAGTATTGATCTCCTCGTATTCTTCTGATTCCGGCACATAAAATCCTCCCGCACCAAAGGCACGCTGGGTCAGTCCACCGAGGAAATTCAGCTTACCCCCGCCTAGCTTCAGGTAAGACTGGTAAAAAGCATTGGTAATTTCATAATCCGCATTTTCGCGGTAGCCTCCCGACTGATCGCGGGAGATAGCCAGGTACTGACCGTAAGTTTCGCCCGGCAGGGCAGCGGATATGCTTCCGCCAAAAGTCTCAAAATCTCCGGCAAAGCCGCTGAATACCGCCACCGGCTCTGAGGGCACCTTGGTGACGATGTTGATGGCGCCGGAGAAAGCATTCTGTCCGTAAATTCGTGCGCCGGGACCTTTCAGCACTTCTATGCGCTCTATGTTATCAATATCCAGCGGCAGGTTCATCAGGTGGTGACCGGTCTGCGGGTCGCTCATTTTGATGCCGTTGATCAGCACCAGCGTCTGCTCAAAAGTACCTCCGCGTATGCTCACATCGGCCTGCACCCCGGCCGGGCCGCGTTGCCGGATATCTACACCCGGTACGTAGCTCAGGGCTTCGTTAAGGCTTTGTACCGGCATTTGCTGCAGTTGTTCCCGGGTGACCACATAAATACTACGTGCCGACTCTGAGAATGGGGTCTGCATACGGTTTTCACGTATGGTCAGGTTTTGCAGTTCTACCACTGTGGTATCTTCCTGCGCGAATGCGGGTGCCGAAAGTAGTACGCATGTCAGCCCCAACATCCATTTCTTCGTGTACTTCACAATCCTTAGCTTAAGTTGATTTTTTGAGGCTGCAATACTACGAAAGAAGCGCTCATGCTCCAACATGGGATTGTGTTATAGTACGAAGGTACTAGAGAAGAAAAGTGATAAGTTGAATAAATGCTGGAACCCCTTTATCAGAATTGTTACACCCCAAGCAGATCCTTTACCTGAGCGCTGAGCGGAAGTAAGCTGATCTACACCGGATACAGTGTTTTCCTGCTGGTATTTGCCGCCTTTGTTGTCAGTAAAATGCAGAAGCTGCTTGTTTTTGATATCAATGCTCCAGACTTCTGGAATGCCCGCGTTGGCATACATAGGCAGCTTAATCTGAATATCTTTGTTTAGTGTGGTATCCGAAACCTCAATGATCAACAGCACATTAGATGGAAATACACCATGGGCTTAAATTTCTAAAACCTAACCCATTTCCCGCGCACAATTTTTTTACATTAGCATAAACCTAAACGACTCAGCCTTGAAAATCCTTATTGCTCCCAACGCCTTTAAAAACAGCCTGGATGCTGTAGCTGCCGCTGAAGCCATCTGCAGCGGACTGCAAAAGAGCCGCCTTGACTGCAAATGTCTGCAACAGCCCATCGCCGATGGGGGGGACGGTATGCTGACGGTGATGCTGAGCCAGGAAGGAGGACAAAAGCGTAGCGTACAGGTTGACGGGCCATTGGGCAGGCCGGTAGAGGCTGAGTTTGGTTTGCTGAAAGGAGGTAAAACTGCTGTGATTGAAATGGCCGAGGCATCGGGGATTCGCCTGCTCAAAACTGACGAACTTAATCCGATGAAGACTTCTACTTTCGGAACTGGGCAGCTGATCAGCGCAGCGCTGGATGCCGGGGCTGAGGAAATTGTCATTGGTATCGGGGGAAGTGCAACCGTAGACCTGGGACTGGGTATGGCACAGGCACTGGGGGTAAAACTACTGGATGAGCAGGGGCAGGCTATCAGCCGGGGAGGAGAAGGGCTCAAGCAATTACGGCAGATTGATATGAGTAGGCTGGACGAGCGAATTCAGCATACCCGCATCATCATCACCTGTGATGTGACCAACACCCTGCTGGAAGCCCCATCAGTATTTGGCCCGCAGAAAGGTGCCGATGAAAAAACGGTACAGCACCTGGAAGAAGAGTTTGAAAGAGTTGGTAAATTGATGGAATCCAGCCTGGAAAAAGAGGTTAGGCAGGTAAAACACGGAGGTGCCGCTGGAGGATTGGGTGCTGCGCTCTATGCTTTTCTGGGAGCTGAACTTTTAGATGGTACTGATTACCTGCTCTCCCGTACCGGCTTTCATGACGCTCTGGCTGAGGCAGATGCGGTAATCACGGCTGAGGGTGCGCTGGATGTGCAGACGCAATCCGGCAAAGGTCCGTATTATGTAGCCAATGCTGCCCGAAAGCAGGAAAAGGTAGTTTTTATGCTGGCAGGCAGTATTCCCCAAGATTATGATCCTGTAAAGTATGCGGTGTATGATGTAGTGCTGCCTATCGGTCCCCGGCCCGAGCCGCTGGAGGATGCTTTGAAGAATACTGCCGAGAATTTGGAGCGTACCGCCCTGCAAATCGGCAATATGCTGGCCCTGAAAATAAAAAAGTGAGCAGGGTTAGCACCGCAGCTCACTTTCAGGAAAATATCAATGCTTTTCTTAGATCCTTTGCAGCATTTCCATCAGGCCGGCATTTTTATGCTTAGGTCTGACAATCAGCAGTGGAATAGTAGCATCCATGCTGATCAATTTTTCGGTATTCGTTCCAATGGGGAAGAAGGCGGTAGAAGCTGCCTTACCTTTACCACCGATCACGATGCAGTTAATGTCCAACTCCAGCGCTTTTTCATAAATGACAGCTACCGGATTGTCGTTTCTGTCCAGAGAGAAAAGTGCACTAATCTTGACATTCTGGGTATCTACTTTGCTGATAAATTTATGGTAATTCTTTTCAGCGTTCTGGCGCATCACGTCTCCGCACTCTTCGTAAGTCTTGCCAGTATAGTGATATCCGACAGGTACCTGGTATACATGGTGGCAGATAACTTCTACTTCTCTACCTTCATTCTTACCACGGCTGGCTACAGCCAGGGCTTCTTCCAGTGCTACGAGGGAATCTTTGGAGAAATCAGTGGCTACCATGATGCGGTTCATATTGGTATAATCCTTCTCCGGTACAATCAGCAGGGAGCAGGTGGCACGACGCGCGAGTCTCTGGGTAACGACACTGCTACCTTTCAGATTCTGCTTTCTTCCTACCACAATCGCATCTATATTGTGTTTCTCAGCAAGCTTGAGTATTTCCTTCGAAGGAAGATTACCCTGCTCAACTGAAATTTTTACTTTAATTTCCTGGCTGGTCATGTCAAAATGTTCTATGACCGTTTTTTCAAGTACTTTCTTGCGTTCCTTGATGGCATCTTCCATCAAATTGGGGAACTCTTTTCTGAGGGCACTAGGTAATTGGGTGTTTTTAATGACATTTACAAAATGAACAGACTCAGCAGAAGTGGTATGCGCCAGGAATGAAGCAAACTGAATCAGTGTCTTATCCATGGATGTGGCATCCAATCCTACCAGAATTTTCTTTAATGGGTACATATTGCTATTGGAATAGTGTTCTAAATTAATCGTCTCTTTTTCAGTGGCTTAACAGATGTAAAGTAAGGCATGTTTCTTTTCTTACCTTTTTCTTATTCAGGCCGAATATTATACGTGTAATAAATCAGTCCGTTACGGTCTGTGTCAAATTACATTTCAGGAGCGATCTAACAAATTTGAGGCCGTAGGCTTAGTGTAGCGTATTTAATTTGTCAACCAGCATTTCAAACTGTTCTTTGGAGTGTGTAGGAAAATTGGCTACTCTGATATGATTTGATTTAAAGGCACCATATCCACTGCCTACGATCAGTTTATGCTGTTTCAGCGACTGTATCAGCTGTTCTGAAGGCTGTTCTGTACCAGCCACAATAACTGTTTTAGAGCGGTAAGCAGGTTCTGCCACAAAAGGATGCATGAGCGCATGTGCTTCCAGGGTATGGTATAGCAGGCTGGCTTTGTAGTCGGTTTCCTGCCTGATTTTGCCTATCCCTTTCTCCAGCATATCACCGCTTACTTTAGCCAGCAGGTAAATATTGAGGACATTTGGCGTCTCAGGCGTCTGGTTCTTCAGGCCTTTTTCCAGCAGCGCAGGAATAGTATGGTAGGTGCCCAGACTGATTCCTTTGGCTTGCATCTGTTGGGCTTTTTCCACAGAGCGGGGACTTAGAATCCACACTCCAAGACCTGCCGGCAGCCCAAAACCCTTCTGCACAGAGAAAAAAACGGAGTCTACCTGATTGTAATCAATCTCAGGATAAGGCATGATGGACACGGCATCTACGGCAATCAGCTTATCCGGATGCGCCTGTGCGATGGTGTAGACATCTTCTAGTGGCTGGCTTACACCGGTGCTGGTCTCATTGAGGGTAAAAGCAATCAGCTCCGTGTCGGGAGGAATGCTGCCGGGATCAGGTTTTACGCAGCTGCCATCCTCAGCAGTCTCCACACTAACCTGGCGTAGGAGCTCTTCAGCAGTAGCTTTGAAACGCTCAGAAAAAGCCCCGTTAACATAATGGTGACTCCTGGACTCCACATTGTTCTGGATCAGCCTTTCCCAGATTTCTGTGGCAGACGCGGTAAAGAAAATATGGTAATCAGCAGGGACGTTCAGGAGGACTTTCAGATTTTCTACACAAAGCTGATAAATGGACTGAAAAGCCTTACTACGGTGCGAAATAGAGGGAACCTGTTCTTTGAGAGCAGACTTAATGTGCGTTTCTACCGTAAAATATAGTTCAGCTGGTCCGGGTGTGAAGAAAATGTTTTTCATGCTTTATATCGTTGCTAAAATCAGGCCGCAAAGGTAATTAATAATGTCTGCCAAAGTACAGGAATGGCCCAAATTAAAAGTTAGGGCGCAGGAACAAAAAAAAATTGCTGACGTTTAGCTTAGGGATATCTTTAAACATTTGAACATATTATCATAAACTATAGATCATGCAAGTAGCAATTTCACAGCACAGGAGCGTAGAAAAGCTGGAGAAAGTCGCCTTTATCCTGAAAACGTTGTCTCACCCGCTCAGGCTTAGCATTGTGGATATACTTTCTCAGCACGAAAAGCTGTCTGTAAATGAGATCTGCCAGGCACTTAATTCAGAGCAGTCACTTACGTCTCACCATCTTTCTAACATGAAGCTTAAGGGTATTTTGAGTAGTACACGTGATGGAAAAAATATCTATTACAGCCTTAAAATGAAAGAAGTCATAAAAGTACTTATCTGCATGGATAATTGTGATGCAATTTCTGTTTGATAAATCTTTGAGATCATTATATTGTCTATTATTAATAAGACAAGCAAAAAATCATTATGATTGAACAGATTATCAGTACCCTAAAGGGTGAGCTTTCAAAAAAATTTACCGGCGAATATGGTATGCAGCAGGATAAGGTAGACGATGCCGTCATGCTTGCTCAAAAGGATATTATGGACACGGTAAAAGACGAGGTAGGCAGAGGAAACTTGAACGGTCTGATGAGCCTGCTGCAGCAGAAAGATCAAATTGCTACTAATCCGATCGTCACTAATATGGTCCGCAAATATGCAGGTGACCTGGGTTCTAAACTTGGTCTTGACCCCCAACTGGCCAGTACGGTTGCCAGTTTTGCCATTCCGTTCATTCTCAAAAAATTTGTTAGTTCTACAGAAGAGAATGGCTTGGACCTGGGTAGCCTCATGGCTATGTTCAGCGGGCCAAAAGGGGAAGGGGACCTGAATGATAAATTGAAAGGGCAATTCGGAGATTCTCTGGGTGGTTTCTTTAAATAATTCATACATTTGTCCAAACACAAATTAGTAGCATAGATTTAATGATTGTATGAATCCGTCTAAGTTGCAGCTTCCGGCAGCGCTGGAACCTTATCGCAAACAGATTGAATCTTCGGTAAAGCCCTATATCAGGATTTTTGCCCAGCCTGAAGATGATCTGGAACTGACACAGAGTAAATTTGGTGGTATACCATATCTTCCTCATGGGTTTGAGTATCCTAGTGGGAGTAGCGGAAACCCGCTTTTCCTCCTTGCCCAGATCAATTTTAAAGAAGTGCCTGAGCTGAAAGGTTTTCCCCATAAAGGTATACTGCAGTTTTATGCCGGGGATGACAGTATGTACGGTCTTGATTTGGATGATCCCTTTGACCAGTCAAACTACCGCATTGTCTATTTTGAGGATGTGGATGAAGACAATGCTCAGCAGGATATTGAATTACCGGATTATGATAACTTTCCCATCCTGGAGAGCCATGCCTTACGCTTTGAAAAGCAGTTTTCTCCAGTCTCTCCCAATGACAAAGCCTTTGACGAATATTTTGGAACGCCTGCTTTTGACTTCTTCGACCGCTTTGGTGATGACAAGGTAGAGATCAGGCGTGCTTATGCCAGGCTGGCGCAGGGGAATGGTCACAAACTGGGAGGCTATGCGCATTTCACGCAGGAAGACCCCCGGCTGTTGCAGGAATTTGAGGAGTCAAAACTACTGCTGCAGATAGATTCTGATCATAAAAGCATACTTTGGGGAGATGAGGGTATTGCCAACTTCTTCATCCACCCGGAAGATCTCAGTGACCTGGAGTTTTCGGAAGTACTTTATAACTGGGATAGTCCCTGATCTTTTCCCCAACATCTTATCATAAAAAAAGCGCCTGGCAGATTATGCTGTCAGGCGCTTTATGTTTACACTGTGCTTCAGCCCAGGTATTTGGCCAGGAACTTCTCCATCTCTTCGTAAAACTCAAAACGGTTCTCTTCATTACGGAAGCCGTGCCCCTCATTTTCTTTTACCATATAATCAACGTCAACACCCCGTTCTTTTAGTGCCTCAACGATCTGGTCAGACTCAGCTTTATTTACCCGAGGGTCTTTCGCGCCCTGCGCAATGAGCAGGGGCGCTTTGATCTTATGTGCCTGTAGTGCGGGAGATGTCTGCTCAAACTGCTCTTTCATTTGCTCAGGGTGCCCCACCATCTCATACATCATCTCCAGCATGGGTTTCCAATAGGGCGGGATCGTCTGCATGAAGGTGAACAGATTGGAAACACCTACATAATCTACCCCGCAGGCATATAGGTCGGGTGTAAAAGTAAGACCAGCCAGGGTGGCGTAACCGCCGTAACTGCCTCCGTATATGGCTACCTTATCCGGGTCAGCTATGCCTTCATCAATCAGGTACTGCACACCATCCGTGATATCATCCTGCATTTTGAGCCCCCATTGCTTGAAAGAAGCTTCCCAGAAGGACCTGCCGTAGCCGGTAGATCCGCGGTAATTCATCTGTAGCACAGCATAGCCCCGGTTAGCCAGAAACTGTACTTCCGGGTTAAATCCCCATTTGTCTCTTACCCAGGGGCCACCGTGCGGATTGACTACCAGCGGCAGGTTTTTGGCTTCTTTACCGAGCGGTAGGGTAAGGTAGCCATGAATGCTTAGCCCATCACGGCTCTTGTAGGTGACCGGCTTCATCTCAGTCATTTCGTCTTGCCTGAGCCAGGGCCCGACCTCAGTCAGTTTATCCAGCTTTTGAGCCTTTTGGTCGTAAAAATAGTAGGAGCCCAGGGTGCGGTCACTGTAAGTACGAACGATGAACTTATCTTCGTCTTTATTGTGACTGGTAATGGCAATTTCATCATCGCCGAGCTGTTCTTTGAGCCATTGGTATCGCTCCTCGGCGGCTTTGTCCAGAAAAGTGCGCTCCGTCTTCCAGGTAGTATAGGAGATGCCGGTGAGTACCTTTCTTTTGCGCGAATAGGAAAGGCTGCTCACATCTACTTCCGGGTGTTCAAACAACTGCTCTATTTCTTTCCCACTGCTAGTATCCAGGATGATGATGGCTGATTTGTCCCGCCCCAGGTTAGAAGTCGCAAACAGATTTTTGTTGTTAAAGGTAAAGAAAAGAGGCGATGCACTTTCTTTGAAGTTGGTAGTCAGTAGTGGCTGAAATTCCTGCTCTTCGTTCTCACGGTGCAGCAGCGTGGTATTGACACCGTCGGAAGTAACCGCTACACGGAGTGCTCCATTGTGGTCAGTGAGCCAGCCCATGATGTTACCGGGATTTTCGGCAATCATTTCCATTTCCCCGGAAGATAGATTTAGCCGATAGGCATCAAAAACTTCGGGATTACGCTTGTTCAAACCAATGATCACCTCATCTGGTATTTCTTCCAGGTCGTCAATAATCTGGGTACGGACATTGTCAAACTGGGTAAGCACTTTTTCGTTCTGTCCGTCCTTATCTATTACGGTAATGTAGTAGTTTTCATCACCGCCATTGTCACGCAGGTATACGATGCGCTGGTCATCCGCCCAGAAGTAGCCGGCTATATCCCGGTCGGTGATACTGGTAATACGCTTGGCTTCCTGAGTGCCTACGTGCTGCACGTGGATATTCATCCGGTCCTGGTACGGGGCCATGTAGGAGATGAACTGGCCGTTGGGCGAAAGGTCAAAACCTGACTTTTCCGGGTTTTTAAAAAATTCTCTTACGGGTATTATTCGGGTTTGGGACATTGCTGTGTTTATGAATTTGGTATTTCTTCTATTGCTTTCTGTAATAACTGCCACACATTATTGGCTACAATTTTTTGTCCTTCAGCGGTGGGATGTATGCCGTCGCCCTGGTTAAGATCCGCCTCACCTGCCACATCCTGCAGTAGAAAAGGGATCAACATGATATCCTCCTCCTCGGCGATAGCCGGGTACAACTCTTTGAATTTGGCGGCATACTCAGGACCCATATTGGGGGGGACCATCATGCCGGCCAGGATGATTTTGGCATCAGGGTTTGCTTCTTTTACCTGCCTGACCATAGACCTGAGGTTGCGGTTGGTCTCTTCGGTGGCAATGCCCCGGAGGCCGTCGTTGGCGCCAAGCTCGAGCACAAAGATATCCACCGGCTGCCTTTCCAGTACCCACTCCAGGCGCGAATTGCCGCTGGCGGTAGTTTCGCCGCTGAGACCGGCATTGACTACCTTGTAGTTGAGACCCAGGGAGTCAATTTTGTCCTGGATCAGGGCGGGGTAGGCTTCTTCAGGTTCCAGGCCATAACCTGCAGTAAGGCTGTTGCCGAAGATGAGAATTACCTTTTGGTCATCATCTTGTAGTTCCTCTGCCACTTCATCAGCATTTTCAGATGCTGCCGTTGTCTGCTGCTTATTTTCCTGCTCAGATGAGCCGCACCCCAACAGTAGTAGAGCAAAGCCCGTAGACAACAGGAGTGCAAGAAGTTTGTTATTGCAATAATTTAGGCGATTAATTGTCTTCATTAATAGAGTATCCTTTGAATATGTTGATTACTTTTTTCAATAAACCTATACTTAGGCACTATAGTTAAATCTCGCAAAAAAGCATAATATTTTATGTCATCAATTCTGGAAGTTAAAAATCTTACAAAAACCTACCGCAGCGGCGACCACCATCTTACCGTGCTTGAAGAGGTAAATGTACATATTGAAAAAGGAGAAACCTGCTCTATTGTTGGCCCATCGGGTAGTGGCAAAACCACGCTACTTGGGCTATGTGCCGGCCTTGACCGGGCCAGTGCTGGCTCAGTGATCCTAAACGGCATTACACTGGATAGTTTAAACGAGGACCAGCGGGCAGAGGTCAGGGGTAAATATGTAGGTTTTATCTTCCAGAGTTTTAACCTGATGCCCACTTTAACAGCGCTGGAAAATGTGATGGTTCCGCTGGAGTTAAGAGGTGATAAAAAAGCAGGCCGTATTGCCATTGAGCTGCTTGATAAGGTAGGGCTTGCTGCCCGGAAAGACCATTTTCCTACCCAGCTTTCCGGCGGTGAACAGCAGCGGGTGTCCATTGCCCGGGCTTTTTCCAATCAGCCAGCCATTTTGTTTGCCGACGAACCAACCGGCAACCTGGACGAAGAAACCGGCCAGCACATAGAGCAACTGATCTTTGACCTGAACCGAGACGCCGGGACAACCCTGGTACTGGTGACCCACGATATGAACCTTGCCCGCAAAACGCAGCGGATTATCAGCATCAAGGGCGGAAAAATTGCCCAGGATATCCGTAACGAAGCCATCAATACCAGCTCTAAATCAGCCTAAGATACAATTTTCATGAATACACAATCACCTTCATTTAGCTGGTTACTCAAAATGGCCTGGCGCGACAGCCGTAAGAACCGCTCCCGCCTGATCCTCTTTGTCAGTAGCATCGTACTGGGAATCGCAGCACTGGTAGCCATCAACTCTTTTAGCGACAACCTGCAGCAGGATATTGAGGGAGAGGCCAAAGCACTGCTCGGTGCCGACCTGGTGGTAGAGAGCCGGCAGCCAATTTCTGAGTCTACGATTCAGTTTTTTGATTCCCTGGGAGCAAAAATGTCCAGCGAGGTAAGCTTTGCATCAATGGTGCTTTTTCCTAAAAATGAAGGAACAAGGCTGGTGCAGGTGAGAGCCCTGGAAGGCGATTTCCCCTACTATGGCGAGATAGAAACGATCCCGGAGAATGCCAGCCGTGACTTCAGAACTAAAATGAAGGCGCTGGCTGAGAATACGCTCATGCTGCAGTTTGATGTTGAACCCGGCGACTCTATCAAAGTTGGTGAACTCACTTTTGCACTGGAAGGGCGTATCCAGAAAGTACCGGGGCAGGCCGGCATTACCTCTACCGTCGCTCCACCGGTGTATATCCCGATGGAGTACCTGGAAGAAACAGGTTTGCTGCAAAAAGGCAGCAGGCTGAACTACAAGCTTTTTCTCAAATTTGAGGATGATACCGACGTGCAGGCACTACTGGCAGAGACAATAGAACCCCGGCTGCGTGCGGATGATCTGCGCTTTGATGATGTAGAAGAACGGAAAGAAGAGATCGGAGATACATACCGGAACCTCACCGGTTTTCTGAACCTGGTGGCTTTTGTGGCTTTGCTGCTGGGCTGTATAGGCGTAGCCAGTGCCGTACATATTTATGTGCGAGAAAAACTGTTGTCAGTAGCTATTTTACGCTGCCTGGGTGGTAAAGGAAAATACGGCTTCGGCATCTATCTCATACAAATCAC
This sequence comes from uncultured Porifericola sp., assembly GCA_964518125.1. Lineage (GTDB taxonomy): Bacteria > Bacteroidota > Bacteroidia > Cytophagales > Cyclobacteriaceae > Catalinimonas. The sequence continues at coordinate 35,391 of CAZFFW010000005.1, forward strand.
CATCATGGGCCTGATCGGCTCAGTACTGGGGGCTGCGCTGGGCGCCAGCATACAGTTTTTGTTGCCGGAAATATTTTCCGGTTTCCTGCCGGTAGAAGTAGATCTGACCCTCTCCTGGTCGGCAATATTCCAGGGGATTCTGATCGGCCTGATCATTTCCATACTTTTTGCGCTCCTGCCGCTTATTTCCATCAGGAAAATTTCCCCGCTGCGCACCATCAGGGCCTCACACCAGGAGAGCAGCGAGCGCGACCCCCTGCAATACCTGATCATCGGACTGGTCGTACTGTTTGTGGGTGTATTTTCCTATTTCCAGCTGAGGAGCTGGCAGGAAGCGGTGTTCTTTACGCTGGGCGTAGTTGTAGCCTTTATACTCCTGGGTGGTATTGCCCAACTGATGATGTGGTTGGTCAAAAAATATTTTCCGGTTTCGTTGAGCTACATCTGGCGGCAGAGCCTGGCCAATCTTTACCGGCCTAATAACCAGACCCTGGTACTGATCGTCACCATTGGACTGGGCACTGCGTTGATCAGTACACTGTTTTTTGTGCAGAGCCTGCTATTGGCAAAGGTAGAGGTCACGGCAGAGCAGGACCAGGCCAATATGGTATTGTTTGATATACAGGATGATCAGGAGGAAGAACTGGTTTCGCTTACCCGGTCTTTTGACTTGCCGGTACTACAGCGGGTGCCAATCGTGTCCATGCGGCTGGCCGGTATCAATGGTAAAACTGTGGAAGAAATCAAGAAAGATACCACTTCCCAGGTGAGAGGATGGGTACTCAATCGCGAATACCGGGTAACCTACCGTGACAGTCTGAAAGAATCCGAAACCCTTCTTGCCGGAGAATGGAGAGGGGAGGTAAATTCCCCGGAAGATACAATCTGGGTGTCACTGGAAGACGGAATAGTAGACGATATGCAAGTTGAGGTCGGTGATAAAGTCACCTTTAATGTACAGGGAGCCATCATTGATACCTATGTAGGCAGTATCCGTGAAGTGGACTGGCAGCGGGTGCAGACAAACTTTCTGGTAGTGTTTCCGAAAGGCGTACTGGAGCGTGCTCCTAAATTTCATGTGCTCATTACACAGGTAGACTCAGCCCGGCAAGCGGCAGATTTTCAGCAGGCAGTGGTGAAGAGGTTTCCCAATGTATCGGTTATCGACCTGCAACTCATACTGCAGACCATTGATGAGATCATCGCCAAGGTTTCTTTTGTCATCAGGTTTATGGCTTTTTTCAGCATCATCACCGGCATACTGGTGCTGATCGGCTCAGTGATTATCTCCAAATTCCAACGGATACAGGAGAGCGTACTGCTCCGAACCATAGGAGCGAGCAGGAAACAAATCCTCAATATCAATGCCCTGGAGTACTTTTTCCTGGGTAGCCTGGCTACCTTTACCGGTGTGCTGATAGCATTGATTGCCAGTTGGGTGTTAGCGCTTTTCAGCTTTGAAACACCTTTCACACCTTCACTATTACCTTTGGTATTGACATATCTGGCTATAACAAGTCTAACGGTACTGATCGGACTCTCCAACAGTAGAAGTATTGTCAACAATCCGCCGCTGGAGGTATTACGTAAGGAAGTTTAGGTGAGGTTTAAGCGAATAAATAAAGCCTTTAATTTAAGAATGGTAATGATAATTACATAAGTAAAAGATTTAGTATCTGTTGCGTCAATAAGTGAGTAGTTAGCCTTTTCTTTACGTATCAAAATGGATTATCATCTATGGTGAAACAAGAAGAAAAGGCTTTATTTATACAGGAGAGATATGAAATCGCCTACCAGCAGGCAGACCATAGGATATGGCAGCTCGCTTTTGCCAGTGCAGCGCTCCTTTTAGTAGAAGGCCTGGTCTATGATCATTTTTTTTTGGCTTTAGCCGGGAGTTTATTAAACCTTTCCTGCCTTTTTCTGGTAAGCCACTTTATTCAGCTTAGAAAAATAAAAAATATACTGATAGGGACTGCGCTGTTTATGTGGCCTGTTCTTATGGTACTCCTCTCTGAGCAGGTGGCCGGAGTTCACTTTTTGTTATGTTGTTACATCTTCATTCTGGCATTTTATCAGGATCCCGGCCTGGTAATTAAACTTAGTATTGTTGCTGCTAGCCTTGTACTGACTTATTCACTGCCTGTAATTTTAGGACTACCAGCGGAAGATTTTCTTTTATTTTCCTTCATTGGTGTGGTAGATATTACATGGGAAAAAATGATCGTTATTTTGGTCGTTTTGGCTATCACTGCTACCCTTACCACCTGGATTTCACTGGTGTTACACAGCAGGCTTCTGGCAGATGCGGATAATGAGTTCCTGCTGATGAAAAGTCAGCGGATGCTTGAGAAAAACAAGGAATTTGCTGCTAAAATGACCAAAGGTGACTTTTCGCTATCACTTGATCAAAGCCAAGAAAGAGACGAACTGACTGAGGCGCTGGAAGAAATGCGGGAAAATCTGAAAGCAGCAGCCGAAAAAGAGCAACAGGATAGGTTTACCAATCTTGGTTTGTCAGAGATTAGCGAGATCCTCAGAAAAAATAGTAATAGTTTACAAAACCTTACTGACGGTGTGCTTAGGCATCTGGTTAAGTACTTGAGCATTAACCAGGGAGGTTTATTTTTATTAGAAGAAGAGGCTGGAGACAAAAAGCTGGTCTTATCGTCCTGTTATGCCTTTGATAAAAAGAAATTTCAGGAGAAGGAAGTAGCCGTGGGACAGGGAATGCTCGGACAGGTAGTACTGGAGAAAGAAAGTATTATCCTGACGGATGTGCCCGATGACTACGTTAACATCACCTCTGGTCTCGGAGAGGCTAATCCATCCTGTATCTTACTGGTACCGCTTATTGTGAATGAGGTAGTCCACGGTGCGCTGGAACTGGCATCATTTCAAAAGATGGAAGATTATAAAGTCGCCTTTACAGAAAAAGTGGCGGTGAGTATTGCTTCTGCAGTAGCGGCTGCCAAAGTGAATGGTCATACGAAAAAGCTGCTGGCAGAAGCACAGGAACAGGCCGAACAGTTGAGATCCCAGGAGGAGGAGATGCGGCAGAATATGGAGGAACTGAATGCCACGCAGGAGGAGATGATGCGTAAATCCAATGAACTGGAAAGTAGAATTATGGCGATCAATGCCTCCGGTATAGCAGCAATTGAGTACGAACTTGACGGGACCATCATTACTGCCAATGAAGCTTTTATGAATCTGATGGAATACTCGCTGGAAGAGATAGTAGGTAAGCACCACCGTATTTTTGTGAGCAGCGAATTGGCTTCATCTCAGGAGTATAAAGAAATGTGGACTAATCTGGCCAAAGGGAGCAAAATAGAGGGGGAACTGGAGCGATACACCAAATCCGGGAAAAGAGTTTACATCAAGGGGGCTTATACCAGTATACGTGATCTGAACGGCAGGCCTATCAGGATCATCAAACTGGTAACTGACATTACCGCTACCAAAAACCTGATCATTGAGGCCCAACAGCAGACGATGCAGATTGTGGAGCAGGAGAATGAAATCCGGAAAAGTCTGGAGACAATGCAGGAGCTACAGAGGGAATCTGACAAACGAATGGTGGAGATGAACTACTACCTTGAAGCGCTCAATACCTCCATGATTACCATGGAAGTCACTACTGATGGACAGATATTGGAGGCCAATAGCGCACTGCTTGAAATACTGAAGTACGATGCCGATTCGCTGAAAGCAAGGGTACATGCAGACCTGATGCATCCTGAAGATCTACAGCATCAACAGTATCAGCAACTCTGGGTACAGCTGAAGGAAGGACAAAATACACAGATAACCATGCGCAGGCTTACCAGTGATAACGAGGTACGATGGTTCCGCTCTTATTACTTCCCCAAGCAGCAAGAAGATGGTACGATTGATAAAATCATTGAGCTGTCATACGATTTTACCCTGGAGAAAATACAGGAAGATAAAATCATCAATAATGAGAAAATTCTGCATGAGCGGGTCAAGAGTATAGAAGACAAAGCATACAACCGTATAGTCAAACTGAAGCAGGAAATGAAAACCAAACTGGCCGAGAAGGATGAACTGATCGCCAGCCTGGAGAAAAAATAATCACGTGTATCACAGTATAAACTATGTCAAATTAACTAATTTTTAATTCTATGATTGATTTACAGGAAACTGCTCGTATCAAAGAAGCCATTGAGTCCAATCCGGCTGACTTTGAGAAAATTATTGAAGACACCAAACTGGCCATCTGCATAACCGACGAAGACCAGACCTTTGCGGCTGTTAATAACAATTATCTCAAGCTGTATGAGTTTGACAGAGAAGATCTGATAGGTCAGAGTTTTTTGAAGGTTGTTCCCCAGGAAACCCAGGAGGAGCTTTCAGAACTGCACGACAAGTTCATAGAAATACAGATAGAAATGATGCGTGACTGGGTAGTACTCAGCAAAACTGGCAAAAAAATGAAAATCAGCGTAGATGCTGGTTTTTCTGACCAGATCAATGATGCTCCCCATAAGATCACCTTTGTTCAACTGGAAGAATATCTATAGTATCAATGCATGTTGACTAAAAAGGCCAGGATATCCATTCTGGCCTTTTTTTTTAAATATTCCGATAGCCAAGTTCAGCCCTTAAATTTTGCACATGCTGCTGTACTTCACGCTGGCGAGGCACAATTTCCAGCAAACGTTCGTAGGTAGCCAGCGCTTTTTCGTTTTTGCCCTGCATCTGCAGTATGGATGCCTTACCGGACAATGCACCGAAATGCCTGTCTTCCAGTCGGAGGGTAGCCTGAATATCCTGTAATGCTGCCCCAAAGTTGCCCATAAGATAATGGATTGTAGCCCGCTTATTCCATCCTTCAGCATAGGCGGGAGCCTGCTCAATGACACGAGTAAAAATCCGGATGGCATCAGGGTACTGCCTGCGATACATGTGTTCTTTGCCACTTTCCATAAGCGTATCTATGGCATCATCTTCACTTTGCTGCCATAGCTGACGGATTTGTTCCTGTGTGCTGCGAATGATATAATCATGCCTGGCCACCTTTAGCTGCACAAAAAGCTGGTCCACCTCTTTTTCTGTGGCAGCATGGTGGCGTGCCCCGGCAAGATGAATGTGTTGCCCGTTTTCCTGAGGATGATCAATGTTTTCTTTCTGCTGACAGGCGCTGAAGAAAAGGGTTATAATAAGTATATATAGTAATTTATGCATATCAGTCGGTGTTTAAAAAATATATTCTGATATGTTAACACCCTTATATTACTTTATGTTAAGTAAACCAGGATTGCTTGATCCTAAAACAAAAAAAGCGCAGGCTTGAATCTGCGCTTCAGGGACTGAGTAGTTGTAATTTTATTCCTGCATACCTGGCTGAGGAAGTTCCTGCATGGTGGCTCTTTCCTTTTCCTGGGCTACAATCCCGCGGACATCAGCCAGCAGTTGTTTGGCATCGTAGATAATGCCATCCTTGATGGTATACTTTACACCACCTACGCGCACTACCTCATTGGCATCATTGAGTTTGATCGCACCGGTTCCGTAGAGCACTTTCAGGTTAGCCAGTGGGTTTTCCTCTACCAGGATCATGTCGGCCAGTTTACCTACTTCAATGGAGCCGATCTCATGCGCCCTTCCCAGGGCTTCGGCGCCCTTCAGGCTGGCCGCTCTGATGACTTCCAGCGGGTGGAATCCTGCTTCTCGCAGCAATTCAAGTTCACGGATATAGGCAAAACCGTAAGTCTGGTAAATAAAGCCTGAATCTGAACCGGTGGTAACCCTGCCGCCACGGTTTTTATATTCATTGACAAAAGTCATCCAGAGCTCATAATTTTTCTTCCAGCTGACTTCCTCCTCTGTACCCCAGCTATGCCAGTGAGAACCGTGGGAGATACGGCTGGGCCAGAAAAACTGCCACAAAGAGGGGAGGGTGTATTCTTTGTGCCACTCGGCAGTGCGGGCCCGCATCAGGTCCCTGTTTGCCTCATAAATGTTGAAAGTGGGGTCAATGGTAAAATCCAGGGCAATCAGCTCATCCATCACCTGGTTCCAGCGTTCTGAGTACGGCTCTGCTGCCTGCAGCCAGAGTTTGCCGGCTTCCCCAAAACGATGCTGCTCATTCTGGTAATTATAATCGGCTGGATAATCCTGTATGGTGCGGTCAGTAAAAAGGGCTTCCGGCAGGCCATACCAATGTTCCATGCTGGTAAGGCCCATCCGGGCGGTTTGGAGCGCATTAAGCCAGGCTACATTCAGCTGGGCATGATGACAGGCCGAGCGAAGATCGAATTTTTTGGCTTCATCAAGTGCCGCTTCCATGATATCTGGGCGGGCACCAAAAAACTTGATACCGTCAGCCCCTTCTTCTGCAATACTCTTTACCCAGCTTCTGGCTTGTTCAGGAGAGTTCACCCCATTCTCCAAACCCTGACCAAAGGCAGAGTAAGCCTCTATTCTGGGAGCGGTAATCTGGTTCTGATCGCTTTTGGCTTTCTGGTCAAGCACCCATTCCAGTCCATTACCACAGGATGGGTCACGAATGGTGGTGATGCCATGTCCCATCCATAATTTAAATACATATTCTGCAGTAGTCCCCTGGCCTGTTCCGCCAATATGGCCGTGCATATCTACAAAACCGGGCAAAAGATACATACCGGTTGCGTCCACTTCACGAGCACCTGCTTTTGCTACCGGACGGCTATTCTGTTCTATAGGCACGCCGGGATAGCCTACTGTCCTGATGGCAGTGATGCGATTGCCCTCCACCACTACATCTACCGGACCAATGGGAGGGGAGCCGGCACCATTGATCAGTGTGGCACCCCGAATGATGAGTTGCTCATAAGGCCCTTCACCCTCTGCACGCGCAGGAGCACGAGGTACTTCTTTTTTCTGGGCGAAGAGGAGTGGAGAAATAATAAAAAAGGAACAGCATAAAAGGAGGAAGCGGAGATTCATAAGTTGTCAGGTAGATCTTTCTCACGATGATAGTGCAAAAAGAAAGAAAAGACAAGATGGGAGAAAAAAAAGCGCAGCGGACCTTTCCATTCGCCGTATTTCTGTTTTTATTAGATATACTATGCAAAATAAGATTATGCTTTCCTGGGGCTTCGCCTGTCTGTTTTTATGTTTTGTGTCCTGTAAACCTGAGGCCGGGCTGCAGGCAGATACTGTATTGCTCAACGGCACTATCTGGACAGGCAATCCCACGCAGGTAAATGCAAGAGCACTGGCTATCAAAGGAGACACCATTGTAGCGGTAGGCAGAAATGCTTTGATCAAAACATACATCGGCGACAGTACCAGGGTGATTGACCTCGCGGGAAAGTTTGTGGCACCGGGCTTTATTGATAGTCATGTGCACTTTGTGACCGGGGGCTTTCGGCTATCTTCGGTACAGCTCAGGGATGCTCGAAGCCCGGAAGAGTTTATCAGGAGAATAGCAGAATTTGCCAGTAAACAGGAACCCGGCACCTGGATTACCGGCGGCGACTGGGACCATGAAAACTGGGGAGGTACCCTTCCGGAGCGAAGCTGGATAGATTCTGTCACCCGGCAAAATCCTGTCTGGATCAACCGACTGGATGGACATATGGCGCTGGCTAATACTGCTGCATTGAGGGCTGCTCGTATCAGCAAAAATGTGAAAGATATTGCCGGAGGTGAGGTGGTGCGCAATACCGATGGTGAGCTTAGCGGCATTTTCAAAGATAATGCGATGATCTGGGTGGATAAGGCTGAACCTGAGCCAAATGAAGTACAACAGGACAGGGCACTGCAGGCAGCTATGGAGTACGTGGCTGCTCAGGGAGTAACGTCAGTCCATCATATGAGTGGCTACATACAGGTGTTGGAGCGCTTTCGCGATGCAGATAAACTCATCACCAGGATATACGCCGGTATGCCGATCTACCGCTGGCAGGAACTAGCCAAGAAGGTGGAAGAGCAGGGCAGGGGGGATAAGTGGCTGCGGATAGGTAACCTGAAAGGCTTTATGGATGGCTCACTGGGATCACACACTGCGGCATTCTTTGAACCGTTTAGCGACAGTCCTATGGATTCAGGCTTTCTGGTGAGTACTCCTGAAGAGATGTACCGCTGGATTTCCAGCGCGGATAGTGCCGGCCTTCAGCCCATGGTTCATGCCATTGGCGACCGGGCCATCAGTAAGTTGCTTGATATTTATGCGCGGGTAACTGAAGAAAACGGGCCCCGTGACCGCAGATTCCGTATCGAGCATGCGCAACATATTGCTCCCAGGGATTTCGCTCGTTTCCGTGAGTTGGGGATCATCGCCAGCATGCAGCCATATCATGCTATTGACGATGGTCGTTGGGCAGAAAAAGTAATTGGTCCGGAAAGAATCAAAACGACCTATGCTTTTCGCTCCCTACTGGATAGCGGCAGTCGGCTGGCCTTTGGAAGCGACTGGTTTGTAGCGCCTCCCACACCGCTGGAAGGGATGTATGCTGCCGTTAGCAGGAGAACCCTGGATGGTCAACATCCTGATGGATGGGTACCTGAGCAAAAAATCAGCGTAGAAGAAGCTATGAAGGCTTATACCATAGATGCTGCCTATGCTTCATTTGAAGAACATATTAAAGGGACGCTGGAAGCAGGTAAACTGGCAGACCTTGTAGTGTTGGACCGAAATCTCACCAGGATTTCTCCTGCCGAAATACGTGAAACAACGGTGGAGTTGACGATGGTTGGCGGAAAGATCGTTTACCAGAGAGAAGAATGATGGTCAGGCGGTTACTGCTTCTTTTACCGGGAAAAGCAGGATAAACTCGCTCCCTTTGCCCGGAATACTGTCTAGTCTTATGCTTCCCTGTAATTTGTCTACCAAAGTTTTGACAATAGCCAGTCCCAGACCGTGCGAGCTTTCGCCACTGGTAGGTCTTGCACTCAGCTTCCTGAATTTCTTGTAAAGATGTTTTTTGTCCTCCTCACTGAATCCCGGTCCTTCGTCCCTGATGCTGATCATTACCTGTCCTTCACCAACCATTCCTCCCATAATATACACATTGGTGTTGGCATAGGAGTATTTGATAGCATTGGACAACAGGTTATCCAGAATGCGGGACAGGTAAGAGATATCCGCCCTGAAATGAATCTGGGGGCTGCACTGTATGTGTATTTTAAGGTTTTTGCCGGCAGCTTCGGCTTGAAAATCTGCCACTTCCTTCTCCAGAAAAGAGCTTAGCCGGACATCCGTATATTTTAGTCCCGTAGTAGTGGTAAAAGCATTGATATCCAGAAAATCTTTCACCAGGTTTACGCCTTCCTGTGAAGTTTCTTTGATCAGTGACACATATTTTTCCCTGTCTTCCTGTCCCTGTCCGGGTAACATCAGCAGCTCAGACAGCCCGGAAAGTCGGTTAAAAGGCGACTTCAGATCATGGGCCACGATATTCATCAGGGTATCTTTTTCCTGATTCAGCACCTTGAGCTTGTCGTTCTGTTCCTCCAGAAGCAGGTATTGTTCTTTGATCTTGGTATGCTGCAGACTGATCTCCCGGTTCTGCGATTCAATTTTTAGTTTATGGTCTTCCAGTTCCCGGTTCCTTTTTTTGCTTTTGGTGTAAAACACAATCATGACCACCACCAGTACCAGGGAAAGGACGATGATAATGGTTTGGGTGATATTTTTATTTTGTTCATGAACCAGGGATACCTGTTGCTGGGCGGCAGTAGCTTTCAATAGATTATATTCATATTCTTTATTGCTCAGCAGCAGGCGCGTCTCCATTCGTTCAATGTTTTTGGCCTTTTCCGCATTGAATAGAGAATCTTTAAAGTTTATGAACTGCTGATGATGAAAAAGTGCTTTTTCGTACGATCTCAGCTCCTGGTGAAGTTTAGAAAGGTAGCAGTGCGCATCGGTAAGTGAAGTCAACAGGTTGCCTTCCCTGGCATACTGAATAACCTTCTCGAGATGCTGGCTAGCAGCCTGGTAATTTTGCTTGTACAGGAAAATTTTCCCCAACAGAAGGTTAATATCCACCAGCAGGTGCTGGTTGTCACTGCTCTGTGCCCGGGTAAGTGCTGCCAGGCTGTTGACCAGCGCTTTCTGATACTCCTGTTGCTCCAGGTAAAGGGCGCCAAGGCTCAGGTCTATCTCTGCAACACTGATCTGATCGGAGGTTTCGGTACTGATGTCTTTAGCCTTTTCCAGGAACGTGAGTGCCGCTGCGTAGTCGCCATCTTTCTGGGCGATCAAAGCAAGGTCTTTGTATACCGAAATCATTCCCCGCTTATCGTCTGATTCCTGGCGGATGCGTAAGGTTTTATGGAGCATCTCCAGGGCTTTGGTATTTTCATTTTGCAGGGTGTAAAGCTGGGCAAGACTCTTATAACAGTAAGCCGCACCCTGCTGATCCTTGAGGCGCTCAAAAATTTCCAGTGCCTGATGGTAATAATTATATGATTTTATCTGATCGCCCTGTGAGAAAAATAGCCTGCCGAGGCTATTGTAGGCATGGGCTATCTGTGTGGAGTCATCGTAAAGCTCTGCATGCTCAAGCGCCTGCTGATGAAAACTAAAAGCATCGGTATACCTGCCCTGATAGACAGAAGCGATGCCCATATAATTAAGGCTTTGGGCTATGCCTTGCATGATTCCCTTGCTTTGGCCCAGGCCAATCGCTTTCCGGGCATAAATTACTGAACTGTCAGGATAAGAAAGTCTGTATTCCCATGCTATATCGTTCAGCAGCTGGATTTTTTCCTCGTTTTCTGCTCGTGATACCAGCAACATCAGGCTGTCAATCTTATTCAGATCCTGAGAAAGCGTGGGAAACCCAATAAACAAAAGTAGGCACAGAAATGCTGCAGATTTCATGTTTGGCTATAAATGTATTGGATAAATACTTGTGTAATTTTCCTTGCCGATTGCAATTATTTGACTACAATTTATGAAACATTTGCCTGCTAAAAGAAAGAGTTTTAGTTTATAACTTACCTGAAAAAAAGAGGTAAACTGAGAATTTGTGCTTAAATAGACTGGGTTGATACAATTCTTATTTTGAACGACTCTTTTTTTTATAAAATATAGACAAGGGTATGTTTGCTACAAAAAATTTTTAACAAAAATTTAACCTATGATGAATAATCCTATTTGGGTCATGAGTTCGGCCTTCGACAGTCTCAATACACAGGAAGTAATTGGTAAAGCCCGGGAAGTGGGCGCACAGGGCATTGATCTATGTGTTTTTCGGCGGGATGGTACCCGTACGGATCATGTGGCTACCCACCTTGATTATGAAACTTTTGACCTGGAAGCTGCCCGAAAAGTTATTGATCAGTTTAACGAGGCCAGTCTGAAGGTTTCAGTAGGAGCCTTTGAAAACTGCATCGGCGGTGATCCCGAGCAGCGGGTCAAAAACCAGAACCACCTGCTGCGCCTCATCCGTATCGCTCACCTGCTGGGGGGTGATGAAAATGACGTGACCGTAGGCACTTTTGTGGGCTACAACCACGAATTGGGTAATCAGGAAAACGGCCTGCAAAAAAATCTGGATGAGTACCACAGAATTTTTGCGCCTATCATTAAATATGCAGAAGGCCTGGGCGTAACGGTGATCTATGAGAATTGCCCGATGGAAGGCTGGCGCCCCGCAGGTTATACCGGCACTTTTAACAACCTGACCGGCGTACTGGCTACCCGTAAACTGATGTATGAGATGATTCCCTCCAAAGCACATGGCGAAATCTATGACCCTTCGCATGACGTTTGGCAACACACTGATCCGGTGGAGGTGATTAGGGAAACCGACATCACCCGGGTGAAGCGCATACACGTCAAAGCCACCCGTAACCTGATGAACAAAAAGCGCATTTACTGGGGAGGCATGTACCCCACCCAGCAGGTAGATGCTGCTCTGGCCGAAAAAGCAGGCGTTCCGCTACCTGCCAATGAATGGGACCGGCACAACTACGAAGCGATGTTGCCCGGCTTTGGCGGTTCCGACAGTATGGACTGGCGGGCATTTGTGGATATCATCAAAGAAAAAGGCTTTAGTGGGCCATTTGAAATAGAAAACGAAGCGGCGCTTTCTAAAGCTACCGGCAATATGGGGGCAATCCTACAGGGTTACCGGGCAACCATCATGTTCCTGGCGCCCATGCTTTGGCCCCTGACCGGGCAGGGCTATCAGTATGACCGTACACAATACCAACCCCTGAAAGAAGCGTCAAGCAAAGATATTCCTGAGGTGACGATGAAGGAGTTGATGGGTTAAATTGCCTCATGGTTAAATGGCTAAATTGTTCTTCATTGAAGCAATTTAGCCATTCAGTCATTTAATAATTTAGATTTAAGCTACATCCTTGGCTTTAAGCAGGCGGAAGCTTCCGAAGTAAAACAATGCTGCATAGCCCAGCACAATCAGCACCTCATACCACACCAGGTAATCCTTTACCTCCCGGAAAAGGTATCGCCCATAAGGAATTTCAATCAGCTTATTGATAGACCGTATCGGCAGAAATTCGTAGAAGGCAAGCCCCTCATAAGTGTTGAGAAAGATGACATAGGCGATGGGTTCCAGGAAGAGGCTGTAAAGTGCCAGCAGCACGATAGCAAAGCCGGTCTTTTTGATCAGCATACCCACGAATAGGGAGAAAATCAGGAAAGCGAACACATCCAGGAAGTAGGCAAAGACAAACTCAAAGTTCTGGAACATTACATCAAGTCCGATCACCGGTGAATAAATACTCCCCAGGATCATACCCAGCAAGACCAGGAAAGCGGTATTTAGCAAGCTAAGTACCAGGATGATCAGCACTTTACTGGACAGAAATTCCCATTTGTCCATCCCGTCAATGATGTTCTGACGGATGGTACGGTAGCTCCATTCGTTGCAGATGGAAATGACCACGATAAAGCCCAGGAAAATCTTAAAGAAACTGGCCAGGTAAGTGAGGTTTAGCCAGATATCAGCGAAGTCGTAAAATGGGATCATGGCCGGACTGATGCCTTCTATCTCCGCACCCTTACTTTCCAGGTACTGAAAGAACAGCATCACACTGGAGCATACCAGAGCAAGCACCAATAAATACAAGCCGCTCAGTATCCAGAAGGGCCGGTAGTGTTTGAGTTTGAGCCACTCTATGTGCAGTAGTCTATTCATCGGATGAGGCTAAAAGTTCTAAAAATTGTTTTTCAAGGCTTTTGCTTTGCTGCCTGAGGTGCGAAAGTATTACACCCTTTTCTACCAGGTAGCGGTTCAGATCGGCACTGCTTTGTGTGTGATCCAGGCTAAGCTTCAGGTGGCCATTTTCCCTGGCAATATGCTTCACATGGGGGAAATCTGCCACCAGTGATTGCAGCTGCTCCATATCGGCTGCGGCTACTTCTACTGTATCGGATCCGGAGAGCGCTTCGCCTACACTACCGCTGTAGATCAGCCGGCCTTTTTTGAGTACTGCAAAGTGGGTACAGACCTTCTGCACCTCATAGAGCAGGTGGCTTGCCAGGATGATGGTCTTGCCGCTTTGGGCGATGTCGATAATCAGCTGACGTATCTCGGCGATTCCCTGCGGGTCCAGGCCGTTGGTAGGTTCATCCAGGATCATCACTTTAGGGTCAGCCAGCAGGGCCGAAGCAATCGCCAGCCGCTGCTTCATTCCCAGTGAATAGTTTTTAAAAGGATCGTCTTTTCGCTCCAGCAGGCCGACGGTTTGCAGCACCGGCTCAATTCTTTCAAATCCCACTTCTTTGATGCGGGCTACGATCTGCAGGTTTTGTACGGCCGAGAGGTAAGGATAAAAGGTAGGTGATTCCAGGATAGCGCCTATCTGTTTGCGTACTTCGGTGGAAGAAGGCTGCCCAAACCAGCGAAAATCGCCACTTTCTTTGGTAACTACATCCAGCAGGATGCCCAGGGTAGTGGATTTGCCGCTACCATTTGGTCCCAGAATGCCGAAAACGGCGCCTTCCTCCACTTGCAGAGAAAGCCCGTTGACAGCATGGATCTTGCCGTAGCGTTTGTGGAGGTTGTCTATGCTGAGTACTGTTTTCAATTTTCTGAAGGTTTAGGCTGGTCACTTTTTTTACTTGCCATCTCCGCTATTTCGGCGATCATGCCAAAGTTGAAATCACTCTGCACCAGCTTCATCAGCGAGGGCAGGTCAGGGGCGCCCTGCAGGTCAAACAGCATCAGCGTTTCTACATTGTCTACCAGCGATACATAGGCTTCCGGATCATCGCCTTTGGCATAAATATATATCTGGTTACCAGCATCCCGAAAGCTCATCAGTTCCTCATACTGTTCACCGGCCAGTTCCTGCTGCAAGGTCTTTATTTTGGTCTTATTGATAGCCTGGGCACCTTTTTCATAAGTGAGGAAACTTACTTTTTCTATATGCCGCACCAGTTGCTGATAGTCCGGATTGTTCTCCCGGTTGATCATGCGCAGGGTACTGGGGTAAAGGTAAAAAGAAGCACTAGGCTGGTGCTTCTCTGTGAAACGGCCCACCGTCTTGCTCTGGGCAAAAGCTGACAGGCTCAAAAACAGGGTTAATGTTGAAATCAATAGGGTTCTCATGGTCATGTTGTTTCTTGGGTTATGAGCAGGCCCCTGGCCTTTCCGGATCATCGCCATTCGGCTGGAGCCCGTAGCCGAGCGACCACTATCTTGAAGGCCGCTGGCCTGGGTTTAATTTAGTCTTTCCCCTTCTTTTCGTCAATGTTCTCCAGGTATTCCATGCCGTTAATTTTCATCCCTTTGGAGAGTTTGGAGATGGTCTTCAGGTCAATTTCACCGTAGAGGCTCATGGCCACAAATTCCTTTTCTCCCCCTACCAGCATCAGCATTTCGGTGATGATGTCGCCATTCTCTTTGATCATAAAGAGTACATCCTGGTCGCCGTCACGTACTGACATCAGTTCTTCAAAATTACTTTTCTGTACATTGCTGCGGGCTTCTTTGAAGAGTTTTTCTCCGCCACTGATGCTGTCGCCGGCCAGTATCTTCAGCCCTTTGAGCTTACTCATGGCTTCAGTAAGTTCCTTGGTATCCGGGTCGTCCGGGTCAATGTCGGTAAAGAGCTGAAACATCTTGCTGCTCACCGAGACTTTGGTAAAACGCTCATCGTCCTGGTACTTCTCAAAAAGTGAGGCGATAGCTGATTCCTGGGCCTGCACGCCAAAGGCGAGCAGTTGTAATGCGATTACTGTTATTATTAGCTTTTTCATGTTTATTCTGGTCTAACGGTTTGTTGGGCTTCGTGAAATTTTTCTAATTTTTCTACCTGCTGGGTCCCCTTGTTCATCATGCTGGAGATCAGCAGCAGGGCTTCCCGGGTTTGCTCGTAAGCGAGCCGGGGGTCCTCGTAAGTGTCTTCCTCACTGAGCTGGATCTCAGCGGTCGGTTGCTGGGCCTGCATGGGCAGTATATCCTTCACCCAAAGGGCAGATACGATGAGCAGGGCGATAGCAGCGGCAATGCTGAGCCAGTTCCTCCAGGGGAATCGCTTCTCAGATTTCTCTATCTTACGGATAAGGTCTTCATCAAAGGCCTCATCCAGTTGCTTGAACTGCCGGTCGGCACTGAAGGTCCTGAAAAGTGTGGCCACACCCTCCAGATGCTCGGGGACTTCCTCTTCGGAGAAGAAGCGCTGCAGTTGCTGCTCTTCTTCTACGCTGGTGTCGCCGTTCCAGTACTTTTCCAGCAGTTGTTCAATGTTTGTCAATTCCATATGCATCAATGCTTTGAAGATTCTTTTTCAGATGTTGCCTTGCCCTGAAGAGGTTCACTTTTACCTGCCCCAGCGTAACGTCCAGCATTTCGCTGATCTCTTCGTAGGAGTATCCTTCCACGTCGCGCAGTTGCAGCACCTGGCGTTGTAAGGGCGGCAGCGCCTGCATAAACTTCTGAATATTCATCAGTACGTCCTGTTTCTCGGTGCTTTCGTAAGGACTCTGCGATTCGTGAGAAAGGCGGAGATCCTCTTCCAGCACCTGCGTTTTGCTGTAGTGTCCGGACTTCAGCTTGTTGAGTGATAGGTTACGGGTGAGCCGCATGCACCAGGCTTCAATACTTTTGTAATGTGCCAGGTCCTCGCGTCTGTCCCAGGCTTTGATCAGTACCTCCTGCACTACATCCTTGGCTTCGTCTTCGTTACCGAGGAAGCGGAGGGCAAAGCGGTAAAGCTTATTTTTGACCGGGATGACGCTATGTTTAAACTCTTCCAGTAGCATATTCAGAGGTGAGACAAGTGTGCCCAACGAAAGTTACAGCTGAATTAAAAATTTTTTCAGATTTTGTAAATTGATGCTCAAAGTTAAATAAAGTCAGCATACACGCATATGGATACAGCCAGTCAGATCACCGAAGCACTGCGCCGGGAATTTCACCGGAGAGTAGTAGAGGAGTCCGTTCCTCGCATCAAAAAGTGCCTTTCGCTATTGAGCGAAGAGGAGGTTTGGTTCAGGCCTAATGAAAATCTCAACAGCGTAGGCAACCTGATCCTGCACCTCTGCGGGAATGCCCGGCAGTGGGTGTTGAGCGGGATAGGAGGGCAGCCAGACCAGCGTGAGCGGGATGTGGAATTTGAACAAGAAGGTGGTTACAGCAAGATAGAACTCAGCCGGATGCTGGATGAACTAGCTTATGCGTTAAGTAATGTGCTAAATCATCTGGATGCGGAGACTTTACTGGAAGTGCGTCATGTGCAGGCTTTTCAGGAAAACGTACTCGCTATGCTGGTACATGTCATTGAGCACTTTTCGTATCATACCGGGCAGATCGCTTTCCTGACCAAAAGTCTGAAAAATGTTGACACTGCTTTTTACGGAAACATAGACCTGAACAGGAAAGGCGAGGGAAAATAAAAAACCCGCCGGGATAAAGGCGGGTTGGTTAATCTATGGTGCAGCAGTAGGATCTCAGGCCTCGCCTGGCTGTACTGTAGCTGTCTCGTATCTTTTGATAATCTCTTCGTACTCCTGTGTCTTACGCTGCATTTCTTCCTGTGTGGCCTGTAGTTCTTCCATATTCTGCCGCATCTCCTCTTCCTGCGAACGCATCTGCTCGGCCTGCTCCTGCGATTGTTCCAGTAGTGCCTTGGTGCGGGCATTGATTCTTACCGTAGAAAGCGAAGAGGCAATAATTTCGGCAAGATCTTCCACAAAACTGATCTGGTAATCTTCAATTGCTTTCAGAGAGGCGATTTCCAGGACACCCATCACTTCTTCGTTGAACTTTAACGGCACGATCAATATAGATCGGGGGACTGCCTTTCCTAGTCCGGAGGTGATATTGATATAATCTTCCGGTAGGTCAGTCATATAAATGGTATCTGCTTCCAGGTAGGCCTGACCTACCAGCCCTTCTCCCAGGCCTATGGATTTTCGCAGGAATTTCTTTCGCTCGTAGGCATAACAGGCGATCAGGTCAAGCGATTTTGAGTCATGCTCTTCGTCATTGATCACAAAAAGCCCGGCCTGGTTGGCATCCAGGTATCTCACTACATTGACCACCAGCTGATCAGAAAGTTCCTGTACGTCGTGCTGATATTTACGGGCAATTTCGGCTACTTTGGAAAGCCCTTCGGTAGTCCAGAGGCGACGTTGATCAGCTTCTTTGACCTGCTTCATCTGTTCACGCATCTGAATGAGCTCTCCGGCAATATTCTGCTGGTTGGCTTCGCGGTTGCTGTCGTTGATGCCCTGCCATTTGACAGTGTAGTCACCCTTGGTAATTGCTTTGATGAAGTCAGATACCTGCCTGAGGTTATGGATGATGCCCGCTATGATACTTTCCTCGTCTATCTGGCCATCGTCTGTTTTGGGGTCAAATATATACTGCTTATTGCTGCTGGCCAGTTCTGCAAACAACTTTTGCCTTGACTTTTCGCTGTTTTTGATACGGTAGACCACCAGTATCAATGTGGGTAAGCCCAGCAGGAGCAGCAGCCATTGCGTATAGGAAATCAGGTTGATTGCTGTCTCAGCCTGCTGAGTCGCTTCCTGCAGGATGTTGGCTTCAAACGCCATGGCTTTGTCTCTGAACTGCATATAGCCGGTTACCAGTGGTAATCCCCGGTCTTCGTACAGAATTTCTTTTGCTGCTTCCAGGTCGCCCTGCGCAACATGACGGTGCATATTGCTCAGCAGATCCATATAAGCTTTGATATCATCCCTGATGAGTTCCAGAGAATCCTGTCCGGGATACTGCTGCAGGGCCAGTTGTTCCTCAATTTCTTTAAGCTTTGGCAGGTAAGCTTCCTTTGCCATGAGCAGTGGCGAAATAAAGCGGTCTTCCTGTATGAGCATGTAACCCCTGGTACCGACGTCTCCGATCAGTATATAGGCGGTCATCTGGTTGAGGTCCAGGATTACTTTATGGGCCTGTTCTTTCCTGCTATCCTGCTGGTGCAGGCTGCTACGCAGATAAAAAGTAAACAGCGCTCCGGCAACAATTACGAACAGCACCAGCAGCAGAAAAAAGTTGATGCCTGATCTGTTAAGCCATTGTAGTACTTTCTCTTTCATTGATGAAATTTAAAAGCTAAGACTAATTTTATCAGGCAATTTAGAAAGCACTTCAGAAAGCGTAAAATGAGAGGATGTATGCAGAAAACATTGTAATATTTAACAAAAAATAAAATTAATGCTACTGATTGATCTTGCTTATGGTTGTATAAGCTTAGGGTAAGCTACTCAATAGTAGGCTATGCAGGATGCAAATGACCTACTTTTACCAATGATCCGATAGATGGTAATGGTTGTCCGCAACAGAAACTGTCTGATTCTTAGCAGAAATCCCTTTTTTCAATACATGCTCTCTTCATGCCTGCTTCACTCAGGAGGATTCCTGCTGATTATCCTCTCTGCCCAGGTAACGGTTTATAATGCTACGATACTCAGGAGAGGTAAGTTTGCGGAGTATCATGATGTTGAGCTCATTGCGCAGCGGGCTGTTTTCAGGAATGGCGATACCATAATTATTTTGCAATATACGATTAGGCAGAATTTCCACATTAGGGTACCGATCGGGCTGTCTTACCATGTACTGAAGTATTGGCTTGTCATACACCAATGCTTTCACTTCTTCATCCTCCAGAGCCTGCAATGCAGCGGCGACATCGGGATAAAGATTGGCGAATACCCCTTCACGGTTGAGATACTCTTCACTGCTGCTGCCGCCGATGGTTCCCACATCCAGGTTGGTAAGGTCTTCGATACTTTCAATATTCTGGCTAAGGGTGCTGATCGTCAGGGCAGAAGCAATGGCTGCTGTAAGGGTAGATGTGATGACTATGGCGGTGAACATCCAGACGAAAGCTACAAATCTACCTCCCGGAGTGACAGGAGCTTTGTCCCCGTAACCCACAGTGGTCATCGTTACTGCTGACCACCAGAAAGAACTACCGATTCCCTTCATAGAGCCGCTACCGAACATTTCTTTATTCCTTTTTCTTTCAAAAAGCCATACCAGAAACCCAAAAAGAAGGATAACCAGGCAGAGAGCTCCGGCCGCTTTCAGGAAATCCCAGGAAGCAATATTCAGTAACTGGGCAAAAATTCCCTGCCGGTTCTGGCGAACGGCCACCCCCAGGCCGGAGGAAAAGTAGGCATGGGTAAAGTCCATCATAGATTCTCTTTCGTCGGTAATGGTAATAGCCCCAACTGCGATGTCTACATCCTCATTTGTCACAGCTTCCAGTAGTGTCTCCACGTCATTATAAGGCCGGTAACGGTAAACTACGCCCAGTTCTTCAGCTACTTTTTCCCAGAACAAGATGCTGATACCACTGTACACGCTGTCTGCATTATCAATTACAAAGGGCGTAACGGGTTTTATACCTACGGTGACAGTATCGGGAAATACTACTTCCTGCTGCTCCTGGGCAGTTGTCGGGTCGTAAAGAAAGGTTAGAAAAAGGCTGAAGATAAAGGTGGTAGTAAGTCTGGTCATGGTGATTTAAGTAAAGAATAATAGAATTGTAAGTTACAAAAGCCCTTAATTGTTGGTTTCCGTGGTATTTGAAACGTTTTTTTTAGATTCTTCCGAAGGTAAATCAAAAAAAACAAAATCATTTATTAGATTAAGCGATAGCCCTCTACCTGAATGTAACCTATGGGAACGCTGAATGTAAAGTTATTGTCCAGCCAGAAAGATATAGATGCCAATACCAGGTATCTGCTAAGGGACCTGAAGGCGCTGGAATATATGCTGGACCACAACTGGTTCAATGAAAGTCCGATACACCTGGGAGCCGAGCAGGAAATGTGCCTGGTGGACAGGCATTGTAAGCCTAACCCTATCTCACTGCCCGTACTGGAAAAGCTCAATGATCAGAGTTTTACGACCGAAATCGCGAAGTTCAACCTGGAGCTTAACCTGGACCCACTGGAGTTTAAAGGAAAATGCTTTGGACAGCTGGAGCAGAATATTTACGAAAAGCTGGACCTACTGCAGAAATGGGAGCAGGAACTTGGGTTCGACGTGGTCATTACCGGTATACTGCCCACTCTGCGGAAGACTGACCTGGAAATGGATAACCTTACGCCCCTTCCCCGCTACTCAGCGCTGATCAGGGCGATCAAGAAGATGCGGGGCAATGCTTATGAGCTCCGCATCAGGGGGATGGATGAGTTGAATGTAAAGCATGACTCTGCGCTGCTGGAGGCCTGTAATACCAGTTTTCAGGTTCACCTGCAGGTCGCCCCGGATGATTTTGCCAAAAAATACAATATCGCTCTGGCAGTGACGGCTCCTGTGCTGGCGCTGGCTTCCAATTCTCCCTACCTATTTGGCAAACGGCTGTGGAGTGAAACCCGGATAGCACTTTTTCAGCAGTCGGTAGATACCCGCCGGGTGGCGGAGCATTTTCGTGACCGCAGCCCCAGGGTTACTTTTGGTAATGACTGGCTGAGGGGGTCGGTCATTGATCTCTACCGGGAGGATATCGTCCGCTACCGCCCCATGCTGATGACACAACAAGCTGATGATGTCATGGACCTCATTGACCAGGGTATTGCCCCCAAACTGAGTAGCCTCATGACCCATAATTCTACAGTCTACCGCTGGAACCGGGCATGTTACGGTATCAGCCCTAACGGCAAGCCCCATCTCAGGATTGAAAACCGTGTGCTGCCTGCCGGCCCCAGCGTGATAGATGAAGTGGCCAATGCTGCTTTCTGGCTTGGTTTGGTAGAAGGGTATGCACAGCAGTACGAGGATATTACGCAAATGATGAGTTTTGACGATGCCCGGTCCAACTTTGTCAATGCAGCTTTTTCCGGACTGGATACAGACCTGAGCTGGTTCAACCGGCAGAAGATTGGCGTAAAGGAACTGGTCAGAGACGAGTTGTTGTCGGTAGCACGAAGGGGGCTGGAATACCGCAAGGTAGCGCCGGAAGATATTGACAAGTACCTGGAAGTGATCGCAGAAAGAAACGAAACCGGCAGAAACGGTTCTTTCTGGGTGCTATCTTCCTATAACCGGCTGAATAGTGAAGTGATGAACGATGAAGTGTCCTCAACCCTTACCTCTTCCATGATCAGGCATCAGCAGAGTAAAAAACCGGTACATCTGTGGGAAATCGCCAACCGGCATGATTCACGTGAATGGTCGGCAGGCTCCCTGCTGGTCGAGGAATTTATGACCCGCGATGTGTTTACCGTAGAAAAGGATGACATCCCCGAACTGGTGGCCAATATCATGGACTGGAAAAAAATTCGCTTCATGCCGGTAGAAGACAAAAAAGGGAAGCTGGTAGGGCTGATTTCAGCGCGTATGCTCCTGCGCTACCTGTTGGATAAGCATGACAACCAAAAGCATGTTCCTAAAACAGTAAGCGAACTGATGATTAAAGACCCGCTTACTATTTCGCCGGATCGTACAGTGGCGGAAGCCATGCGTATCATGAAGGTAAACAAAGTGGCCTGTCTGCCGGTCGTACAGAACAACAACCTGGTGGGTATTATTTCTGAGGGTAATTTTCTCAATGTGACGGCCAGCTTACTGAATGTATTAGATAATCAAACGATCCATGAACAGGATAATCGGAAAGATTAAAGGAAAAGAGGCGGGGCCGCTGGTGTTGCTGGTAGGTGGTGTCCACGGTAACGAGCAGGAAAGTCTCCATGCCCTGGACCGGGTATTTGACCGGATTGCCAGCGAGGCCCTTAGTGTCAAAGGTGAAATCGTAGGGATAGCCGGTAACCGTCAGGCATTGGAAGTAAAACAGCGATACATCCATTATGACCTTAACCGTTCGTTTACAGAATCCCATCTGGGCTACATACGTTCAGAAAAGGCGCGTTTAAGGCAGGCCGAAGATAGGGAAGTCCAGGAATTATCCAGGCTACTTGATGAGTTTGCCAATGAGAAACATCCCCTTAAAATCCTTGTTGATCTGCACACCACTTCCGCCGCCAGGGGTAATTTTGTGATTGTACCGGAGTATTATGCAAACCATCCGGTAGTAGAAGCGCTGGAACTCCCTGTGATCATCAACCTGGAAAATTTTCTGAAGGGCACTCTTTCCATGCATGCCTGCCAGGAGGGATTTCTGGGTATGGCCTTTGAAGGAGGCCAGATAGGTACAGATGAAGCAGTGGACCTCCACGAGGCAGGTATCTGGATGCTGCTGCATCGTTCAGGGGTAGTAGAAGGGCTGGAGCAAACATTTTTGGATCAGTGCAGTAATATACTGCATAAGCAGTCTGAGGATCTGCCCCGGCAGGTCAAGGTCAACTCCATGCACATGATACATGAGGGAAGTGAATTCAGCATGAAGCCCGGTTATTTTAACTTCAAGCCCATCAGCAAGGGAGAAGCGCTGGCAAAGGATAAAAACGGGGAGATTGTAGCACCTCAGGATGGGATGATATTTATGCCCCTTTACCAGAAACAGGGTAATGACGGATTTTTTATCGTTGAAAAAGTAGGCTGAAGGGCCGACTCTGCTCGTATTGATTATTTTCTAATATTTTTTAAACTACTCCTATGGCTCAGCAGCAAGAGAACAGAGTAGCTGTTTTTGACATAAACGGAACCTTGTACAGTAAGTCCTCCAAAGAGGAGTTCTTCAAGTATATATGCTTCAAAAACGGCTATAAGCTTCTGGATATTTATCACCTGATTACTTATAAGATATTGGGGAAGGCAAACCTGATCAACCAAACCAAGTTTAAAGAAAACTTCTTTAACTACCTGGATGGTCTTCCGCCCGATACCGTACAAAAATATGCCAGGGAATACTGGTCTATTGAATATCCGCAATACTTTAACCAGCAGCTCATGAAGCGGGTAAAGGAGCTTCGTGAAGAGGGTATACAGATCATCTGTATTTCTGGCGGGCTGGATGTATATATTGCCCCCCTTTTTGACTCGCTTGAGGTAGATGATTACTACTGCACTCAAACCACTTATACCAACAATACCTACAAAATAGTAGGAGAAGCATGTAAAGGTCAGGTCAAAATAGACCGACTGGATAAGCACTTTGCCGGAGAGCCCTATCGTATAGTAGAAGCTTACTCTGATGATCCTGAGCTGATACTGGAAGAGGCAGAAAGATCCTATATTGTAAATCCGGATGGTAGTATGGAGCTTTTCAAGCCCAGATAGCTTTATTCCTGCGCATCAGCCAGGCCGCTAACACCTGGCATTTCGGTAGAAAAGCTATGTAGTTCCTGTCTGCTGTCGAGGGTGCTGACGGAGTTTTGCAGCAAATCGGTATGTATATCATAGAGTTTGCTGTCTGAGGTATACAATGTCCCTCTGCTGCCGTCAGAAAGGTCAATATACCTGAGGCTGAAGCTGGGGAGTCCCTTTGTTTCTTTTTTGGATAGGAAGAAAAGTAGATCCTCTTTCGGCATGAGCCTGATCAGATAGGGTATCTCTTTATCGAGATAGGTGATTACTTCTATATTGTTTCCCTGGATATCCGTCCTTTTGATAGTACTCAGTCCGCTCTGAAGGTCCATGATATCGGTAAAATAAATACTGTCTCCGGAGGGTGACAGGCAAAAATCCTCCACAAAAGTAACGTCTTTCCAGGCACCTTCGCCCTGGTTGATAGTAGTGTGGACGGTGCTGTCTGCGTGCAGGATATGTAGCTTACCACTCAGGCTAAGCCAGAATGTCTGGTTGTTTGACGGACTGTGAAGTGATTTAACAGCACGATCTCCCTCCTTTAAGCGGGCGATATATTCTTCTGCAGGCTGCCCCTCGGGATGATCAGGCTGCTGTATCCTGGCAGCAAGCAGGCCGCTAATCAGTAGCAAAATCAGCAAGGTTAGCATCAGGTAGGTTCTCATAGTGGGATATTTTACTGATTAGTGTGCGGAACTAAGCATATGTAACCCACATGAAATGATTTTATGTAAATTCTTTTCTGTTTGTCAGTGCCGGGACAATAACAAAACTGAATTTATTTCAGTAATTTGGTTACAATAGAAGCTTCAGCAATTACTAACCTATAGCAATGAGAAAGGCAGGAAATCCTGTTTCTGATCAGGACATCATTGACAGTATCAGAAGCAATCAAAAGATTGAGCCTACAGTTCGTTATCTGTACAACGCCTACTTTGACAGTCTGTCCATGTATATCAAAAATAACCAGGGCAATGAGCAGGACGCGGAAGATTTTTTTCAGGAGGGTATCGTTGTATTTATAGATGCAGTCAAACAGGATAAGTTCAGGGGCGACAGTAAGATCAAGACCTTTTTGTATTCGGTGATACGAAACTTATGGCTCAATGAACTCAAGAGAAGAAAACGCGCCCTGGAAAGGGAAACCCGCTATTATGAGGAGCACCCCAAGGAGGAAGAAGGGATACAGGCCCTTATCAGGGAAAATGAAATGAAAAAAGCAGTGGCATCTCTGCTGGAACAAATCGGGGAGAACTGCCAGAAAATCCTGATACTGGCCATTTACCAGGATAAACCTATGAAAGAAATTTGTGAGGAAATGGGCTATAAGAATGAGCAGGTAGCCAGAAATACAAAGAGTAAGTGCCTGAAAAAGATCGAGAACCTCCTGGATGCGAATGAGGATATTAAACAACACTTTAAAAGTCTATTAGTCAATGGATGATCAGGAGCTACAAAAAGCGGAAAAAATAGAGCGCTACCTAAAGGGTATCATGCCATTGGAAGAGCGTAAAGCCTTTGAAAACGAAATTGCTCAGGATAATGAACTGAGAGACGAAATCGTCAAGACAGATATTTCCAGGCAGGCCATCCGGTATCAGGGACTGAGAAACGATGTCAAGACCATCAGAGCTACTATGCTGGCTGAAGCTGAAGGTAAGGTTGATAATGATACAGCCTACCGGGAAGAAACAGTGGTGAGGCCATTGCCCTTTGGGCGTTATGCCTTTCGTGTGGCAGCCAGCCTGCTGATATTGCTGCTATCTTTTGCGGCATTGCAGATGGCAGTGATTAACCCGCAGAATATTTTTGCGGAGAAAATCAATTATGAAGTAGTGGACGTAGTGGAGCGCAGTGATGAAGAATCAGCCAGCCTTTCTGCGATTCTGGAGTCTTACCAGAAAAATAGTTTTCAGGATGCTGCTGCTATTTTCTCCAACCTTGAAAGTCCTACCGTCAAAGAAACCTACATTGGCGCAGCGGCCTACCTCAAGCTGGAACAGTACGACACTGCCATACAGTACTACCAGCAAATACTACAGGGAGCCGAATCCGGATCAAGAGACTACTGGCAACAGCGTGCGGCATATAACCTGGCGATTACCTTTGTGCGGGTAGGCAGGTATGAAGAAGCCATCGCTATTCTGAAAGAACTCAAATCCAATCCTGAATACGGTGATTATTACGACCAGCTGGTCAGTGATTATGCACTTTGGAAGCTAAGCCTGCTTGAGTTTAGAAGTACTTTTTTTGAGTAGCCAGTACAATAATCCGATTATCACCAGGCTTGCAAGCACCCACCACCAGATATCATTGTCTGGATAGATAGGTGTCGGGTCTCCGATAAAAATGAAGTTAGCCCAGTAGTAAGGTGTTTTCATCATAGGATGTACATCTTTAGCATTCAGATAGTCAAGTTTGGCCTGTCGTAATGCCTGGTCCTTGCTGTATCCTTTCCTCAAATAATCATGAATACCAGAAGCAATGGCGGCAGTGGATTTGTCCTGGGCTTTCCACAGGGTAGTCATGATATTAGGGCATCCGGCATAAGCAAATGCCCTGGCCAGGCTGATGATACCCTCACCTTTTACCAGTTTGCCGTTACCCGCTTCGCAGGCACTAAGTACTACCAACTCAACACTGTCTAGCCGCAGGTTGTACAACTCATGCGTGTACAGGCGATAGCCAACGTCGGAAGAATCTCTATCAGGATAAAAGGCGATGAACGAATCCAGGGGGTCTTCACTGCTGATGCTGGCATGAGTAGCCAGGTGAACAATCCCGTAAGAGCCAGCAAGGTCAAGAAAAAGGCGCTTGGTAGCCTGATCTTCCAGGTATATGCTGCCGCCTACGTTCTCCACTTCCTCTTTTGAGCTAAACAACATACTGAATCCATTACTGCGAATATTTCCCTCTTCATCACCGGCGAAGGGTGCCATTGCCAGCACTGAACCGAATTCTTTGGCACGGCGGTTTTGTTGCACTTCCTCCAGCAGTGATGCTGAATACGCATAGTTGATCGCATAGCGGTGTATGAGGTAGTTGTTTTCAGCGGGAGAGTCGTTCAGAATCTCAAAAGGGATAAAGCTTAAGGCACCATCCGGCACGATGATCAAACGTTGTTTGTCATGAATTTCTGCCTGCTGAGGTTCCAGCAGGTACTGGTACAGCAGATAGGCATCGCCAGCCTGCTGATAGGGATCGCCCACTTCGTATTGATAAAGCGATGATTTGATGTTTTCAATGGCATTTAGGAAAGTACTGTCAATCTCCCGGGTGCTCAGCGTAAAGGCGTCCCGGCTAATGAGGAAAGTATACAGCTTATCTTCACCCAGAAAATATTCAAGCAAAGCATCTTCATCCCCAAGCAGCGACTGCTGGAGCTTTTCAAGGTCAAAACTATCTTCCTGGTATTTTAGCCGGTAGTACTTTTCGTCCTGCTGCAATGCCTGCAATGTACTGGCCAGTGCTATTTCATGATCAGTAAGCGCTACCTGTAGCTGTGCTGACTGAGCCGAATCGGTACTTTCGGCCAGTTGCATGCGGGTACGCGTGATTTTTTGCTTCCATAGACGTTCCTCTCTGACCAGGCTGTCGCTAATCTGGGCTGTCGCCCTGATCCTGAGATCATCCAGTATTTCTGAGAGTACGGCTGCTTTGCTGTTTTCCGAAAACTGCATGGCCGTGCTCAGATACTGGGGGTTTGCGCTCATGCGGTAAAGTTTTGCTGCCACACCAATCGCCTTTTCATATACCGG
This sequence comes from uncultured Porifericola sp., assembly GCA_964518125.1. GTDB lineage: Bacteria > Bacteroidota > Bacteroidia > Cytophagales > Cyclobacteriaceae > Catalinimonas. The sequence continues at coordinate 62,761 of CAZFFW010000005.1, forward strand.
GTAAACCTCCTGCACCAGGAATAGCTTGGCCTCGTCGCTGTCAAAGGTTTTCTGAATGTACCTCGCCAGCCGGATAGCAGTCTCATAGGTGCTCAATGCCATTTGCAGTGTGTCAGATGAATTATTTGTTCCTGAGAGCAGGGCCAATGCTTCAGCCTTGGCCTCCAGTGCATTAAAGAGATCGGGGAGAGAAATGGCGAGAGAAAATTCCTGCGGATTAGCCTGTAGTGCATCTTCCTCAAACTGGAGCACTGCTGCCTGTAGTGCTTTCTGGAAATACGTCAGCGCCGAAGCATATTCTTCCTGCTGGACCTTACTTTTGCCCAGACCAAAGTAGGTTCTGGCCAGCAAACTGTTTTTCTGACTTAAGGATTTTTGGTTTTCCTTCAGCGACTGATTAAAAAATACCAGGGCTGTATCAGGCTGTCCGACAGCCAGCTTTAGATGCCCCATTGTATTAAGTGCGCCAGCGCTTAACTCAGGTGTAGGACTATCCAGTACCCTGGTAAGGTAAAATTCTGCAGAGTCATATTGTTGTGTCCGGGCATAGGCGGTACCCAGATTAAGGTAAATATGATCGGAGATAATACCATAGTTTAGCAGGTCGTGGTAAGAGGAGATAGCCTGTGGATACTTCTTCATTCTGCTCTGGGCATTGGCAATGTTATAGGTAAAACTGATAAACCCCTTGAGATAGTCGGGGTCGTTTTCCTTAAGGACATTCAATGCTTTTTTGTAGTAATTAATGGCCTGCAGGTAGTTGGCTGCACTAAAATAATAAGCACCCAGCGAGTTGTAGATCCTTTCCACCTCTTCCATTTCAGGATAGCGGAAGGCGATTTGCTGCGCCTGCAGATAGTACCACTCTGCTGAATCAAGTCTTTCAGTCAGGTAGTGGACATTGCCCAGGTAGATCAGATCCTGAAAGTAAACACTATCATCGGCATTGAGTACTTGTTTTTTGATCTGTAATGATTGATGATAGCCACTTCTGGCGCTAGCATAGTCACGGGTTCCCAAGGCAATGCTGGCCAGCCGCTGATGGCTATCAGCCTCCCGGATGCTATGTATACCCATAGACTCATATATCCGAATAACTTCACGATAATTATTGACTGCTCTCCGGTCGGTCGCCTCAGTAGGCTTATCGGCAAAAAAATTCTTTTCAGCGGATTGGAAAAGTGCTGCTGCTCTGGCTTCTTCCGCCTGCTGTGCACAAAGCGCCATGGGTACCAGTAAAAAAACAGTTAGTACTACTATACGCATACAAGCCGGCCGCCATCTCATCTTTGGGTGTGTTAATTAAAACATATGTTACCCCCTCTTGCTATTGGAGCAAGAGGGGGTAACGATTTACTTTTGGTTCTCCTTATTTATCGTAGCCGCCTACGGTGAGGATATAAGGGGGCCTTTCTTCAATTTTTCCGTTGATAGTTACCCCTTTTCCTGCCAGTGTCTCAATCAGGTCTGCCAGGTCAGGATCTTCCAGAACCTCATTATTCGGAAACCAGAATAGTTGTATCTCAATACTTTCCAGCACTTCTTCAGGGTTAGGACCATAGTTGATGGTAAATTTTCGGGTGAAGCCAAGTTCTCTGAAGTTTATGATAGACTGGTCAAGCTCCTGGTTATCATTCAGGTCAATATTGCTGAGCGTCTCCTTCAATCTGACTTCCCCGGTCTCGACATCCAGCGCCAGTAGTTCATCCGGTGAACTGAAGAACAGGGGCCCCTGTTGATTACCTTCTGCTACCAATAGTGGGGTGATGGTGGCGGGCTCTCCATCTACAAATTCAATGTAAGTATCTTCATAATCAATCCCTCCGATAGTCAGTTCAGTCTGACAAAGCGTATTCCCATCTTCGGACTCATAGTATATAGTATACTTTAAACCTGCTTCGCTGGCCGCTACATCTATGGATCCATTGGTTGCGCTAATGGCCAAGCCAGCAGGTATGGCATAGAATTTACCACTTTCAACCGCTTTCTCGTCTACGCGGGCCAGTAGGTAAGATGCTTCACCAGGGAGTACTACATCACGTCCGTAGGTCAGTGAGCATTCATTGATCGCCACCTCAGGCTCCTGTATCAATATGGAAGTTTCACAGGTCGTTTCTCCGTCATCCATGGTATGTCTTATGGTGTATTCGCCCGGATCGCTGGCATTGATATCTATAGCTCCGGTTTCAGTATTGAGGCTTAGGCCGGTGGGGGTGCTTTCAAATGCCCCCATATTGGTGCCCTGGCTAAACACAGGACTGATAATCTGCTCCTCACCGGGAGTTTGTACAAAGGACAAGCCGTCGTAGGAAAACTGGCAGGGTTGCGGAATCTCTTCGCAGTCACAGAGTTCGTCACAGGCCGATAGGGTAAAAATGAGTAGTAAAAGAGCAAGAATCGTAGGTCGGGTAGTCAGGTTCATTAGCTTAGGGATTTGATAGTTTATAGATTAGTGTACAAAGGGCGAGGAACGTAAACCTTTAGAGCAAAATTTTTTTCTTTTTTTGATTAACCTCTAATTTGTGCTTCCGTCAGCAAACGGAATCTGTTCATTAAAATATAAAAGTATTTGCTAAGCGTTCTGAATTTCAAAAAACATTTTGGGGCCGCCTGATGCTGGATATTCCTGCATGCCACCTAACGGAAGGAATTTACCTGATTAGTGGAAAAAAAATGGCCCGGAAAAAACTACTTTATTCCGGTCACTTGCCGGTTTTGGTATAGATACCAGCTACTATGCTACTATTTTCATAATGTAATGCAAGGCATACTGCTGTATTGACTAAATGTTCCCTGCTTATGATGGTATGCATCTTTTGTTTACCTGCTGGTATTTGTTTTGATGCTGTATCATCAGTTCGTATTCACTGCCACATTGCTAAGCCTTATGTAATTGAAGATCAGTGGACTGTCCTGTTTCTTCTGCTTATCGCAAATAAAAAGACATACTTTTTACAGATAAAAAATAAAATATTCCCTCCGGTTATTTTGTAGTTGATGCAACAGCCATATGCAAGTGGTGGCTATGATCATCGTTTATGCAGCTTTTTCTCCCTTTTGTTAGCAAGCATATTCTTGAGCCTGGTTAGCAACTACTCCAGTATTTTCTGATTGGTTTTTACCCATTAAGTGCCATATTCCCACTATGCTCATTGAGAGTAGCAGTCTCTTACGATCATGGTGGTCATTCAGAAAGCATTACACTGGATATGAAGCACGGGTGGATAAATACTAAGTATTTTACCTTATCCTTGTGTTTGTCTTAAAAATTACTTAAAATAATTAATAAAGCTTATGATATCTGTATCGTAAATGCTTATTCATTTAAATATTTACTTTTTTATCAAAATTATAAAACTACTGCTATGAACTTTACTCCACAATTTTACATCGCTGGTGAAGAAAACAGCAGAACTTTGGCAGACAATAGTCAAAGTGAATCTGTTACTCAGTACATGGCAAAACACCTGATTACTTTCAATCCCCAGCAAACCATCGGGGAGGTCGTCAAAGCCATGCTCAAACACAAAATATCCGGGGCACCCGTGGTGAATGAACAAGGGGTACTGATAGGGTTAATCTCTGAGAAAGACTGCCTTAAGGTAATGTTAGATTTTGCTTATCATAATCAGCCGCTACATAGTAGTAAAGTAGTAGATTATATGACTACTGAAGTAACTACTGTGTCATCTGATGCCAATGTGTTTGATGTAGCAAGCCTGTTTGTCAAAACAAATTTCAGAAGGTTTCCTGTTCTCGCTCAGGGTAAACTCGTAGGTCAGGTAAGCAGGAGGGATATCCTGAAAGCTGCTCAGCGTATGAAGGCTACTACCTGGTAAATTTTGTACAGATTGTACAATTTTGTAAGCAGGAGTCCAATCCTGCTTTTTTTGTTTTTTAAGTATGATCGCAAAGCTCTCAAATACTTCTTCCCGGTTTTTTGCAATAGCTCAGTTCCTGTAAATAGCACTGAGGACTATACTGCAGTTTTATTTACATTTTCATTTTTTTGTAGATCAAGAAATTACATTGGCAGTTGGCACAGTTTTTTTGAAGTTTTTTTCAATATTTCCTTAGTAAAATTGTAGAATCAAAGTAAATAATTCTGCAACCAAACAGGTATCTGATGATCAAGAGTGCTGAGACCAATGAAGAGATACTATCCCGGATAGGCCATGATCTTAAGGGGATGTTAGCCAGGATACGTTCCTGTAATTATACCCTTTACAAAAGTTTTGAAAATAACCTTGATGATGATACCAGGAAGTTCTTCGAGACAATAGAAAGAGATTGTACCTCTATCAAGAGTATCATCCATAACCTGATCTCAGTTGACCGCAGCTTTGAAGAGGATGCCCTGCAGGAGCCACGCATCGTCGTGATCAACCAGTTGTTGAGAGATGTAGTCAGTAAGTTTCCTGGCTTGACTACAACAGAAAAAGATATCAGGATATCTTTTGAAGACCTGGAGGAGGAAATTTCTATTTATATAGATGAAAACGCAATCAGGAGAGTGCTAGAGCAGCTACTATCCAATGCTTTCAAGTTCTCCCGGGGCGGTACCCATATCGTAGTAAAATTGGTAAAGTACGCCAACGTAGCCAATATTTCTGTGTCTGACCAGGGCATAGGTATCCCAAAAAAACTAAGGCCTTATATATTCAACAAATTCAGTAAGGCTACTCGTAGGGGTACAGAAGGAGAAGAGTCCAGCGGCCTAGGACTTTATTTGGCAAAAAACATTGTGGAAAGACACCAGGGTAGTATCTGGTACGAAAGCGAAGAAGGCCAGGGCACCAACGTATATATCAACTTACCCGTCAGAGATAGGGTCTGATACAGGTAAAATTTTAATCAGGCCTGGCTGCAAATTGCTTACAGTCAGGCTTTTTTTGTTTTTGTATATCCTTTTGAAAAGATAGCCTCTCAACATTTTGTAAATTTTTAAAGAATTCAGGAATTAGCAGGTACCAAAGCTTGTTTTGCTGATGTTTGAATATTTACTTCAATTTCTATGAGAGACTACACAATTCTTCTTTTTATTTTAATTTCTATCACTTTTGCAGCATGTAACGGTCAGTCGGGTAAAGTCTCCGGGGAAAACCACCTGCCATATCTTGGTCGACACGATTATCAGGAAAAAGTTGTCAATAACCAGACTGTGGTAGACACCCTGTACCACCAGGTTGCCGATTTTAGCTTTTTGAATCAGGATAGCCTAATAGTCACCCCTGCTACTTTTGAAAACAAGGTGTATGTTACTGACTTCTTCTTTACCTCATGTCCTACCATTTGCCCGGTGATGAAAACGCAAATGCTACGCGTTTACGACGCGTTTAAAGACAACAATGAAGTGGCGCTTCTTTCGCATACCATAGATCCCAAACACGATACAGTTGCTCTGTTACATGATTATGCCGAAAGGCTGGGTGTAAGTAGCGACAAGTGGCATTTTGTGACAGGTGAAAAGGATAAAATTTATGAAATGGGGCTAAAAAGCTATATGGTGACTGCCATGGAAGATGATCAGGAGCCAGGCGGGTTTATCCATAGTGGAGCTTTCATACTGGTAGATAAAGACGGTCACATTCGGGGAATGTATGATGGAACAAAACCAGAGCAGGTTGATATATTGATCCGTGATATTCAGAAGCTAATAGATAGTGATCATCGTCAGCAGGAAGAGGTGTGAAAATGAGAAAAAATGCTTCCATGCTGTTTTTATCTGCTGTTTTTTTCATGTTTTCCTGTAGCGGTGGTCAGCATGAAAATGCTGCTACCGAAGGTTTGAGCATGCAGGATAAAATGTACTATGAGCAATATATGGTACAGGGAAGGGTGCTCTATGAGCAACATTGCGCTAATTGTCATCAGGAGGATGGCACCGGTCTTGGCCGACTAATACCCCCCCTGGTACAGGCAGACTATATGCTGAACCACCCTGAGCGTACAGCCTGTATTATCAAAAACGGATTAGAGGGCGAGATAAGCGTAAATGGTGTTCTATACAATCAACCCATGCCAGCGAATGAAGGCTTGACGGCTATTGAAATTGCCCAGATAATGACTTTTATCAGCAACTCCTGGGGTAACGAAAAGGGTTATATTTCAGTTAAAGAAGTAGATACCTATCTTGAGTCCTGTAGAAAGTAAAATGATTTATTAGGAAAGGATTATTTTTTATTGAAAAAATAAAATCTATTTCAAAACGATACATTGTCTCAGGAGGCAGTTTTTGTATTTTTATACCAGGAGTGGCGAGTATAAATTGTAAGGGCTTATGAATAGCAGGGCACAAACTCTCTGATATGCATAAGTTTACTACCTGTCACCACTTATTTGGCACTTAGTAGGAATCTTATATTACATGATGGGTTACCTTATGGAGAGTTATCGTATTCATTAAAGAAGGCTTTTTGTAATGAAAGACAGTGTTATTCTAGAGAGAATAAGCAGAGGTGATGAAAAAGCCCTTGACTACCTGTATCGTAAGTATTATAAAATGATGACTAACATCGTTTTAAAAAATAATGGAACGGAACAGGAAGCCAAAGATATTTATCAGGATGCCTTGATTGTTTTCTGGCAAAAGGTAATTAGCAACCAACTGGTACTGACATCAAAGATTAGTACCTACATCTATAGTGTTTGCCTAAACCTTTGGAGAAAAGAACTTGAGCGAAAGAGCAAACTGAGTAATGAACAAAAGGACGAGGTAGAGTATATTGATCAGGACTCAAAGGAGAGAAGTAGAATAATTCGTGACAGTATTGCGCAGTTAGGTGATACCTGTAAACATATATTGATGTACTATTATTTTGATGATATGTCTATGCAGGATATCGCAGACAAGCTCGGAATGGCTAACACGGAAACAGTAAAGACAAAAAAGTATAAATGCAAAAAAAGGCTGGATAGCCTTATTAAAGCAAAATATTCAGAAAGCGATTTTTTAGATTAAGCCTATGAAAGACTTTATCTATTCCGAAAAGTTTGACAGTTATCTTAAAGGTAAACTGGATCCTCATGAACAACATGCTATGGAAGATGAAATCCGTCAGGATCCTTTGCTAAGTAGTGAAGTGAAACTGCAAAAGGAAATTCATCATGCCTTGGCGGAAAGTCGTCGGACTTACCTCAAGAACCGTTTAGATCAGGTGCCGGTCAATACCGCTACCTGGCTCAACCTTTCCGGTTTTCAGTGGGCGGCTATTTTGAGTTCATTGTTTGTGCTCTCCTCAGCATCATATTATTTTCTCTCCACAACTTCTCAGGAGGAAGAATCTGACTGGACCTATGTGGTTGAAAGAGATGCATTACGACAGATACCCTTTAGTCAGTTACCTGATTTGACTTCACCTGATAGTAAATCAGATGAAGCTGCTCCTGAAGATATCATCAATCAAAGTACAAACGCAGATCAATCCGATGATGACACTGTCCCTAACTCGCCGGTAGCAATTGATGCATCTCCCAAATCACAAGGCACTGAATTACTTCCTGAAATTGTGAGGCCGGATATCCAGAGTGATTTTGCTGACAGTGACCAGGAAATAGATTACAGCGATTTTGAGGCACCCGATAAGTCCCTCCTTCAAAAATCAGAGGCTTCTACAAATGAGGTTGAAGTTGAAACGATTGTGGATAGTAATTATTCTTTTCATTACCAACTCTACGATCATAAACTTTACCTTCATGGGGATTTTCAGGGTATTCCTTATAAAATTATTGCGCTGAATCAGGAAAACCGGAAAAAGTTATTCTTACAGTTTAATGATGATTACTACACGTTAAAACAAGAGCAAAAAGAGGTCGCTCCTCTTGAAAAAATAGTGGATACAACTATTATTGGCGCATTAAATCGTCTGGGTAACTAGAAGCATTTATGTGATTCGGTAATTAAAGGTTTCCTTTAAATTTTTCATGCTCCTTTAAGCCTTCAGGTTTTACCTTACGTTTGTCTGGCAAACCGTAAAATGTACAGAGAATTATCTTGATATCGAGCCTTAGGCTTTGGTTATTCACGTACCAAACATCCATTTCAAAACGATCAGGCCATTCTACTAAATTTCTACCGTTGATCTGCGCCCAACCGGTGATACCGGGTTTACAGTGATGTCTTTTTTTCTGATGATCATTGTATAATGGCAAATATTCCATTAGCAGAGGGCGAGGACCTACTACAGACATATCTCCTTTTATGACATTATATAACTGTGGCAATTCGTCTATAGAGTAGCTTCTAAGCAAGCTACCAAGCCTTACTGCCCAGTGCAACTTACCCATCTGGTCAGGAAAGAGCGTCCTTAACTTATAAAGCACAAAGGGTTTGCCTTCAAATCCCGGCCTTTGCTGACGGTAAATCGGGTTTTGTCCCGAAAAGAAGAACAGCAATACACTGGCAAGCAAGACAATCGGAATCACTAATGGCAGAGCCATCAGGGAGATCAAAAGGTCCAGGGTTCGCTTGCCAGTATACAAGAAACTATCATTAATACAGTACCCGGAATCTTATTGTGTTGTCAATATTTTTGAGAGCCTTAATCACGGAATCATCATAAGCTTTGTCAATATCAATGATAACGTATCCAATAATTTCATTGGTTTTCAGGTACTGCCCAACTACGTTAATGTTATGCTCTGCCAGTACTTTGCTGATTTTGGCAAGAACGCCGGGTACATTGAGGTGAATATGCATCAGGCGATGAGCATTCTTGAGTAAAGGAAGTTGCAGGTTAGGGAAGTTGACGCTATTGGTTGTACTACCAGTATTGACGTATTCAATGATTCTATTAGGTACAAAGTCGGCAATGTTTTCCTGGGCTTCCTGTGTGCTTCCACCGATGTGAGGAGTCAGTATGACGTTTGGTAAGCCTCTGAGTTCAGAAATAAACTCTTCATCGTTGCTTTTGGGTTCTTCCGGAAATACATCAATGCCAGCACCTCTGATTTTTCCATTTTCAATATTCTCCTTTAAAGCCTGGATATCCACGACTGATCCCCGACTAAGGTTGATCAGAATGCTTCCGTCTTTCATATGGTCAAATGCCCTGGCGTTGATGATCTTTTCGTTTTCTGGCCGCCCATCTACATGTAGCGTGATCACATCGGCAATACTGAGTAACTCCTCCATGCTGCTGCACTTGGTAGCATTTCCCAATGCCAGTTTTTCAATGACATCATAATAGTACACATCCATACCCATACTTTCAGCCAGAACAGATAGCTGGGCTCCAATATTACCATAGCCAATAATGCCCAGTTTTTTGGTACGGATCTCATTACTGTTAGACGCAGACTTAATCCATTTGCCCTGGTGCATACCAAGGCTTTTGTCGTGAAATCCCCGCATCAGGAAAATAATTTCAGCAATAGCCATTTCCACTACCGAACGGGTGTTGCTATAAGGGGCATTAAAAACCACCACACCTTTCCTGAGACAGGCCTCAAGGTCAATCTGATTGGTGCCAATGCAAAAGGCACCTAAGGCTATCAGCCGGTTAGCATTTTCCAGTACTTTAGCGGTGACCTGCGTTTTGGAACGAATACCCAGGATGGATACATTTTTGATTTTTTCCGCAAGTTCTTTTTCGTCCATCGCCGAAGCATGGACTTCTACCTGATACCCTTCTTCTCTGAGTTTGGCTTCGGCATCGGGGTGTATATTTTCTAAAAGTAAAACGGAAATTCTGTTTTTCGGATAGGATATAGCTGTATTCATTTTGTTGAGGTATAAAAATTCATCTAATGAGGGAGCGACATGGTCGGCTTTTTTGAGAATGATTTCACGCTCAATATTTTCTGTAAAAGCATAAAATTTATTGGCTAGCCCGGCTGCCTTAATTTTGTAATCGTTGTAACCATCTCCAATCACATAAATATCGCCGCTAAGGTCAAGTTCTTTGATGACCTGTACCTTACCGTCGTCATGAGAAAGCGCATTGCTGGCGTCAAAGCCTGTGATATTACCTTCTTCATCAAAAGTAAATTCATTAGCAAAGACATGGTCTTCACGTATTCCATATTCAGTGACTATGGGGACTATAAATTCCCTGAATCCATTAGAAAGAATATAAATTCGGTCCGGATACTTTAGAAAAAAATCCCTGTTCCGCTCAAAAGACCTGGATACGTTTTGCTTCAGATGTTCAATGAGGGGTGGAATATGGCTTTTATGCGCTTTGAGTAAGGCCAGCCTACTCTCCAGCGACTCCCGAAAAGACATATTGCCTTCCATACAGGTGTTGGTGATGTTTTTTACCTGCCGCAAAATTTCATCTTTCTGATCATTACCTCTCAGGGAAATTTCACAAAGTACATCCAGGGCTTCAACCTTGGTAAAGGTACTGTCAAAATCAAAAATAAAGTGTTTGTCTGCTTTCATCGCAATGCTTAGTTAGCCAGTCCGTTTTCTTTTTTCATCAGTACCGGCAGTTCGCCGCTTCTGACGTGAAGGTCACGCTGAGGGAAAGGAATTTCAATGTTATGTTTTTTAAATTTGGCAAAAATCTCGTAGTAAAGCTGGCTTTTGAGCAATTCAGGGCGCTGAACATACTTCATCGTCCAGACCATGAGTTTGAAATTCAGAGAGCTATCACCAAATTCATCAAACCAGACATCCGGGGCAGGGCTTTTCAGGACACCATCATTTTGTCGGAGCACCTCCATGAGAATATCTTTTACTCTCTGCGGGTCTTCCTTATAGGATACGCCTACCGGGAAGCGAAACCTGATTTTTCTGTCATTGTGGCTCCAGTTGATTACCCGGTTTGAAATAAATTCAGAATTAGGGATGATAATGGAGATGTTATCATTGGTAATTACGGTAGTTGAGCGGGCAGAAATGGTAACTACATCGCCATTGACTTCGCCCACTTCTATCCGGTCGCCTACCTTAATAGGCCTTTCAAACAGTATGATCAGACCGGAAATGAAATTGTTGAAAATATTCTGCAGACCAAATCCAATACCTACACCAAGGGCACCAAACAGCACAGTAATCGCACTCAAGTTGATACCGGCAGTGTTGATGATGATAAACAGGCCCAGCACGATAATGATATAGCGCGTAATGGTGCCGATTGACTGTCTGACCCCTATATCCAGGTTGTAACGGATCAGGATTTTATCAACCAGAAGTTTGTTGAGTTTGCCCGATACGTAAAAAAGTAAGCCTATGCTGAAAAAAAAGAGAACGATAGACCAGATACTAAACTCTACCTCACCTATGGAAAAGTAATCGGTCGTAAAGATGCCGAGTATTTCCAATACTACGTCTTTGATCTCATCCCAAAAATTTTGGATTTGTTCCATGCCTATGCGGTAATCAGGCGCTAAAGTTACATAAAGAATTGAAATTCAATGTAAACGCTATGGATGCTTTTAAATTCCAGGCAATAATATTTCTGTAAAAATAGTATGGCTGTACCTCCGGGGAGCATACAGCCATCGTAAACTTAAAAGGCAGTCATCATTTATCCAGAAGAGACGTGCCCGTCATTTCCTTGGGTTTTTCTATTCCCATCAGTTCAAGGATGGTAGGCGAGATATCACCAAGTTTACCATCCTTGAGTTTACCCTTGTAATCCTCGTCAAATAGAATACAGGGAACCGGAACAGTAGTGTGCTGGGTATGGGGCGAACCGTCAGGGTTTACCATACAGTCAGCATTACCATGGTCGGCAATTACTATGGCTGAGTAACCATTTTCTTTGGCTGTTTCCAGCACCTCTTTGGCACATGCATCTACGGTTTCGCAGGCTTTGACCGCTGCATCAAAGTCACCGGTATGGCCCACCATATCTGGGTTGGCAAAATTAAGACAAACGAAATCTACCTTGCCTTCTTTCAGCTTGGGAATGATGCTATCCTTTATCTCATTAGCGCTCATCTCCGGCTGCATATCGTAGGTGGCTACTTTGGGCGACTGGCACATAATACGCTCTTCTCCCTCAAATTCTTCTTCTCGGCCACAGTTAAAAAAGAAAGTGACATGCGGGTATTTCTCAGTTTCGGCAATGCGGATCTGCTTTTTGCCGTTTTCGGCCAGCACTTCTCCCATCACTTTTTTGATAGGTTCGTTGCCGAAAAGTATGTCTACTCCTTTGAAGGTTTCGTCGTACTCCGTCATGGTGATGTAATGCAGATCCATTTTTTTCATTTCCTGCTCAGGGAAGTCCTTCTGGGTCAGGGCCAGGGTAATTTGTCTTGCCCGGTCTGTGCGGAAGTTAAAGCTCAGGACCATATCACCTTCTTCAATTTTGGCTACCGGATTTCCATCCTCGGTGATGACGATCGGCTTGATAAATTCATCCGTAACGTCCTCATCATAAGATTCCTGAACAGCCTTTACAGGGTCATCAGCCTGCTTGCCTTGTCCATTGACCATCGCATCATAAGCAAGCTTGGTGCGTTCCCAGCGCTTATCGCGGTCCATGGCATAGTAGCGTCCCGTGACTGTCGCTATTTTGCCGGCTGTCTCTTTGCCGTATTCCTGTATTTCCTCAATATTGCCCTTTCCGGATTTGGGATCTGTATCACGGCCGTCGGTAAAGGCATGAATAAACACCTGCTCAAGGCCGGCATCACTGGCCGCTTTCATCAGGGCTTTCAGATGCTTGATGTGCGAATGCACCCCGCCCTCTGAAGTAAGGCCAATAAAATGGACTTTTTTGTCGTTTTCCTTTGCATAGCCAAATGCCTGCTGCAGAGTTTCATTTTCAAAAAAATCACCGTCTTCAATTGACTGGTTGACTCTTTCCAGCATCTGGTACACAACACGGCCTGCACCCAGATTCATGTGTCCCACTTCAGAATTACCCATTTGTCCATCAGGCAGGCCTACTGCTTTACCGGAGGCGTAAAGTTTGCTGTGTGTGTATTTTTCAAATAGCGAATCTACGAAAGGTGTATTGGCTTTGTCTACCGCGGATACATCAGGGTTCTCGGCAATACCCCAGCCATCAAGAATCATCAGAATTACTTTCTTATTCATGGGTAAAAATTTGTGTCAAAAAAATATTTTCAGCATTATTTCTGCAAATTATTCGTCCGGAAGCAGTCCCCCAAAAAATTAAAGATTTTGTTTATTTTTAATTCATTAAATGATCTGAGAGGCTAATAGTTTAACTTTTGCGCGTTCCTTCTTTTTCATTCTGCAATAAATAACTAAATACCCTTTCTCTCATTTCTTTTGTACCTTGGGACTTTGTTATTTTTTCATCATCTAATTTTTTCAACTATGTCATACGATGTTATCATCATTGGTGCCGGGCATAATGGCATTACCGCCGGCATCTATCTCGCCAAAGCCGGTTATAAAACGTTGATCCTGGAAAGGAATGAACAGCCGGGAGGCTGCATACGCAGTGGGGAAATCACCCGGCCAGGCTTCGTACATGATCTGTATTCAGCCAACCAGAACCTTTTTCTTAATTCGCAGGTCTTCAATGAGTTTAAGGATGAGCTTGCCCGCTACGGACTCGATTATGCCCTGAGCGATAAGCCTTACGCCAATATTTTTCCTGATGAGAAAAGCCTCCGGGTCTATATGAACCAGGAGAAAACGATGAAGGGACTGGCTGCTCATAACCAAAAGGATGCGGAAGGCTGGCAGCAACTAGGCGATCACTTTGGGGCCTTTGCCCAGCATTTGTTACCCCTGCTCTCGGTGCCGCTACCCTCGGTAGATGCTGCCGGGATACTAAGCAGTGCGGTGGCAAAACTGGGCATCAGTGAAGTGCTGAAAATAGGACAGATTATCTTCAGCTCTACCCGTGAGCTTACAGATTCCTACCTGGAAACAGAGGAAGCCAAAGCCCTGATCGCCAGCTGGGGGATGCACCTGGATTTTGGACCTAATGTTTCGGGGGGAGCGATGTTTCCATTTGTGGAGTCCTTTGCCAATATGCAAAACGGCATGGCCTTCGTAAGGGGAGGGGCTTCCAACATGATCAATGCGATGCTGATGCTGTATCGCTCCTACGGTGGAGAAATCCGGACCGCAACGGAGGTGGATGAGGTGCTGGTGAAGCAGAAAAAAATCAGAGGAGTAAGGCTGTCGGATGGTGAGCAGATCAAAAGCAGTAAGGTGCTGGCGATTACTAACCCTACCAATCTGTTTACCAGGCTGATCGCTGAGGCAGAGTTGCCGGAAGGTATTGTACAAAAGAGCAGGAAATTCCAGTATGGTCCGGGTACCATGATGATCCACCTGGCAATGAGCGACAAAACTCCCTGGGCCGGGCATGAAGACCTGCAGAACTTTGCCTATGTGCACCTTGGCCCCTATATCAAAGATATGGACTACACCTATACCCAGTCTCTAAACGGCTATCTGCCTGATAATCCAATGATCATCTGTGGTCAGCCCGCCGTGGTTGACCCTACCCGAGCCCCCGGCAAAGAAAAAACACTCTGGCTGCAGATTCGTACTTTGCCATCAGAGATCAAAGGCGATGCAGCGGGAAAAATACAGGCGACGCACTGGGATGAAGTCAAAGAAGCGTATGCTGACCGGGTGCTGGATAAACTGGAAGCTTTTGCCCCGGGCACAAAAGAGCGGATCCTGGATAGAAAAGTATTCTCTCCGCTGGACCTGCAGCGGGATAATCCTAATTTGCAGGGAGGTGACTCCGTAGCAGGAAGCCATCATATTTTCCAGAATTTTATTTTCCGCCCTTTTAATGGCTACTCCAACTACAAAATGCCGATTGAAGGACTCTACATGGCAGGCGCTTCTACCTGGCCCGGTGGCGGTACCAACGCCACTTCAGGCTACCTGGCGGCCAAAGAAATCCTGAAGAGTGAGCACAAAAACGCCAAACTGATTGGGGCGCTTGCCGCTGCCGGAGGGAGTGTCCTGCTGGGTAGCTACCTATTCAATCGGTTTAAAGATAATTGATCTCAATTGGATACTATTCAAGCATAAGCGAAAAGTACTTGACATTCATCTAAAAAGTAGCCGTCTTTATTGAAGGTTTGAATAATTTTTTCGCGAAAAAGCATCAGCTTTGTAACTTTTTGTGAAATGGCCTTGTATATTAGATGCATCATTTAACCAAATAATTGCACATTTAACATGAAACTAGCGGTCGTAGGTGCTACCGGATTAGTCGGTGGCGAAATCCTCAAAGTATTGGCAGAAAGAAATTTCCCCCTGGATGAGTTACTGCTGGTAGCTTCTTCCCGGTCAGTTGGTAAGGAGATGACCTTCAAAGACAAATCCATTAAAGTGATCAGCATGGAAGATGCGATTGCTGCCAAACCTGACATTGCGATCTTTTCTGCCGGAGGTGCTACTTCCCTGGAATATGCCCCTAAATTTGCTGAAGCTGGTACTACGGTGGTAGATAATTCTTCCGCATGGCGTATGAATCCGGCCAATAAACTGATTGTTCCGGAGATCAATGCCGATGTGCTGGAAGATCATGACAAAGTTATCGCCAATCCCAACTGTTCTACTATTCAGATGGTGCTGGCCCTTGCTCCACTGCACAAAAAATACAAGGTGAAGCGGGTGGTGGTGTCAACTTACCAGTCGGTAACGGGTACCGGCAAAGCGGCTGTGGACCAGATGATGAACGAGCGTGAAGGAAGAGAAGGTACAAAGGTCTACCCTCATCGCATAGACATGAACATACTGCCGCATATTGATGTCTTTTTCGATAATGGTTATACCAAAGAGGAGATGAAGATGGTCAATGAAACCAAAAAAATATTTGGAGATGAGAGCATCAGGGTAACGGCCACTGCTGTAAGGGTACCGACAATCGGTGGCCACTCCGAGGCGGTGAATGTTGAATTTGAAGAAGAGTTTGACCTGGAGGAAGTACGCAGGCTGTTGGCCGAAACCAGTGGTGTAGTGGTACAGGATGATGTCAAAAGCAATGTCTATCCCATGCCGATCAACTCACATAACCGCGATGAGGTATTTGTGGGCAGGCTCAGAAGAGATGAAACCCAGCCCAAGACCCTGAATATGTGGATAGTGGCTGACAATCTGCGTAAAGGCGCTGCCACCAATGCTGTTCAAATCGCGGAGTACCTGGTAGCCCGTAAACTAGTGCATGCCTGATCGTAGTTTAGGAAACATTTTATGTGTAAACGTCACCGGCATTCAAGCGGTGACGTTTTTTACTTTATGGCTTTGGACATATTTCAACTTACGCAACCGGACATTCAAAGCTTCATTCGCGAACATGAACGTGATGATCCCGGAGAACTGATGCTCAGGGGATCGCATTTCCCTGGTATCCCGATGCGCGAGGTGGTCATGCAAATCCAGGCCCGGCAAAAGGCCAGGCTTAAATTACCAGAATGGTACCAGACTCCAGGCATTATTTTTCCTCCTGCTTTGTCAGTGGAGCAGGCTTCTTCTGAGCAAACCGCCCGTTTCAAAGCTGGCCTGCTTTCCGGCCAAAAGCTGGTAGACCTGACCGGAGGTATGGGCGTGGATAGCTACTACCTGGGGCATGCCTTTAAGCAGGTGCACTATGTAGAACAGCAGCCAAATCTGGTGTCGCTGGCTGAGCACAATTTCCACCAGTTGGGGGCTGAGAATATAACTTCCCACCAGGCAGATGCCAATGATTTCCTGGAGAAATTGCCCGAAAAAGTGGATTGCATTTACCTGGACCCGGCACGTCGTGATGAGCATGCCCGCAAGGTTTTTCGCCTGCAGGATTGTAGTCCAGATATCACGGAACTACAATCTCTTTTGCTATCCAAGGCGGAGCAGGTACTTATCAAAACCGCCCCTTTGCTGGATATTCAGGCTGCCATACGGGAAATTAGTCATGTTCGTCAGGTATGGGTAGTAGCGTACAGAAATGAATGCAAAGAAGTGCTGTACCTTATGGAGGCAAATCCGGAAGTGGAGCCCACAATCAGTACCGTAAATCTACAGGAAGAAGGCAATGAGGCATTTGAGTTCAGACTAAGCGCCGAAGCTGGGGTGGATGTCCGGTACAGTCAGCCCAAGTCATTTATTTACGAACCCAATGCAGCCATTCTGAAGGCGGGCGCTTTTCGTTCATTGGCTGGTGCTTTTGCTGTCAACAAACTTCACCCTAACAGCCATCTGTATACTTCAGACGAACTGTTGCCTGATTTTCCGGGGCGCATCTTCAGCGTTGAGGCAGTCAGCCCCTATAGCCGTAAGTCATTGAAAAAGCTGTTACCAGGAAATAAAGCCAATATTACGGTCCGAAATTTTCCTGAAAGTGTCAGCCAGATCCGTAAAAAAACCGGATGGAAAGATGGCGGAGAAATCTATATTTTTGCCACCACCGATCCTGCTGATAAGCCGGTGCTTGTGCTATGTCGTAAACAATACTGATTTTTCGTCTAAAAAGAAAGATGTACATAATAACCGCTATGGTTACGTATGTTGAACACCTGCCCGTCTTCCAGTATCAGATATTGTCCGCGTATGCCCAGCAGGGTAGATGAAATGACAGGATTTTTGTCCAGGTTCAGGCTTATAACTTTGTCGGGATATGCTTCTACCGGGTAGTGAATTTCAGTAACCGTATAATCCTGTACCAGGTACTGATGCAGTTCTTCAGGCATCGCTGATCGGGCCTGTTCGTAGTAGTCAGTCACATACATATCGTCTTTGGTGACATTTTTAAGCATATTGCGCCAGTTGGTTTTATCGGTAAACTGGGCTTTCAGCGCAACTTCTATTCTGCCTGCCAGGTAGCGGTAAGGTACTTCCGCAATAGGAATGGCTCTCCTGGCTCCCTGGTCTATCCATCGGGTGGGTACCTGCGTTGAGCGTGTCACGCCTACTTTAATGGCATCGGTCTGGGCAAGATAGACAATATGGGGCTGGAGGTGATGCGCTTTCTCCCATTCAACATCGCGCCCCTCGCCCAGGTGAGCGCGGCACAACTCTGGCTTGATGATGCACTCCGAATTTTGCGGAGAGTCGCGGAAACAGGGATAGCAGAAGCCCTGACCAAACGATTTTTTGGTGAGTCGGCCGCAATTGATACAGTTGATGCGCCCCTCAAAGGAAAGGTGAATTTTCTGACCTATTAACTGGTTCATATCCAGGCTTTCTTCTTCCAGCATGAGGGTGTATTGTACAGGATCAGTAAGCGCTACGCGCATTTTCAGTAAATTGCCTTCGTAAGTCATGAAGTGATGATTGCTTGTAGAGAAAGTTGGCAAATTAAGGCTTTTTGAAGTGAATCGTAAACAAATCTGAAGAAGATCATTTTATTCAAAAGAAATATAAAACCATGCATACATCAGCTAATACGATCAGTGTATTGGGTTGCGGCTGGCTGGGACTGCCCCTTGCCGAACGACTCCTTTCTCTTGGCTACCAGGTAAAAGGTTCTACTACCACTGCTGAAAAAATGACCGCTCTGGAGGAAAAGGGGATTCAGCCTTATCATATCAGCCTGACACCCGGGGTCAATGATGACTATGATCCTGCCTTTTTTGACAGCGATACCCTGATCCTTAATTTTCCTCCCTCCAGGAAGCAGGAGAATGTACGGGAGTTTTATCCAGCTCAGGTAGCGGAGGTATTGCGCCTGGCACAAAGCGGTGCCATCAAGAATATCCTTTTTGTCAGTTCTACTTCGGTTTATCCTAACCTGAACCGGGAAGTAAGAGAAGCAGATGCCGGTGGTGACCTCAGCGCATCCGGACAGGCGCTGATGGAGGCCGAAAAACTGCTGCAGGCTGAGCAGAATTTTGGGGTGAGTATCCTCAGGTTTTGTGGTTTGTATGACAGGGAGAGAAATCCCGGTCGGTTTCTGGCTGGCCGACGACTCAACAGTAACGGAAAGGATAAGGTAAACCTGATCCATCGGGAAGACTGTATTGGCATCATCATAAGCATGCTGGAAAAGCAGGTGTGGGGAGAAGTTTTCAATGCCTGTGCCGATGAGCATCCGGAGAAAGCGCAATTTTATTCACTGGCTGCCCAAAAGCTCGGCCTGGAACCTCCTGTATTTGACCCCCAAGCGGCTGAAGATTTTAAGATCATCAGTAGTGACAAGTTGAAAGCAGCATTAAAATACGTTTTTGTACACCCTGATCCCTTTAAGTCAGTAAAAGAGGCTGACTAGCTTTTTCTCCCATGCCTTCCAGTCTGCGCTATCATATTTTCAATAACTTCAGAAAAACTGACAGGCAGCTCCTTTCGTATTTTAACGAAAGGGAAGTGCCACTAAGTATTGGATACCATCCTGTCGGGAACCGTCACATCCGCTATATCAGCAGTGGGCTACAGGACAAACCGCTGCTGTTTTTTGTGCATGGTGCACCGGGCAGCCTGGATGTATTTGCAGAATACCTGGCAGATTCTGATTTGCTCAGGCATTTTTGTATGGTTTCGGTAGACCGCCCGGGCTTTGGCTATTCCGGCTTTGGCAGGTCAGTGGTTTCTCTGGCTGAGCAGTCAGCGATGCTGCGTCCACTGCTTGGCTTAAGCAGTCATCCGGCGAGGCCGGTGCTGGTGGGTCATTCCTACGGAGGTTCAATTATAGCGCGTATGGCCATGGATTTTCCGGAGAGGGCAGGCGCACTGCTGATGCTGGCCCCCGCGCTTGATCCAGCGCTTGAAAAAGTGTACTGGTTTTCATATCCGGCTGACTGGAAAGTTTTTCGGTGGCTCCTGCCAAAAGTGTGGCAGGTGACCAACGATGAGAAACTGGCTCATCGTGCTGAATTGGAAAAAATGCTTCCCTTATGGGAAAAAATTGCGGTGCCATTGACCGTTATTCAGGGCCTGAAAGATAAGATCGTAGATCCCGTAAATGCTGTCTTTGCAGAGAAACAGATAAAAAGAAGAGAGGTAAAAATAATATACCATCCCCGGCTCAATCATATGATTCCCTGGGATGGCAAAGGCCTGGTAAAGAAAGCGATACTAAGTTTTACGGGCAATTAGGGCTATTTGCCAGATCTGTTTTTGGTGACCTGCTGTTTTTCCAGGTCAAAAAGGTCATTCAACACATCAATGAGGGTCTCCGCTTCACCACGCTTACAGGCAGCTTTTAGCTGCAGGACCGGCAGCTTGATAATCTTCTGCATGATGCCTTTGGTGATTTTTTCTATGTGCTCAGCCTCTTTATCGTCAAGGTTCTTGAGATAACGAGCTATCTCTTCCTGGCGGATTTGCTCAAGCGCATTCTTCAGCTTGTGGATGGTTGGGGAAACTTCCATCTCCTGCACCCAGTTTTCCAGGTCAGACAGTGCTTCTTCAATGATCTCCTTTACATGAGGAATGGCATTAATGCGCTTCCGCATGGCTTCGTCAGCCTTGTTGCGGATATCATCAATGTTATACACCAGTACGCCCGGCAGGTCATCCACATCGGGAGCAATACTGCGGGGTACGGACAGATCTATAAGATATTTGTAGGAAAACCCTTTTCGCTGATCAAATAACTCCCGTGAAATCAGGGGCTGTTCGAGGGAAACGGCTGAAATGACTATATCCGACTCCTGTATGGCATCGTACACTTCTTCGTAAGCACGTGAAGCAAAGCCATATTGCAGGGCCAGGGAATCTGCTTTCTCTTTGGTACGGTTCATTACCGTTACCTTAAAAAGTTTGTCAAAATTGTCAGAGTCACCAATATTTTTGCAGACATCAGCACCGATTTCGCCCAATCCAATGATCAAGACCCTGGGATTGATGATTTCGTTGGCCAGATCATATACGAGCTCTGAGGCCGCATATGAAACAGAAGCTGCTCCATCTCTGAAGGGGGTTTCCTGTACTACTCGCTTGTTGGTAAAGAAGATGGTATGCAGCAGGCGGTGCAGGAAAGGACCGGCCATATTTTCGTCGGCTGAAGCCTGGTAAGCTCTTTTGACCTGGCTGGTAATCTGCATATCACCCACCACTTGTGAGTCAAGTCCTATGGCTACATGAAAAAGGTGGCGCATGGCATCCCTCTCTTCGTAGCGGATGAAATATTCAGCAAGATTGCTGATTTCAGTAATTTCTTTTTCTATGCGGATGAGCTTGATGATTTCCTCACTCAGGTCTTCTTCAGCGACGTAGTAAATCTCCGTACGGTTACAGGTAGATAGCACGAGTGCTTCCTCTACCGAGGTAAAACCCTTAAGCTTTTGCAGAAATACTGCTGACTGCTGTTCACTTAGCGCAACCCTCTCACGAATCTCTATCGGGGCGTTTCTATACGATAAGCTGACTAATCTGAAGTTGTTATGCATAGTGAAAATAAACTCAACGGGCAAAGATACTTTTGGCTGAACAAACTTTAAAATGATGCATGCTGCTAAAGCTAATTTAGAATCATTTTAAATGCTGATGCTTTACCCTTCATAAATTCAGTTAATTAACGTCTAATTCCCTCGCCAAGGTTCATTCATCCTGATGAATATTCAAACTAAGCAAGGTTAGGACAAATCAACAACATTAAGGCCAAAACATAAATGACAAAAGTCAGCTTTTGGCGCCTTTACTAAAAAAAAACTGTTTTTATTGCCAGATTTTTTGGTGAAACTTTTCCTGAAGAAGGTGTATCCCTGGCTGTTGACTTCCTTTTAATTTAGTTAATTTAAAGGCACATAACTGAATCATTTTTACGATTAACTACCAACCATGTCCGAACAGCTCAAAAAGCTAGATAAAATCCTGGTGGCCAACCGGGGTGAAATCGCCATCCGTATTCTTCGTGCTGCCTCTGAGTTACGAATTCGCACTGTAGCCATCTATACGTATGAAGACCGCTATTCGCTTCACCGCTACAAAGCTGATGAAGCCTACCAGATAGGAGAGGATGATGAACCTCTAAAACCTTATCTCGATATTGAAGAAATCATCCTGCTGGCAAAGCGGCAGCATGTGGATGCCATTCATCCCGGATACGGTTTTCTTTCGGAAAACGTCAGGCTGGCCCGTCGCTGTCGTGAGGAGGGAATTATCTTTGTTGGGCCTGAGCCAGAGGTGATGGAAAAACTTGGTGATAAAGTATCGGCTAAAAAAATCGCCATTGCTGCCGGGGTCCCGGTTATCCAGGACAGCAAAGAAGACCTGCTGGAAGAGTCCGTGGCGCTTAGGGAAGCAGAACGCATTGGTTTTCCGGTGATGCTGAAAGCCGCTGCCGGTGGGGGAGGGCGCGGAATGCGGGTAATCCGTAACGCCAAAAGCCTGAAAAACGCCTTTTCAGAAGCCCGGGGGGAAGCCATGAAAGCTTTTGGAGACGATACGGTTTTCCTGGAAAAATTTATTGAAGAGCCCAAGCATATCGAGGTGCAGATCATGGGAGATAATTTCGGCAATATCGTCCACCTGTATGAGCGTGACTGTTCTGTACAGCGCAGGTTTCAGAAGGTGGTAGAAGTAGCGCCCTCATCCAACCTGAAGCAGGAAACCAAAGATAAGCTCTATGAGTACGCCCTGCAGATTACCCGTAGTGTCAACTACAACAATGTAGGTACTGTAGAATTCCTGGTGGACAAGAACGAGAACATCTTTTTTATTGAGGTAAACCCCAGGATCCAGGTAGAACATACCATCACTGAAGAAATTACCGGCATTGACATCGTTCGCTCCCAGATACTTATTGCCCAGGGACGCAAGCTGGCAGATCCCCGGATCTACATCAGAAAGCAGGAGGATATCAAAACCCAGGGTTTCGCCATTCAGTGCCGCGTCACTACCGAAGACCCCAAGAACAACTTCCGCCCCGATTACGGAACCATCATCGCTTACCGCAATGCCGGAGGCTTCGGTATTCGCCTCGACGAAGGTAGTTCCTATCCGGGGGTGACCATTTCGCCTTTTTTTGATTCCATGCTGGTCAAGATTTCTGCCACCGGCCGTACCCTGAAAGGCGCCTCTCAGCGGCTTCAGCGTACACTTCGGGAGTTTCGTATCAGGGGTGTCAAGACCAATATGGGGTTCCTGATCAATGTCATTTCGCATCCCACTTTTTACCGGGGTAAGGCTACTGTTAATTTTATAGAGAGCAATCCTGAACTTTTTGATATCCGCGAAGGTCTCGACCGGGCTACCCGTACCCTGATGTACCTGGCAGATGTGACCGTGAACGGAAACCCCAACATCCGCTTTATGGATACAAATAAGGTCTTCAGAAACCCTATTATGCCATCTCAGCTGATGTACGATGATGCCACCAAGACCAAAGTGAACTACCAGTACTTACCCTACCCCAAAGGCAGCAAAGACCGGCTAAAGGAGATGGGGCGGGAAAAATTTGCAGCGTGGTTGAAAAATGAAAAAAAAATCCACTACACGGATACTACCTTCAGGGATGCGCACCAGTCTTTACTCGCTACCCGGATGCGAACCATTGATATGTTGCGGGTAGCGGAGAGTTTTGCCAAACACCATCCCCAGGTATTTTCTATGGAGGTGTGGGGTGGGGCTACTTTTGATGTCAGCATGCGCTTTCTTTATGAAGACCCCTGGGTGAGGCTGCAGCAGATACGGGAAGCCGTACCTAACATCCTGCTGCAGATGCTGCTCAGAGGTTCCAATGCAGTTGGGTACAAAGCCTATCCTGATAACCTGATCATCAGTTTTATCGAAAAAGCCTGGGAAACAGGTATTGATATCTTCCGCATTTTTGACTCCCTCAACTGGGTGACTGCCATGAAAACCAGTATCAAAGCGGTGCGGGAACGAACAGAAGCCATTGCCGAAGCGGCTATCTGCTACACCGGTGATCTGATGTCGCCGGATAATCACAAGTATACCCTGCAGTATTACCTGGATATGGCCCGTCAACTGGAAGATGAGGGGGCGCATATTCTGGCAATTAAAGATATGGCAGGTCTGCTTAAGCCTTATGCTGCCGAACTCCTTGTGAGAGAGTTGAAGAAAGCCGTAGATATTCCGATCCATCTGCATACCCATGATACTTCCTCAGTGCAACCTGCTACCTATGCCAAAGCCATAGAAGCAGGGGTAGATGTGGTAGACGTGGCCATTGGCGCCATGTCCGGGCTTACCTCACAACCTAATTTTAACTCAGTAGTAGCCATGATGCAGGGGCATGAGCGTGAATTGCCCATGGATTTGCAGTCGCTCAATGAGTATTCAGTTTACTGGGAGGCTATCCGGGAGTATTATTATCCTTTTGAATCAGGGCTGAAAGCCGGCACTGCCGAAGTATATGACCACGAAATTCCGGGTGGGCAGTACTCTAACCTTCGTCCACAGGCGATCGCAATGGGCCTGGAACATAAGTTTGAGATAATTAAAAAGAATTATGCTGCCGTTAATAAGCTGTTTGGAGAAATTGTCAAAGTCACGCCTTCCTCCAAGGTAGTGGGGGATATGGCCATTTTTATGGCCTCAAATGATCTTAGGGTGGAAGATATTTTAGAGGAAGGAAAAAACCTGTCGTTCCCTGAGTCCGTCATCAGTCTCTTTAAAGGAGAACTGGGTCAGCCATACGGGGGGTTTCCTGAGCAGATACAGAAGATAGTGCTCAAAGGAGAAAAGCCCTTTACAGAAAGACCCAATGAACACCTGGCACCAATTGATTTTGATAAGGAGTTAGATGAGTTCAGGCAGCGTTTTGGGCAGAATTGTACTATACTCGACTTTCTTTCCTATAAGCTATATCCCAAAGTTTACGAAGATTTCTACAACCACCTGAAGGTATACGGCGATATGTCGTCTTTGCCCACACCTGCTTTTTTCTACGGACTTAAGTACCAGGAAGAAGTGCTGGTAAAAATTGCCGAAGGAAAAGTGATCATGATCAAATTACTGTTTATCTCTGAGCCAGATGATGAAGGGTTTCGCCAGGTAACCTTTGAGCTAAACGGGCAGTCAAGGAGGGTAAAAGTTAAAGATAACACCTATCAGGTGAAGGTAGTACAACATGCCAAAGCCAGCAAAGATAGTGATAGTGAGATTGGCGCGCCTTTACAGGGTAAGCTTTCGGCTATCATGGCCAAAGTAGGGCAGGAGGTAGAGGAAGGTACTCCGCTCTTTGTGATAGAGGCCATGAAAATGGAATCTACCATTTCTGCTCCCCGAGCCGGAATAGTGAAGAAGATTTTCCTGCAAAGTGGTGAAATGGTAGAGCAGGATGACCTGGTGGTTGAATTGGAATAAAAAAAGCAGGATTCAAGGAACCCTGCATTTTTATTTCGGCTTTCGTATCGCTCTATCTATACAACTAAAACTTAACTTTATAGTGGACTGCTTATTTTAGCAGGAGAAGCTTATCGGGTGAATGGCTTCCTGAAGGGACTGCCCCAACTCCTTACTCTTCCTTCTTTCAGATCGGCAATGGTCCATCTTTTTTGGTAACGGATCATTTTTGGAGCAGCAACTTCAGCATTTATCTCTGCTAATGAGGTATTTAATGTTTTATCCATTTGGGTTAATTATCAGGTTAAGGTAATACTTTATAATTTAATAGTATTGCTATTATATACGCCTGATTCCCTGCAAGGTTGCTGCTTTTGATAAAAAAAGGATAAAAAAAAGCAGGATTCAGAAAATCCTGCCTTTTCCTATTCGGCTTTCGTATCGCTCTATCTATACAACTAAAACTCAATTTCTTCTATGGCACATATGGGGATTGTCATGCCGCTTTTCAGGCTTACATGCTCTTCAAATACTGCCCATACGGTGGTTTCTACATTGTGGAGGTTATTGATCTGATCTCTGAACCTGATATTTACTTTTACCTGGTAGAGGTTACCCAGCAACATCGCTCGGTTTAGTTTGTACTTTCGTTCTGCTTTCTTTTGAGAACCGGAAAGTACATCCTCACGAACAAACTGAATGTGAGCTACATGCTCTTTCGGGGTGGTGAGTAACATTTCCATAGTTAATCGTATTTGTTTTAAATAAAGTATTAAAGCTTGTTTATATAATAGCTTTACTATTATTAAATATAGAAAGAGTTTTAATACATGTCAAGCATTATTTTTATTTTGTTTGAAAAAAAAACAGAAAAAGTAAACGGACTTATTTTGTGATGGCGCTGGTGATTAGATGCCAGAGGTATTCGCAAATCTTTTCGTGCATTTGCGGATCGTTTTTGTCTATTTCTGTAAGGGAGGGCAGGTGCTGGGCAAAGAATGTCTGCTGATGAGAAGCCTCAATGGCGGTACTGATCAGGGCATGGGCATAGGGGTATTCAGGATTATACTCTTTTACAATATCAGCAATATGTTTGCATAAATCTTTATACCCCCGGAATAAACCTTGTTTGTTGTCCTTATCCACATGCTTGGTCAGATAGGTTTTATTAGACTCAGCAATAACTATACGGTGGAGGGCAGCCTCATCTATATCGGCAAAGGTAGGGTCAAAAGTCACTTTATCGCAGAGGGTTTTCAGCGCTATGTGAAGCTTTCGTTCCGCATCCTCTATATTATTCGTACGGTAGTCAATAATGTACTCCAGCCATTTCCAGTACCATGCGATCAGGTACATCAGGAGTTTGTGCTTGTTTTCAAAATATCGGTAAATAGATGCTTCGGTTGAATTGATTTCCTTTGCCAGTTTTTTGAAAGTAAACTGTTCAAAGCCCAATTCATCTATCATCATAATACTCTGGCTGACGATTTTAACACCCAGGTCGGTATGCTGAGGGTCCCGTAAGTAGTACTTTTCGTTGATTGTGAGCGATATCATGCTTTACCTTACTTAGCTTAAGTCTGTTTAATCAAAACTGCACAAGTAACAAATATAGATATGTTTTTATTAATGTTAGCAATACTTTTTTTTATCTATATTGTTTCTATCTTCCAAAAAGTATTCCTTCAAAAAAGAGAGATTCTGTACTAGCAGTAAGCTCAACTGTATAATAAGGCTATTTAAGTCAAGCCCATAATTCTTTAGAATGCAAGTACTGATACGTATCTGTTGTTTACTGTTACTTCCTTTTGGTGTCATCGCCCAGATGTCTAATCGTACCACCGTTAGTATTGAAGGCGACAAATTTTATATCAACGGAACACCAACCTACGAAGGAAGGACCTGGCAGGGATTTCAGGTGGAAGGATTGCTCCTCAATTCGCGCATGGTTCAGGGTATTTTTGATGACCTTAACCCAGGCAGTCGCGAGCAGTGGCAGTATCCGGATACCGGGCAGTGGGACCCTGACCGCAATACAGATGAGTTTGTGGCCGCAATGGAAGACTGGTATCGCTATGGCCTTCTGG
The DNA here is from genome assembly GCA_964518125.1 of uncultured Porifericola sp. Lineage (GTDB taxonomy): Bacteria > Bacteroidota > Bacteroidia > Cytophagales > Cyclobacteriaceae > Catalinimonas. Next base: position 89,917 of record CAZFFW010000005.1, read on the forward strand.
CTTTTACGCTTAACCTCCAGGGTGGCAGCCCCCTGGGCTATGGTAACCGTGACTGGATAAATTCGGCTTTTTACAAAAATGGCAATTTGCGTACGGTATACTTCAGCAGGTTAGACAAAATTATGAAGAAAGCTGATGAACTGGGCATGGTAGTCATACTGGGTTTGTTCTATTTTGGCCAGGATCAGTATCTGGAAGATGAGGCGGCGGTAATCAGGGCCACTGACAATACCATGAAGTGGTTATTTGAACATGGCTACCGCAATGTGCTGATAGAAGTCTGCAACGAAGCCAATGTGCGTTACGACCATGAAATCCTGAAAGAGACCGGGGTTCACCGCCTGATAGCAAGGATAAAAAATATGGAGCGAAACGGCTACCGTTACCTGGTATCTACCAGTTATGGAGGCGGGGTCATTCCTTTGCCAAATGTGGTAAAGGAGGCAGACTACCTGCTGCTGCACGGCAATGGTGTCAAAGATCCGGCCCGGATCAGCCAAATGGTCGCTGAGACCAAAGCGGTTGAGGGCTACAGAACTGTTCCCATCATTTTTAATGAAGATGACCATTACGCTTTTGAGCAGGAAGACAATAATATGGTAGCAGCCATCAAAGCTTATGCTTCCTGGGGGTATTTTGACTTCCGAAGAGATGGAGAAAGCTATGAAGAGGGCTTCCAGAGTGTGCCGGTTGACTGGCGGGTAAATTCTGAGCGGAAACGGTCCTTTTTTGAAAAAGTAAAGGAAGTCAGCGGAGGAAACTAAAAGGCCCTGGCTTGCGCCGGGGCCTGGGAAATGAATTAAACCAGCTGACCAGATACTATTGTTTCCCTGGCTTACCTGTATTGAGCGGTTTTTTTGTTTCTTTCTTTTTGTCTTCACTCAATGCAGCCAGTTCCCGGTTCTTGCGTTCCAGGTCTTCCTGTATGGCAGTAAGTTCTTCCATGGCCTGTCTCAGTTCTTCTTCGCTGGCTACGGCTTCTTCCAACTGCCTCTGTAGTTTCTCTTCCATTTCTTTTTGCGCTGAAATATCCCTCAAAATCCCGGTGAATATTCTGGAGTCGCCGACGCTGGCTTCGTTTACCGCAATTGCCAGGTGGAACTCAGTACCATCTTTTCTGCGGCCTTTTTCCTCCCGGGGCATGCCGATGATCTTGCGCACGCCGGTATCGCGGTAATTTTTCAGGTAAGCATCGTGATGGGTGCTGTGTACTTCAGACATCAGCATCTTCACGTTTTGCCCGATCATTTCTTCCTGCTGATAGCCAAAAAGCTTCTCGCAAGCCGGGTTCGCTGTTTGAATCTGCCCTTTTTCGTCAATGGTGAGGATAGCGTCTACCGTGGAGTCCAGGATGGCTTTCATCTTGGAGTTTTGTTTTTCCGCCTCCTGGTTTTTGCGTTCTACCTCTTCCTGTATCGCCGAAAGTTCTTCCATATTCTGGCGGATTTCCTCTTCAGTAGCCCGGGCTTCTTCCAGTTGCTGCTGCAGTTCAGCTTCCATTTCTTTCTGCTTGGTAATATCTCGCAGGATACCGGTAAAAATGCGTCTTTCTCCTATTTTAGCTTCATTAACGGCTAGTGCCAGCGGGAATTCGCTGCCGTCTTTTCTGCGACCTTTCTCTTCCCGGGGCATGCCTATCACTTTACGCTCTCCGGTATCACGATAATGCTTCAGGTACTGATCATGCTGTACCCGGTGCGCATCCGGTGTCAGGATTTTGACATTCTGGCCCAGCAGTTCTTCGCTGGTATAGCCAAAGAGCTTTTCGCAGGCGGGGTTCACTGATTCTATGATGCCCATTTCGTCAATGGTGAGGATAGCATCCACGGTAGAATCCAGGATAGCCTTCATCTTGGCATGTTGCGAAGCGGCTTCTTCGCTTTTTCTTTCCAGTTCTTCCTGTATGGTTGTCATTTCCTCCAGGTTCTGGCGCAGTTCTTCTTCTTTGCTGCGGATATCTTCTACCTGCTGACGCAACTCTTGTTCCTGTGCTTTCTGCTGGCTGATATTCCTGAGGATACCGGTAAAGATCCTGCGCCCACCGATATTGGCCTCATTCACGGCCAGAGAAAGGTCGAACTCACTTCCGTCTTTGCGGAGCCCTTTTTCTTCCCGCGGGATACCGATAACTTTTCTTTTACCAGTTTCGCGGTAATTTTTCAGATAGCCATCATGTTCGTGGCTTCGCTGCATGGGCATCAGCATCTTGATATTCTTCCCTATCAGTTCAGCTTTATCGTATCCAAACAACTGCAGACCAGCCTGGTTGATGGATTCTATGGTGCCTTTTTCGTCAATGGTGATGATGGCATCTACGGTAGAGTCCAAAATTGCATTAAGCTTGGAGTTTTGCTCTTCGGCCTCCAGCCCTTTACGTTGCATTTCTTCCTGCGTAGCCTGGAGTTCCTCGTTGTTTTGCCGCATCTCTTCCTCCTGAGCCCGCATTTCTTCTGCCTGTTGCTGGGTTTCTTCCAGCAGTAAGGTAGTGCGTTTGGCAATTTTGACACTGGAAATGGTAGAGGCAATGGTTTCGCTCAGCTTTTTGATAAAATCTACTTCAAAATCCTCCAGCACCTTGAAAGATGCCAGTTCTATGACACCCGAAACCTCTTCGTTTACCTTCAGCGGGCAGATGAGGATACAGCGAGGGGTAGATTCACCCAGCCCTGAGGTAATTTGAACATACTTTTCCGGAATTTCGGTAAGTAATATGGCCTCACCTTCCACGAAGCACTGCCCGATGAGCCCTTCGCCGGCATAGATTTTTTTCTCCAGAAATTTCTGCCGCTCATAGGCATAACAGGCTACCATTTCCAGGAAATGCTCGTCGTTATCCTGGTTGAGCAGAAACAGGCCGCCCTGGTTGGCATCCAGGTATTTGACGATAAAGCGGATAATGTTGATATATAACTGCTCAGCAGCGCTATTTTCCTTGCGTAGTATATCGCCTATCTGCGCTAGTCCGGTGGTGGTCCAGTTACGTCTTTTGTCTTCCTCGGCTACTTTTTGCAGACGGTCTCGCATATGTACCAGGGCATTTCCGAGGCGGTCTTGCGTGCCGGCCGGTTCGTATGCCGATCGGAAATTCCCTTCGCCAATGGCCTGCGCAAAATTACTGGCTGCCGCAAGATTGCTGTTCAGTTTCTTTCCGGCAGCTATTACTTCGTTCAGTTCGTCGTCAGATTCAGTTACTTCATCCAGTAATTCGCCTGATGATAACTGTCTGAGCATTTTTGCGGGCCTTTCTACCGCTATTTTTAATTTTCTGAGGAAAAGCACTGACATCAGTACTGCCGCAATCAAGCCTGTCAGTGAGCACAATACAATATAGAGACTGGTGCGGGAAAGCTTGGCGGCGAGAGCTTCCAAACCACTCTGCAGGTCGGTATCCAGCGCAGCATCTAAGGGGATGATCTCCTGGTCAATATCTTTTTGCAGGGGAATGAGTTTTTCTTCAAGAACAGCAAGCGCCTTTTTTTGCTGCAGCTGAGTATCTATCATTTTTCTGGCGATCTGCAGAATCGCCGCCTGATCAGTGGTGTCCGAGATCTGGGGTATTGCTTTGCCGGGGGCGGTATAACCATCTATTAGTGAGCGCTCCAGATGTTCAAGTTCGGTAAGCAACTGGTGCAGACGTTCGCTAGCCTCCGGCTTAGTAGCAGGATTGGTTTCTGAAGAATTTTCTTTCAGCGCCAGGGCGGAGGTCCAGATTTTTTCTTTCCACAGCAGTTCGTTTTGCTGCAGCAGGTCCTTTCTTCCGGACAGGAGGTACTGGCTGATGATCCCTACGGACTCATCTACGCCGCTCTGCAGCGTTTGGACATCATCTAGCCTGGATATATGCGCGTTTCTAATCTCATCCGTCTGCCGGCTGCTTTGCCGGTTCTGGGTTACCACAATCACATCCTGTACTACCAGTACCACTCCAAACGTACATAGCACTAGTATCAGTAGCACAGATAACTGACGTTTCTTTTTCGTCGGATGCTGTGCCTGTGCGTTATTTTGTAGGTCTTCTTTCATAGTTAAATCCGGGAAAATATTTGGGTGTTATCAGGTACTCCATTCAGTTTCCTGCGGGCTTTTGATAGCTACAAAGAAGCACAAAACGCATTAATAAAGAGAGAGGGTAGAAAATGATGGGTGAAAAGTAGCGTATGGTCAGCTAGTATTTTTCAGGAAATACCATAAGTCAGAAAAGTGAGTATATGGATTTATATAGGTAAAGTATTGATATTTCTGCTTCTGTTGAATAGTTATGGGCAGGGTTGTCACAATAACTTTAACTTATCAATTTGGCTACGCTAACACACTCCTGTAATAATCGGACAGAGAAGCAGATAACTCAGGTATATATGAATATAAAGCTTTCTTAATTACGGCATATATTAGCGATAAATACTCATAAATATGTGCTTTACAGAGGTGTTTTAAGTATGAAGGAGCTTGCGGGTGATCGGCTGAAAGTCCATAACGAGTAGCATGGTTTCGGGCAAAAATCATCAGTTTTGGTCCCTAAGAACTTACATACTCAGGCTGTTTTATGAAATTACCTGAATAAATTGACAGCAACAGCTGCCGATTCACAACAAAGCGAAAACTAATTGGTTGTATTTACTATCCTGAGTTAATGGGGATTGATAATCACGTAGCATTCTCAATCTTCAATTTTACTTGTTTATTCGTTTAACCTATAAATTTTTTTATCATGAGACTCTTATCAGGACTCGTCACTATTGCTCTAGCCGGAATTGCTGCTGGTATTTTGCTGGCCCCCGACCGCGGTAATAAAACAAGGACTAAGATTAGTAAAGAAAGCGGTCGGTTTCGCTCCGACCTGGAAAAATCCGTAAATGAAGGTATTTACCAATTACTGGATACTGTTGGCGAATTGCTGGATGAATATGCCAAGAGAAGCCAGAAATCTCTCAAGCAGGCCAAGAAGAGGAAAAAGTATGTGAGCTTCTAAGCAAAGTTCAGCTAAGCGGAGAGGGGTACCCCCTTTTCGCCTTTTTTTTACGTACGACTCAACATAATGAATATCAATATTGAAGAACCCGTCAGCCTGGTGAGTGAAAAACTGGAAGGATGGGTTTCCGGGTTTATTGCCATGCTTCCCAATCTCGCAGTGGCGATCCTGATCCTGATTGCTTTCTTTTTTCTGGCGAAGTTAATCAGGCAGGGCACCTCAAAATTATTCGGTCATTTCTCCAAAAACAGCGCAGTAGTAGGCCTGTTTAACACCATCGTATACATTGCGATTGTTGCTATCGGTCTTTTCATTGCACTTGAAGTCCTGGACCTGAGCAAGGCAGTCACTACACTGCTGGCTGGTGTGGGTATCATTGGACTGGCACTGGGTTTTGCATTCCAGGATATAGCCGCTAATTTTATTTCAGGTATCCTTATCGCTTTTCGGCAACCCTTCAAGGTTGGCGATATCATTGAGAATGAGGGCCATCTGGGAACAGTTACTGACATCAACCTGAGAATTACCACGATCAATACTTTTCAGGGACTGGAGGTACTGATCCCCAATAAGCAACTGTTTCAGAATGTCGTTACCAACTACACCCGAACACAGGACCGCCGGGTGGACCTGGACGTAGGGGTCTCTTACGGAGACGATCTGAGGAAGGTGAAAAAAATAACGCTGGAAGCCGTGAGCAGTATTGATAGCATTGACAAAAACCGGGAAGTAACGCTCTTTTTCAAAGAATTTGGCGACAGTTCAATCAACTTTTCGGTACGCTTCTGGGCAAAATCCCCGCGACAGCCTGATTATCTGCTGGCGTTAAGCGATGCGATCATCGCGATACAGGAAGCTTACAACAAGCATGATATTATGATCCCTTTCCCTATTCGTACGCTGGATTTTGGTATCAAAGGAGGTGAGAAGCTTTCAGAGATGGTCCTGCACCATCAAAACGGTAAAGGCCAGTAGAGAACAGTAAATCCAATTTTTTAGCATACCAGCGACCGCTTGGCAGCAGGGTATCATCAGCCAATAGCTATAAATTTTTTCACCTTATAAAAATAAACCATGCCAAATGTACCCAAAGATCCACAGTTAGACAGTACCCTTTCTATCCTTAGTGATGGCTATACCTTTATCGAGAGAAGGAGCCGGGAATACCATAGTGATATTTTTGAAACGCGCATACTAGGCGAGAAGGCAGCATGCCTGCATGGGCAGGAGGGTGCCCGGTTTTTTTATGATACGGAGCGTTTTAAGCGTGAGGGTGCTACCCCCAAAAGAATTCAGAAGACCCTCTTTGGTGAACATGGTGTACAATCTCTGGATGGAGAAGCGCATCGCCACCGAAAAGAGGCATTTATGTCTCTGATGAACCGGGAGACCGTCAGTAACTTTATGTCTCTACTGGCAGAACAATGGAAAATCCACCTCCTCAAATGGGAGCAGATGGATGAAGTACTGCTGTTTGAAGAGAGCAGGAATATCCTCTGCCGGGCTGCCTGTAAGTGGGCTGGTGTACCTCTCCGTGAAGATGAGGTAGTAAAGAGAGCCAAAGAACTCATTGAAATGGTGGATGCTTTTGGCGGTGTAGGCATGCGTAACTTGCAGGGAAGGATAGCCCGAAGTAAAACCGAAAAATGGATCGGTAGCCTGGTAGAGCAGGTGAGGGCAGGAGATATCCCCGTTAAAAAAGGAACTGCCCTGGAAGTTTTTTCTTTTCACCGTGACCTGGAAGGCAAACAGCTGGATACCCGGATAGCCTCAGTGGAAGTGCTGAATATTATCAGGCCGCTGGTAGCCATTACCTGGTTCAACAATTTTCTGGCGCTGGCCCTGTATCAATATCCACAGTACCGCGAAAAACTTCAGAACGGTGGAGACGCCGAACTGGAGAATTTTGTGCAGGAAGTACGTCGGTTTTATCCTTTTACACCCTTTCTGGGGGCGCGGGCACGCGATGATTTTGAATGGAAAGGCTACCAATTTAGTAAAGATCAGCTGGTGTTACTGGATATTTATGGTACCAACCGGGATGAAAGGCAATGGGAGCGGGCAGAAGTATTCTGGCCGGAGAGGTTCCAGAACCGGGAAAACGACAAGTATGGGTTTATTCCCCAGGGAGGAGGCGACTTTGGCATAAACCACCGCTGCGCCGGAGAGTGGGTCACCATTGGAGCCATGAAGGTGGCGCTGGAGTACCTGGTCAACCGTATGGAATATGAGGTGCCCGAGCAGGACCTGAGCTATGACCTGAGCCGCATGCCGGCCGGCCCTAAAAGTGGTATGGTCATATCTAAAGTGAAAGCTGTTTCACGAAAAGCCGAGTCCAAAAACTTGCAAAATAAGGTGGAGTAGTGCCTTTACTTTAGCCGCCGGAATTTTACACTTCGTTATTACTTGAAAAGCCCATATTCTTCGGGCTTTTTTCTTTTACAACAGAGATATTCTGCTTGGTTAAACTGTGAAAAAGTACTGTAGTGGAGGCGCTTAGCAGCGATACTTTCCGTTCAATATTTCCTTTAGGTCAATTCCTGCTGCTTTATCTTCGGAATTGGCTACTTTTGCGGCTTCATTCACCAAACTATGAGAATTATGAAAACGCTCTATTTTGCCACATGCTGCATACTCAGCAGCCTTTTACTCACTTACTGTACACCGGCTACCGATACCGCCCAGGCGGAGGAAACTGCTGCCCCGACCTATGTTTTTGTAAACCAGCACGCACCAGTATGGGAGGAAGCCATCAAACAGCTGGAAGAACTGGCTGATGCTATGCCCGAAGAAATGTACGGCTATAAGCCGCACGATAGCCTGATGACCTTTGCCGAGCAACTGGTACACATTGGAGGGGCTTCCAAGCTCATGGCTAATATGTTCCTGAAGGATATTCAGCCTGACGGACCGCCTCCGGCAATGGACGCCAGTGCCATGAGCCGCGAAGAACTCAAGACCTTTGTGACTACCAGCATGAAGGAAGCCGGCGAAATTATGAAAACCATGTCTGACGAACAGCTGCAGGAAGAGGTGAAAAGCTTTTCCGGTAAAATGATGACCCGTCAGCAGGCCCTTTTGTTCATCCATGACCACCTGACCAACCACAAGGCCAAAGCCAATCTCTACATCAGGACCAGTGGTAATGAGCCGCCCAGCTACCGCTATTACTAAGTTTTATTCACATTAAAGTTAAGCCCGGCTTATGGCCGGGCTTTCTTATTTTACCGATGACCAGGTTCTGCCCTGCTCATCAATATACCACCTGGTATCCGAAGATTTTTCCGGCATACTGATGAGGTAGAAGCGATCGCCAGCGCTTATTTCCGCTGTCTCCGGTATTGTTACTGCCAAATCTTGCAGTTCACTGGCGTATGCAGCATGTTGGCGAAAATAGTCCCGCTGGGCATAATAGAGTTTTCGCAGTTCCCATTTGGTGTATTCGCTGGCAGGTATCTCAAAGCTTTCTCCTCCTGATGCTGCCGCCTGCGCTGAAAATACCACAAATCCCCAGGTCTCCGGCCGGTGCATGTTGATCGCACCCTGCGGCGACCAAACCCAGTTATCTTCCCGCAGCCTCTTGCCCGTTTGAGGATCATTTCTTTTCACATACCTGCCATCCACGATATCTGTCTGCCACTGCACACGCGAAAAGTTTACCCTCCAGTATTCTCCTGCCTCGGGTTTACGATGCCCGGGAGCCTGCTCTTTCAGTACTTCCCAGGGCATTGCGATCTCTACTGTCCATTTTGTGTCGGTATCGGAAGGATCATTGATTGTTCCTATGATGTCTACCCCGCTTTTGATTCCCCGGATGTCCCAGGAATTTAATACCGCATTTTCACCATCGCGGTAGGGAGTGATCAGCAGCAGGTCCCAGAGGGTATTAAAAGCGTTCATCTCAAACTCATAGTAGCGATGGCTATCCCCATCCGGATCAATGAAAATCTCAAAATCATTATCATAAAAAATAACCGTATCCCGCTGACGCAAATTAGCCCAGATATGGGGTTCTTCCAGTTCTGCCGCAAAGTAAAAATACTGCTCATCCCACAGCATTTTGGCCCGGGTGCGGAGGCGGGGAAGTGGTTTGCTCTCCCCTTCAATGTCCATAAAATTTTCTGTCCAGGGTACTGCCTGCCAGGCGGCTTCATCCAGTTTTCCGTCCACGAGCAATGCTTCATCCGCCTGATAGCAAACGTACTTTCGGGGCGCGAAGTCCGGTACAATCTCCTGGGCAAATAGTGTTTCTGTCAAAAGCAGGCAGGAAAGCAGTAGTAGTGAATATTTCATATTCTCGGTAAATGATTACTGGCCCAGCCAGATGTAAATGCCAATGATAATTACGGTCAGGGTGATACTGAACACCTTGGTATACTTCCAGCCTTCCAGTTCAAAATCAGCCGGGGCCGAGGAAACTGTAGGCACACATTTGCCCGGGGGGCGAAAATAAGAGACCACAAACATGACCAGCAGGTTGAGCAGAAACTCAATCCCCCAGATATGTACAAAGTGTATATCTACCGGAAAGATAAAAGTAGTGGTGATGTAAAAAGCCAAACCCACAAACAGCGCAGCTTTGGCGCCTGCTGCGGAAATTTGTGGGATAAACAGCCCGGCGATGAGGATGGAGGCGATGGGGATGAAAAAGATCCCGTTGAGCTGTTGCAGCAACTGGTACAGCCCTTCCGGCGCATTGGCGACCATGGGTGCCGCGATAATCGCTACCAGTGCCAGTACGGTAGAACTGATCTTACCGGCTCTCACCAGCTGCTTATCGGTGGCCTTCTTGTGGATAATGCGCTGGTAGATGCCTATGCTGAAGATCGTGGCTGAACTGTTGAGCACACTGTTGAAGGTGCTGAGTACCGCGCCCATCACCACTGCCGCAAAGAAGCCGACCAAGCTCAGCGGCAGCACTTTTTTGACCAGTTCGGGGTAAATCATATCCTGGTTTTCGTAGAGCGAATCGCCAAAATAGTAATAGCCGATCACCCCCGGCAGCACGATGATGAGGGGAACCAGTATCTTGAGTGCGCCGGTGTAGAGCAGGCCCTTTTGTGCTTCAGCCAGGTTTTTGGCACCCAGCGCCCGTTGAATAATCGTCTGGTTCATTCCCCAGAAATACAACTGGTTAATCACCAGGCCGGTAAAGAGCGCACTGAAGGGCAGTACCGAATCGGGAGCACCGATGACGTTGAATTTTTCGGGGCTGTTTTGGTACACCTTATCTAAGCCTCCCAGGATGTTGCCATCGCCTATCTCCCAGAGCGCCAGAAGCGGCACCAGCAGCCCCCCGATGAACAGCCCGATACCATTGATCGTATCGGAGTAAGCTACAGCTTTGAGTCCGCCAAAAATGGCGTAACCGGAACCAATCAGCCCGATACCCACCACAGTGATCCAGAGGGCCTGGGATTGGCTTACCTGTAGCAGTTCAGAAATATTGAAGATACTTTCCAGGTTGATCGCACCCGTAAACAGCACAATCGGCAGCAGGGTAACCACAAAAGAGATCATCAGAAAGAAAGCCACCAGGGTACGGGTAGTGCTGTCAAAGCGGGACTCCAGGTACTGCGGAATGGTGGTAAGGCCCATTTTCAGGTAAGTGGGGATGAAGTAGACCGCTGCCACGATCAGCGCCAGTGCCGAGGTGACTTCCCAGGCGATGATGATAAAGCCGTTTTTGTAGGAAGATCCGTTGAGGCCGATCAGGTGTTCAGTAGAGATGTTGGTCAGCAGCATGGAACCGGCAATGACAAATCCGGTGAGGCTGCGCCCGCCCAGGAAAAAGCCATCGCGGGAGGATAGTTGTTCTTTTCGGAGCTTGTACCAGGAGTAAAATGCCACAAAGGCGGTAAAGCCCAGGAAGGACAGTAGCGTTTGCATGTTGTATCAGTATAGCAGGTTTTAGGTAGTGTCAGCCTTAAATTTATCAGGAAAATCTGTACTAACATGACATTGGCTGCTATTTCTGCAGTGATTGTGGCAATGTTTTACCCAAAAGCAGTCGTTGACAGCCTTCAGTAGGACGGAACTTACCTCTGGCTGGTGAGGAATCTAAAGTCTCGCGACAGCAGGGCTTCAGAATGGGCTGATCGCTTCTACCTCAAAAAGCTCGTCCACATAG